>CAYZDH010000032.1:0-11814 GCA_964477025.1 uncultured Rhodospirillaceae bacterium | reverse complement strand
GCGTCGGGAAGGTTCAAAAAAGTAATATTAAGATTACTCAGAACTGATAGCATACCTTCCGCACAGCCGTGTCCGGATTGCAAATCATGCAGTCCTAAACCCGCGAACCCATCTTCTACAAACCGCATCATCGGATTGTTCTGCTTGCTGAACAGCCTATGGCCCTTGGTCGGGTACATATTGAGGTTATAGATGCGTGTTCGGGCAGTATCAAAGTATTCGCTAATGTTATCAGATTTAAAGGCGTTAAAATCGATTACGCTGCGCCCTGTAATTCTCAGTACCTGACCTTTATTGACAGTGCCGGTCCAGCCCTTTTGTGGAGAGACGGTCTCTTCGCTAATGACATCCATTCAATTGACCCCAGTTCTCTGGTTTAGATTAAACTTCAAACACGGTTGCGCCGACTTCAAGACCCCGAGTTTTTGACGCCATGTCGGGACAAGCGCTAAACCCAACAAGTAAATCTCGTTCTGCCCGTAATTCTATTTTTACAGGTTTTTCTGGGCGGATTTGGGTACGTTTCATACAGCTTGTTGCCTGATCAATCGCCATATTTTGGAAAAAATTTACAGGGCTGGGGATGTTTTCGTATGGGATACCCCAGGGCTCCAACGCCCAAGTGAGATTTTCGGTGCACCCATGATCCGGCAGCTCCATATTTTGGCCGTGGAGGTATTCACTGAGACGACCCTCTTCTTGGGCTCGCTTGTGACGAGAGCGGCCACACATACCAAATTGCATGTCGTGGGTACCAATACCATCGAATTCATCAGTGATCACCGTCATCAAGGGCGCGCCGCGCCGCGATAACATCTGATGGCCTCGCTTCAAATAGATGCAGCCGCTAGCTTCCTTAGTTGGCGCTTGGTCGAAGGCCTCGCCATAATCAATAGCATCGAAGGCTACGAAATCGATGATTGTTCTAGCAGTAAGGCGTAACACCTGACCAACTTTCAGTTCCGTTGCCCAACCGGTGTTTTTTGGAGCGAGATATTTCTCAATAATTCTCATACACAACCATCCTGGTAAGCAATCTAGTTTACGGAGCAATTTCGGGTGCACAAGGCTAATTCAAATATTCCATATAAATATGAGGGATTCCAGCTTCCTCGAATTCTGCACCAATTTGTTTAAAACCTAGAGTTTCATAAAATCTCTGAGCATGGCTCTGAGCATGAATCGCAATGGTACACCCCTTTTTGTTTTGTGCATCATTGATGGCCCGCCGCATAAGGGCTTGTCCTACTCCTTTGCCGCGTTCTTTTAACAATACGGCGACACGCTCTATTTTAATTTTATTGGGGTTATCTATTCTTAACCTCGCCGTGCCAATTGCCCGATCATTTCGAACCGCAAGGTAGTGCTGGCACTTTAAATCTAACCCATCGAACTCTAGTTCGGGATCGACCTTTTGTTCATCGCAAAACACAATGCGACGAATGTTAAAGGCTTTCTGCATTTCTTCCTGTGACTTAGTCTCGATTACGTCGATCATAGTTTTTGCTTAATTACAGACAAAATTAAATTTTTAACTTGTTATATTGGCGGCTGAAAAGAGAAGCGAATGGACCCTAGGCGCGGGTAGGATTATGATGCTTAAACTTTTAACGTAAAGCCAGAAGAGCAATAAGGGGAATTTTTGATGCGTATACTTGTTTTTGCTGGATCGCTTCGCAAAGAGTCTGTGAATAAGAAGTTGGCCAACCTAATAGCCGGCAAATTGGACGCTTTAGGAGCGGATGTTGATATTGCAGATTTTAGAGAATTTGATATGCCGCTCTTTGACGGAGACCTGGAAGTTTCCGATGGAATTCCAGCAGGAACGCAAGAACTTGCCAAACGCATCACTGCCGCTGACGCCATTGTAATTGTCTCCCCCGAATACAATTATGGGGTTCCTGGTCCTTTGAAGAACGCCATCGATTGGTTGTCGCGTATCAGGCCCTATCCAACGATTGGCAAGATTTGCTTTCTCGCTTCGGCCGCGCCGAGCTTGGTTGGTGGTGCGCGGGGTTTAATCGCAATCCGGCCTGCCCTGTCCTTTATGGGCTTATGGCTCTCTGGAGATAGTTTTTCGTTGGCCCAAGCAAATCAGGCTTTTGAGGTTAATGGTGGGCTTGTCGACGCTGATCTTGATCAGATGCTTGACGGGATGTTGGACCGGTTTGTCAAGGTGACCGGCTCGGCCCAAACCAAATAGCTCCGCAAGTAATCTGATTTTTCAATGGACCTCGGAACCGCTTTTGACGTTGCTGTCGCCCGCGAACCAAAAGCCCTAGCGCTGGTTGATGGCGAGATCAGACGCGATTTTGTGTCGTGGCAAGACGATATTCGAAGGGTCGCTAGCGGTCTGTCGGCGTTAGGTCTTACTAGAGGTCATCATCTCGTTTGTGTCATGGCAAATCGTTATGAAATGGCGACGCTTTATTGGGGATGCCAGATGTTGGGGGCGGTCTTTACACCTTTTAACTGGCGGGCGACATCAGATGACATAGCCTTCGTTCTGAGTGATTCCGAGCCTCATTTAATTGCTTTCGATGACGCAACCGCTGTGGCTGTTCAGGTTGCTAAAAATGAAGTGGGGCTCCCCGAAGAAGCGCTAATTAGCGTTGGCGATAGCTTGCCCGGTACGAGCTTTTCGGATCTCCTGAAATTTGAACCGGTTGTCGGCCCTGTCGGGGGGCAAGAGAGCGACATTTGTTTGATGCTATATACATCTGGTACGACTGGTCGTCCCAAGGGTGTTCCACGTTCTCATAGTGCGGAGCGTATAGCAGCGTCGTCTGTTGTTGCGCATTTGCGTTACCAGTTTGGTGATAGCGCGCTTGGTGTAATGCCACTGTTCCATACAATGGGAATACGGGTTTTGCTTTGCTCCACGATTATTAACGGCGCTTTTATTAATATGCGGGGTTTTAACGCTGCTGAGGCGTTACGTCTTGTTGAAGTAGAGAAGATCAATTCATTATTTCTAGTGCCTACGATGTTTCATGACATGCTGGCGCATGAAAATCTCTCAACAGTAGATGTTTCGTCTGTCTCTAACGTTGCTTATGCGGGCATGTCGATGACAAACGAGCTTGAACGTCGTTGTGTTAACTTTTTAAAGCCAAAAATTTTTGCAAACTATTATGGTTCAAGCGAGATATTTACCTTTACTTTTTGCGACCATCTTGATCGCAAACCAGGAGCTGCCGGTTGGCCAGGAGTGAATCAGATGATCCGGGTGGTGCGTGCTGATGCTGATGCCATGGTAAAACCAGACGAAATTTTGCCGGCAAATCAAATTGGTGAAGTAATTGCAACTATGCAGAGCCCCGAGGCATTTTCAGGATATTGGAACCGGCCCGACGCAGATTTAAAAGCTATCCGCGAAGGGTGGTATTTCACCGGCGACCTTGGATACTTTGATGATGATGGTGAGTTATTTTTGTCTGGTCGGATAGATGACATGATTATCTCAGGTGGAGAAAATATTCACCCGGAGGAAGTTGAAGATATACTTTCTAATTGCGATTTAGTCTCTTCTGCAGCCGTGGTTGGTCTGCAAGACAAACGTTGGGGACAAAAGGTGGTTGCTTTTATCGAGGCGGCCAGCCAAAAAGCTACAGCTAAAGCGCTCGATGAATTTTGTACAAAATCAACTCTCGCGCGGTTTAAACGGCCACGAGCATATGTGTTCGTTGATGCTTTGCCGAAATCTGCGTCGGGGAAGCTTTTAAGGCGCCATCTAAGAGATTGTGAATATACCGTTTCAAAAGATTTTGAGAGCACGTTGTGAAGGAAATATAAGAATGAATAAAGATTACGCGACTGACCGAGCGTCTGTATTGAAAAAGCTGGACGGAATTAGAGTAGAAGTCGATGGGGAAAAAAGGATTGGCTATTTAATTCTGGATAGGCCGCCATTAAATATCGTCTCTTATACCGGCAGATCGCAAATCCGTGCGTTAATTGAGGCAATGGACCAAGATGACGACGTGGGTGTCATCGTGATACGCGGAGAAGGTGGAACTTATACGTCAGGCGGTGATGTAAAAAGTTTTCCTGACATCCCGTTCGATGGCATGTCTGACCTCGCTTGGAATATTGGTGCGCCGGAACGTTGCAGTAAGCCAGTTATCGCGGCTTTGGAGAAGTATGCGTTTGGGGTTGGCTTTGAGTTGGCGATGGCTTGCGATTTTCGTCTGGCAACAAAGGAAACACTAGTTGCGTTGCCAGAAATTAATCTTGGGGAAATGCCGGGCTCTGGCGGCAGCGTGCGTGTGGTAAAAATTGCCGGGCTCACTCGTGCGAAGGATATGGTTATGCTCGGCAAAAGAATTCCGGCACTGCAGGCGAAAGAGTGGGGTCTGATAACCGATGTGGCGGAAGATTCAGATGGGTTGACTGTGTTAATTGAAGATTATGCGGCGAACCTCAATGCGAAGGCTCCATTAGCCCTAAGAGCTCTAAAGCGCGTCCTTAACTCAGTCTATGATACCAGTCTGAAGGTTGCTTTGGATATCGAGGGTCACTCCTATGAGAAGCTGAGATCGACAGCCGATTATAAGGAAGGCATCGACGCCTTTGCAGAAAAACGTAAGCCTAAATATACGGGCAGCTGAGCGAAACGAGGGGTAGAGTTAGATTAGGGGGATTGCTGGCTCTTCTTCAACGCCATCATCTCCGTCGCCGGTTTGGGGCTCTAAATCAACTAAAACGGTGGGGTATTCTCCAGTTAGTGCCAGTTGAGTAATACCACTCTGAGGCGATTGCTCGAATATCTCAGGACCCGATGCTTGCGTTGTCTGCTGTGCATTGACCGTGGTGCCGGCCGGAGTGAAGACTTGGGAAATCCCGACGCCACAAACGAGACCAAAAATTGCCGCGGCAGCTACTGACTTATGCCAACTTAAATTTGTCCAAGAACTCCAACTTTTAAGAGCACCTATGGTCCCGCTATTTTCATTTGCTGTAGTGGGTGGGGTGAAAGCATCAAGGACGGCCCTCTTTAGCCTTGGCGATAATTTCGGCTGGGGTAGGGTGTTGAGCTCTTCATCCAGCTTCTTTGCTTCTTCAATGAGCCTTCGAGCGTTAGAAGATGACGCGATAAAAACGAGTGCGAGGTCACGTTCCGGAGTTGGCCACCTGTCAGTGTTTGCGCCATATGCATCGATAAGTTGTCCTATTCGATCCAGGGAAATTACTTCGATTTGATCAACCATTATCTTTCTCCAAGAAATTCTATGGCATGCGGCTGGAGTGTTTGCCTTAGGTTGCGCCGGCCTCGAGCTAGAAGGGACTCAACGGCCTCGACAGAAATATCGAGCAACTCCGCAGTTTCGGCGCCGGAAAACCCTTCGTAATGAACCAAAACTATAGCAGTTTTCTGGCGCTCAGGCAGCAAACCGAGCGCAGTCTTTACTATGTTTGCGATATCAATTCGTCGGTCTGTTGTGTTATTATCGTTAGGGTCTAATAGGTCATAGGCGGTTTCAATAGGATCGGTTCTTTTCTTACGCTTATGATCGATGCATAGGTTGCGGGCGACTTTGAATAGCCAACCTTTGAGGGTTGCGTCGCCCGGCTCCCAGGTATGTGCCTTTTTCATAAGGCGGATAAATGTCTCCTGCGCGACGTCTTCACTCTGCCCGATATCACCAAGTATGTAGGCGGCGTAGCGGCTAACCGCTGCCAAATGCCGGTCTACAATTACCTCCCAGGCTGCCATATTTCCGCTGCTAATTTGCGCAAGGAGTATGGCATCCGATACGAAACCATCCGTCACAATATTATTTTGGAATTTGACGGTCCCATTTTCGGTGGCAACACGGTTCAAAACTTACCTCCTGGGTTTGGCTAAGCTTATCGAAATTGGCGACCACGCTGCTTACCACGGCGCTTAAACCTCTTATTCTTTACCTCGTAATTTTCTAGGACACCATCACCATTGGCGTCATATCGTTTAAACCAACGTTTCATTGGTGCGGATAATTCTCCAGCAGAAATTTTTTGATTATCATTTGTATCCAGTAGCTCAAATAGTGTTGCAGATCGCCAAATTTTGGGGTTTCTGCCACGCCGGCGCATTTCATTCACTGAAAGGCCTTTGTCGTTATTGACGTCATAGCGTTTAAAGAGGCGTTTCATAGGCGCAGATAATTCTCCAGCAGAAATTTTTTGATTGCCGTCTGTATCTAGAAGATCAAATAGCGTCACAGACCGCCAAATTTGCAAGCTTCGGCCACGCCGACGCATCTCGTCTACCGAAAGGCTTTTATCGTTGTTGAGATCTATAGCGTTGAGCATCCGGGCCTGATCATTAGCTATTTCGTCAGTCGTGACCTTGCCATCATTATTCGTGTCATAAAGGCGCATAAAATACCTACCCTGCCGTCGCCCTTTCCTTTTTCTGTATTTTTCGGGTTTTGCAACTTTTTCGGCTTGGGCAAGCTGGAGAACGTGAGAACTTGGGCTGTCATTGGCACTGCCAGAAGTTGGCAAGACAAGTAGAAGCGTTAAAGCTGACAACGTGGATATAAGAGGTAGGTGCTTTGGCATGATATATTTCTCCATTCCAACGATACAATTTATAACAAGTCTGCAGGCTTTCTAACCAAGAATAATGTATTCGTTTAGCTGTTTCATCTATACGGGACACGAGGTAGGAGAGTTAAAACAGTCGCAACTCCGTAAAAATAATATCCAACCTTGCGTGTTATGCTGGCTTGTTTCACTCTATAGCTTCGGAAAAAAGGCTTTTTAGCGACTAATGTCCCCAGTTGTTTTGTCTTCAATTGAAACCTTTGATGGTGACCGATGCGTTGATATTTTCCAGCGTGCGGATGGGACGTTCGGCTTTGATGAATTTCGACGGGACCCCGAAACGAAGACTGGTTGGTTTAGAATAGGACATTTTGAGAATGATGTTTTCGCGTCGCGTGGTAAGGCAATTGAAGCGGCAAAGCAAAGGGTTGTATGGCTCGATGGGGTTTTAAAAATTATAGCGGAGCATAAAAAGATCTGATGGTGAAAAGAAAGAATAAAAGCTGGCACTGGTCACAAGATGTACACCAGCTTTTTAAAAAAATTGGTATAAAACAGGTAGCCTACGTTCCCGATGGCGGGCTCGCAAAACTAATAGAGCTCTGTCAGGCCGATAGGTCGATGCGGTCAGTCGTCTTGACAACCGAGGAAGAGGGGGTTGCTCAGGTGGCTGGCGCCTGGCTCGGCGGTCAGCGCGGTGTTTTGCTGACCCAGTCGGGGGGTGTAGGAAACTGTATAAATATGCTCTCGATGATACAGGAATGCCGGATCCCATTGTTAGCGATGGTGTCGATGAGAGGCGAATGGGGGGAGACCTTTCCGTGGCAGGTCCCGATGGGCCAGAGTACAATCCCTGCGTTGGAAGCCGCGAAGGTAATAGTGCATCAGGTGGATCTAGCAGAGAAGGTTCCAGAGACAGTAAATGCAGCTGCAAAAATGGCTTTTGATTCAAACCGAGCGGTGGCAGTAGTAATTTCTCAGCGAATATCCGAGAGTGGAGGTAAGGGTTAATGGGTTTACAAACAAAAACGAAATTTACCCTGCAGCGTCGTAAAGTGGTCCATCGAATTTTAAAAGAGCGGGGGGATGCGGCTGTAGTTACAGGTATTGGTAACGCAGTACATGATGTCGCCTCGGCCAATGATGACCCGAAGAACATGTATCTGGCAGGCGTAATGGGTGGGGCGACTATGGTGGCATTTGGTGTCGCACTGGCGCAGCCAAATCGCCGTATTTTGACCATTACCGGAGATGGTGAACTGTTGGCAGGGGTCGGTAGTCTTGCAACTGTTGGTGTTGAACAGCCAAAAAACCTATCTATTATCGTGATCGATAATCAGGCCTATGGCGCTACCGGAAATCAACATACCCATACAGGTCGGGGCGTTGACCTGGTTGGTATCGCAGAAGCTTCTGGATTTAAACAAACGGCTCTGATTACGACAAACAAAGAGTTAGAAAATGAGCTGCCCCGTATTCATGGCGCGCCGGGCCCATACTTCGCTGTAGTGAAGGTGTTGAGTAAGTCTTCTGCGAGGATCGATGCTCCAAAGGACGGTACATTTGTGTCAAGGCGTTTTCGGGATGCCGTTGCGGTTGAGGGTATATAAAGGAATGACGAAAAAGCAAAACAACTGGTCTAAAGATGTTTTTAACATTCTTAAGGCAGCAAATGTTCGTCAAGTCGCCTATGTGCCGGACGCAGGTCATTCATCGCTGATCAAAATGGCTATCGCAGACAATTCCATTAAACCGGTATTGCTGACATCTGAACAGGAAGGCGTTGCTGTTCTATCTGGTGCTTGGCTGGGTGGAGAAGCCGGCACATTGTTGATGCAATCTTCCGGTGTCGGCAATGTAATAAATATGCTCGGTATGGCAAATGAATGTCGGTTTCCGCTCTTAATGTTGGTCACGATGCGAGGTGACTGGGGCGAATTCAATCCCTGGCAGGTGCCAATGGGTCAGGCTACGGAATCCGTCCTGACGGCTGCGGGTGTAATTGTACACCGAGTGGATGACGCATCAAAAATTGCGGAAACTGTTGAGGCAGCCGCCAAACTCTCCTTTGAGGGTGGACGCATGGTGGCAGTATTAATTGGACAGCGGGTGGTTGGGTTTAAGGATTGGACAAAATAATGCCAGCGCGAAAAAAAATCACGTTAGATCGTCGCAAAGTAGTCGCAAGTATTTTAAAACAACGAGATGACTTATTGTTGGTAACCGGGCTTGGGGCCCCCACATGGGATGCCGCATCTGTTGAAGATAACCCTAATAATTTTTATCTTTGGGGTGGTATGGGCGGCGCAGTTCTTACTGGTTTAGGGCTTGCCTTAGCGCAGCCGAAGCGCCGAGTGCTTGTCATTACCGGTGACGGTGAGATGCTCATGGGTGTTGGAGGACTAGCAACGGTCGCGGTTCAAAGACCCTCTAATCTTGCGGTTTGTATTATCGATAACCAGCGCTATGGCGAGACAGGGATGCAAGAGACCCATACTGAGCACGGTGTAGATTTGGCCGTCATGGCCTCGGGTGCAGGATTTCAAACTACTTCGACTGTCTATACAGCAAGAGAGCTGAATGAGGCGATTAAGATACTTTATAAAGCAACCGGACCGGTATTTGTCGATGTCAAAGTAACGGGAGTTGGTCAGCCAATGATTTTACCGCCGCGGGATGGCCCGACATTGAAACATCGTTTTCGCGAAAACCTGTTGGGGTCTATCTGACCCTGCCGACAAAGTCATATTTGATAGGAGAAATAAATGGCCGAGCTAGAAAAGTTTGAAATGGTGATTGGCGGCCAATGGGTTGGTGCCGCCAGTGGGGAAACATTTGAAAGTTATAATCCATACACGGCGCAGCCATGGGCAGAGATACCAAAGGGAGGTGTCGCCGATGTCGATGCCGCGGTAGAGGCGGCGTATCAGGCGGGTCGCCCCGGCAGTGAGTGGCGGTCGATGACGGCATCGGCCCGCGGAGCCCTCTTACGGAAATTTGGTGACGCACTCATGGCCGCCGCCGAACATCTTGGTGAGATGGAAACCAGAGATAATGGCAAGCTAATTGCTGAGATGGGTGTCCAGTGTAAATACCTAACCCAATGGTATCAGTATTACGGAGGCCTTTGTGATAAGATAGAAGGATCTGTGATCCCAATCGATAAGCCCGCAACATTTAACTACACAGTTTGGGAGCCACTTGGTGTCGTTGCCTGCATCATACCGTGGAACTCCCCGTTGTTACTGCTGACTTGGAAACTAGCACCTCTGCTTGCCGCCGGAAATACGGCTGTGGTTAAGCCGTCAGAATACACATCAGTTTCTACGTTAGAATTTATGAAAATAGTTGAGCAGGTAGGTTTTCCGCCGGGCGTCATAAATGTAGTAACTGGTTTTGGCGCAGATGTCGGTGCCTCGCTGGTTGAACACCCGAAGGTTGCTAAAGTCGCCTTTACTGGATCCGATACTACAGGCACGCAAATCTATCAGGCTGCAGCCAAGCATATGAAGCACGTTACAATGGAGCTTGGCGGCAAGTCACCTAATATCGTTTTCGATGATGCTGAGATTGATAATGCTGTAAAGGGAGCTATCTCTGGTATCTTTGCGGCAACAGGTCAAACATGCATTGCAGGCTCACGTCTTCTTGTGCAGGAAAGCATTCATAACGAGTTTGTCGACAAGCTAGTGGCGCTTGCGGAGACTGCTAAAATGGGTGACCCCATGAATATGGATACACAGGTCGGGCCAGTTACTAATATCCCGCAATTTGAGAAGATCCTTGACTACATAGATATTGCTAAAGGTGAAGGTGCAGAGGCGGTGCTCGGCGGTGCAAAGGCGAATTCGGCGGAATGTGGTGATGGTTGGTTTGTCGAGCCCACCATCTTTACCGGGGTAAAAAATTCAATGCGAATTGCGCAGGAAGAAGTTTTCGGTCCAGTGCTATCGGTGATCCCTTTCAAAGACGAGGAAGAAGCTATCGAAATTGGAAATGATGTTGTCTATGGTTTGGCTGCCGGTGTTTGGACCCAAAATATTCGCCGAGCGATGATCATGGCAGACCGATTAGAGGCTGGAACTGTTTGGGTAAACACCTATCGAGCAGTGAGTTATATGTCGCCCTTTGGTGGCTACAAACAGTCGGGCTTAGGACGGGAAAGTGGACAAGAGATGATTAAAGAATATCTCCAGCAGAAATGTGTGTGGATTTCCACTGCGACCGAGGTGCCGAACCCCTTTGTTTTGCGTTAAGGCCTAGCCATTAAGCGTTACAATATCGCCGGCCTGAGTTTGGCCCTGAGATCGGAAGTGGCCGATCTTTTTCAACAGGGGGGCATCTGTAACGCTATACAAAATAGCGTTTGTAGACTTCTCTAAATTGACGTGATGTCGCCAAAGGTGATTGGGTACTAAAAATATGTCGTTTTTACGCCATTCTAAACGTTGGCCGCCGACTTCTGTATATCCATGGCCGTCTATGCAGCAGTATAGAGTGCTGGCAGTTTGGCGGCACGGTAGTGTCTTTTCGTTTGGCCGTAATAGCTGAGCATTATAGCCAAGTGTAGAGAATACCGGGTTGCCGTCGATAGGGTTTGTGAATTTGATTTGTATGCCTTCGTAGGCGTCACCTTCTTCTATCACGAGTCCTTCAAGCGTAGCTCTTACATCTGCCCCTCGATAATGCATCAGTGGAGAGCTGCCCTCTCCCGTGCCCCGATTGTTGGGTGCAAATGTCGGCACTATACCTCCCTCACCGTAATGCCGTTTCGAATATGCAGATGAAAAACTAGATGAGTTTGCCATTTTGGTTGGGTTTTCGTCTTCAATCCAGATACAATCAAGTTGCTCTAGTAGAGGCCAGTCAAGTATATCCATCCATATTACCGGCTCATCACTATCGTTCCCATGTCCATGCCAGGGACCATTTGGGGTAAGGATTAGATCGCCGCGTTTAGCGTCGCAAATTTCGCCATCGACTGACGTATAGCCACCCGTATTGGATAGAATTGTTCGGCTGGCATTCGGTGTGTGCATATGATTTTTAGCCTTGTCACCGGGTTTGTATATTGAGATAGCAACCCTAATCGTATTGGTGACGCGGAGCGCGCCTCCGAGGGCAGGGTTTAGCAATAAAAATTGCTGCCTATCCGTAAATTCCAATGGAGCTATTTCGGCGATCCGGTGGAGGTAAGGTTCTATATCGGTCCATTTCCAAAGATGGGGTACAGCACGGTATATCGCTGGTGGTGTGCGTTCCGTTGCCGTATTTTTGGGTAAA
>CAYZDH010000031.1:17424-18788 GCA_964477025.1 uncultured Rhodospirillaceae bacterium | reverse complement strand
TCAAACAAATAGCCCTCAAGATATGTTATTTCAGCGGACGCAATAGCTTTTTCATCGATGTCATCCGGGCCCAAGTCAACTGAAACTCCAAGGCAAGTCTGCATGGTCCGCTCAGCATCGGGCGTAACTAAAATTAAACATCGCGCTGTAGGGGGCCCTCCCAAACCAGGCCGTGTTTTATAGTCGACTCCTATTTTTATTAAATCATCACGAAAAACACGACCAAGTGCGTCATCATTGATTTTCCCAATGTAAGCACCTTTTCCACCAAAAGACGCTATCCCTGCTAGCGTATTTGCTGCTGAACCTCCTGAAGTTTCGGTCGTTTTGCTCATGGATGCGTAGATTTCTTCTCCCCTATCAGCATCAATTAGGGTCATCCCACCTTTTTCAAGTTTGAGTTTTAAAATCAAGTTTTCGGAAACAGCAGCAATCACATCAACAATAGCATTACCAACACCAATTACATCATAACGCGCAGTGGTCATTCATTTCCCTCCAGATTGCGAGCGAAGCGAGTATAGCCTCCGCGTAAATTCCGCCAAGAGACAATTGTCTGACTCACCTTTATTTTCTGTGGTCAAAAGTAAGTTGGTCTTTGATGCAATCCCAGGGTATGGAGGTCTTCGCATTTAAAACCCATTTGAACTCCAGAGACCGCTTAACTAATTTTTTCACCCGACATTTTTAACCAATAAATATTTTTGTGTTCTCATAACTTAACGGATATCTTTTAAGTAAAGCGTATTATTAGTAAGTACTGCCATGCCGGCTTAAAATTTAAGGTATGTTTTTAGTAAAACACCGGACTCGTTTTTGTATTACAGCTATGTTAATCACCACACTTATAGCTATGCCATTGGTATAGGTGGTTTAGGTTAGGTTTTGTATCAAACTAGATTCTCCATTTTTAAATGGATGGCCTAGGAGATTATTAACGCAGGGAAAAAGTTGTGGGGCATAAGGCGCAGTCATATAAAACCCCGAGTTTAAAAAGGACTAAATAAATGTTCACCAAGAACCCAGATGAAACGGACCAATTGAGCGGAAACGGGGGACAAACACTTCCTGCCGACAAACGTAGACCGCCAATAATGCCGGCTGGGCGTGATGGAATCCGCCCAGCTACGCTTAATCGCGCGCGCGAGTATACTGGAATTGGCTCGGAAGACCGAGCCGTTGGAAATTATGGCGACAGCAAAAAACTACTAATTGGTCGTGATATAGTTCTAAGCGGGGAAATTAGTGCTTGCGAAAAGCTTGTTGTTGAGGGTTGTGTAGAAACAAATATTTCAGCTTGCCGTGAAATAGAAATTACAGAGACCGGCACTTTCAAAGGCGAGGCAGAAATTGATATAGCTGAA
>CAYZDH010000031.1:3332-17324 GCA_964477025.1 uncultured Rhodospirillaceae bacterium | reverse complement strand
TTATCAGCTTGTATCACACCAAGTAACGATCTTGATTATTCTGATAATGCTCCGAGAAAAAAGAATGGGAGTATTTCTCAACCAGCACCAGATAAAATAGCCGCCTTTAATAAAACTATTTCTAGTCCAAATAAACCTGATCAAAAAGAGGCTCCGATTAAACCAATTTCATTGGCTGAAATACTTGGCCAAAACAACAGCGCGCTCATAAAGGTTTTAGGAAGGCCAAGCTTTAAACGTAGTGATCGCCCGGCAGAAATTTGGCGATATCATGATAAAGCCTGTTTGTTGGATATATATCTCTATCAGCCTCTCAAAACCGCCGCCGCCAATGCCCTGCTGGTAAATTATATAGAGGCACGCATGCCACAGGGGACACGTACTGAAACTTTGCGCTGCCTAAACATCATCCGGCATAGATTTGTAAAAGGTAAATTGAGTTAAAATAAGAGGAATATCGATCAATGGGTAAGCATCGTCTTTTCTTTGTATTGGCAGAGATCAGAAAGCATACAATCAGGACAGTTAGGCTTTCTGGCCTTACACACATAACGTCCATGTAAAATTAGCCAATGGTGTGCATGCTGCATATATTTTCTTGGGGTTTGTTTTAAGAGCCCTTGCTCAACAATATCGACGTTCTTGCCGCGCGCTATACCAGTTCGATTTCCTATACGAAAGATATGGGTATCAACGGCTATGGTTGGAACACCAAACGCAATATTCAGGACGACATTTGCGGTCTTACGGCCAACACCCGGCAACTTTATCAGAGCATCACGATCTTTAGGCACGTTGCTGTCATGATCCTCAATTAGTTTTTCGCTCAGCCCAATAACGTTCTGTGCCTTGGTTCGATAAAGACCTATCGTTTTGATGTGTGACGTTAGCTTCCTTTTTCCAAGTTTCACCATTTTCTCGGGCGTGTCAGCAATTTCAAAAAGGTCTTTGGTTGCTCGGTTTACCCCAATATCAGTCGCTTGCGCAGACAAAACAACGGCAACTAATAAAGTATATTCATTAACATAATTGAGCTCGCCTTTTGGCTCCGGGTCAGCCTCAGCCAAGCGCCGATAAAACTCTTCGACATTTTCCCGTCTCATCACCATAAACTATTTACCCAAATCCCGCCTTAATTTCATCCCATTACCACCAAAACCATTTACAAATCTAATATTTTTATTAAGAACAATTCCTAACCTTGAAGACGCAAATTTAATTGGTCATAGAACATTTGGATTGGCACCAGATTACGGTCATCCGATCAAGTGGTTTCATTCACCATTAATGTTCAGCACATCAAGCATCGAATATAAGCCCTTATTTTTAGAACGCGCCCATAGCGCAGCCTGCACCGCACCACGAGCGAAAATCTGACGGGAGCCCGCCTTATGACTAAGTTCGATGCGTTCACCATCAGCCGCAAAAATTACTTTATGATCTCCTGCGACATCGCCACCCCGTAATGTCGCAAAGCCGATAGCCCCACGTTCACGGGCCCCGGTAATACCCTCTCGCGACAACACCCCAGATCTTTCCAATTTTGTGCCCCGCCCCGCAGCGGCGGCGCGCCCTAGGCCGAGCGCTGTACCAGAAGGAGCATCCACTTTCCCGCGATGGTGCATTTCAACCACTTCAATATCGAAGTCCTCATCCAAAATTGATGACACCTGACGGGTCAATGCAAAAAGAATATTAACGCCCATGCTCATATTTGGCGCATAGACAATTGTGGTCTTCATAGAAGCTTCTTTTAGAGAGCCTTCATCCTCTTCCGTCAACCCCGTGGTACCGATAATGTGTATACAGCTTGCGTCAGCGGCCCAAAAACAATGTTCAACTGTGGCGTTGGGCACAGAAAACTCAATAACAGCATCAACTTCCTTAAATAGCGTTTCCGTGTCACTCACGATCTCAACACCTAAAACCCCACAGCCCGAGATATCGCCGGCGTCACTGCCGATCGCGTCGCTATCCAAACGTTCAGTTGCACCAGCAACGACACAACCACTCGTTTCAGTTACCTGCCTAATAACCGCACCGCCCATGCGTCCGGACGCTCCGACAATGCCGATTTTCATGTCTGTCATTCCATAACCCTCTCTTCGCGTGCACATACAATACATCGAGGTCGCCAAAAACCTAAAGGCAGAAGCGAGGCGCAATTCAGTTATAATGTCGAACGCACCGCTCTCGTCAGGTTAATCAGTCAAATCATCCCAAAGTTCTTTGGCTTTTTGGAAAAACCCTTCAGATTCTGGACTGGTTGATTTTCTTCCCCCCTCATCTTGTGAATTGAGCATCGCCTGAAATTCGTTGAGTTTTTCTTTTTGTTCTTTCGTAAGATTCACGGGAGTTTCAACCTTAAGGTCAATATACATGTCTCCACGACCTTTGCCGTGCAAACCGCTCATACCCTTGCCTCTTAGCCTCAAACGGTGACCGGATTGCGCACCAACAGGTATTGTAACCTTCGCGCGGCTGCCATCTATGGACGGCACTTCAACTGAGCCACCCAAAGCAGCTGTCGTCATTGGAATAGGGACAGTGCAAAGTATATCAGCCTGATTTCGCAGGAAAAGTGGATGGGTGGCAATCGAAATAAAAATATAGAGGTCCCCTGATGGTGCGCCTCGGCCTCCCGCCTCACCTTCGCCCGAAAGCCGAATGCGCATTCCATCTTCAACACCGGCGGGAATTGTTACCTCAAGTGTTTTTTCTCTTCGGACCGTGCCAGAACCGCCACAATCGTCGCACGGTGACGCGATAACACGCCCCTCACCATGACAAGTAGGGCAGGTACGTTCGATAGTAAAAAAACCCTGATTAGCCCTTACTTTCCCAGTACCCTGGCATGTAGGACAAGTGGTCGGCTGGGTGCCCCTCTTGGCTCCCGTTCCGCTGCAAGTGTCACAACCAACCGAAGTAGGCACGCGTATGCGTGTTTCTTTGCCTAGATGCGCGTCATCAAGTGTGATTTCAAAATTGTAACGAAGATCAGAGCCTCTTGCCGGTCCTCCACCGCTCCGGGCGCGCCCCGTAAAATCGCCAAACATTTCATCAAAAATATCAGCGAAACCGCCCCCGCCAAAACCACCGCCACCACCACTGCCATCAAAGGCGGAATGCCCAAACTGATCATAAGCAGCACGCTTTTGGTCATCCTTTAGAACGTCATACGCTTCGTTGATTTCTTTAAATTTTTGCTCGGCGGCATCATCGCCCTGATTCCGATCAGGGTGATATTGCATCGCCTTTTTTCGATACGCCTTTTTGATCTCATCAGCTGAAGAGTTTTGGGCGATTCCCAAAATGTCATAAAAATCTTCTTTAGCCATCAAGCGAACTCCAACACTTTCGAACCGCGTCTAAAGGTCGCCTAAGCAGATTTGTCCTTTTTATCGTCCTCAACTTCCTCAAAGTCAGCATCAACTACCTTTGCGTCATCGCCAGGAGCCCCGCCGGCAGCCTCGTCGGCAGCAGCGCCATCCGCCCCTGCAGCGGATGCTGCCGCAGCGGCGCTCTCTTGCTCCGCCTTATACATAGCCTCTCCAAGTTTCATTGAAGATTGCGTTAATGCATCCAGTTTAGCTTTAATTAATTCTATATCGTCACCATCCATAACCTCACGAAGCGCAGCCACATCGGTTTCGACTTGAGCCTTGTCAGACTCATCAATCTTTTCTCCATGTTCGGTTAAGTTTTTTTCTGTTGTATAAATTAAACCTTCGGCCTGATTATCAAGCTCAACCTTCTCTCTGCGGACTTGATCATCTGCTGCATGGCTCTCGGCCTCCTTGACCATGTCGTCAATTTCTTCTTCGCTGAGACCGCCCGACGCTTCAATACGGATTTGCTGTTCTTTCCCTGTCGCCTTGTCCTTTGCAGCAACATTTACTATTCCATTAGCGTCTATATCGAAAGTCACTTCGATTTGTGGCACACCACGCGGAGATGCCGGGATACCAACCAAATCAAATTGTCCAAGAATTTTATTATCAGCCGCCATCTCCCGCTCACCCTGAAACACACGAATTGTAACAGCGCTTTGATTGTCTTCAGCTGTAGAAAATGTTTGGCTCTTTTTAGTCGGGATCGTCGTATTGCGGTCAATAAGCCTGGTAAATACACCACCAAGCGTTTCTATCCCGAGCGACAGCGGCGTTACATCAAGCAGCAGCACGTCTTTAACATCGCCAGTCAGAACGCCCGCCTGGATTGCCGCGCCGGTTGCAACGACCTCGTCCGGATTAACGCCACGATGGGGTTCGCGCCCAAAGAAAGATTTTACTGCCTCAATAACTTTGGGCATACGCGTCATCCCGCCGACCAAAATGACCTCGTCTATTTCACCCGCTGAAAGACCGGCATCTTCTAATGCCGCTTTGCATGGATTAATCGTGCTTGTAACGAGGTCCTCGACTAGCGCTTCAAGCTTAGCGCGGGTAATTTTTATATTTAGGTGTTTTGGCCCAGAGGCATCAGCCGTTACAAATGGCAGATTCACTTCGGTCTGGGTTGACGAAGAAAGTTCGATTTTAGCCTTTTCTGCGGCTTCCTTTAAACGTTGCAGTGCGAGTTTATCGGAACGCAGATCGATGGTTTGCTCTTTCTTGAACTCGTCCGCGAGATAATCAATAATTTTAGCATCAAAATCTTCGCCGCCGAGGAAGGTGTCGCCGTTAGTTGATTTAACTTCGAATACGCCATCACCAATCTCAAGAATGGACACATCGAACGTCCCGCCGCCTAAATCATAAACCGCAATCGTACCATTTGCTTTTTTGTCAAGGCCGTAGGCCAGCGCCGCAGCCGTTGGCTCGTTTAGGATCCTAAGGACTTCTAACCCTGCTATCCGGCCCGCATCTTTTGTCGCCTGACGCTGGGAGTCATTGAAATAGGCCGGAACTGTAATTACTGCCTCAGTAACCTCTTCGCCGAGGTGGGCTTCAGCCGTTTCTTTCATTTTCATCAGAATGAAGGCAGAGATCTCACTTGGCGAATATTGCTTGTCTCGGGAGTTTACCCAAGCATCACCATTGTCGGCCTTAACGATAGAATAGGGCACTAAATCAATATCTTTTGATGTCATTGGATCGTCAAAAGTCCGGCCAATTAATCGCTTAATTGCAAACAACGTATTTTCCGGATTAGTTACACCTTGGCGTTTTGCCGCCTGCCCAACAAGACGCTCGCCATCTTCTGTAAATGCGATCATAGACGGGGTAGTCCGCCCACCTTCGCTATTTTCAATAACGCGCGCCTCGCTCCCCTCCATAACCGCAATACAGGAATTCGTTGTTCCAAGATCTATACCGATAACTTTGGCCATAGTGCCCTCTTATTTCACGGCGACTCCTGCTGCCCAAATTAACGGCGCTAGCAAGAACCCCAAATGTTGGTGTTGTAAATTAACTCACCGCGACCCAAGTCCACGGCGGCTGATTGTAGGGCGTATATAGGGACGAAATACCGGGGCCGCAAGCACCGGCATAAGATGTTTTTGAAACTTCGTGCTAATTTGTTGACTTTTTACGGCAATCTCGGCCAAAAATATGCACAATCCAACAATGTAAAGCGTTTTACGAAATTGCACCAGGGCAACATAAAACCAAGTTTAGCGTCCTCTAAAGTTACACCTTTTCTAAAAAAGGCTTCAATTAAAATGGATTAAGACTTTTCATCTAACTCTTGCTCATCGTTTGCTTCGGGCTTACTAATCGCCTTGGATACACCCACTTTAGCGGCCCGCAGCAAACGGTCATGGATTGTGAAACCGTCTTCGATCACCTGTACAACCATCCCAGGTTCCATATCCGATGTAGGAACCTCAAACAGTGCTTCATGCTGGTCATGGTTAAATTTTTCGCCGACTGGGGAAATTTGCTTAATTCCATGTCGTTCTAAAACACTCAACAATTCCCGACTCGTAAGATCAATTCCCTCCATAAACGCTTTGGTCTGATCGTCGCCATCACTCAAGCTTTCAGGGGCTGCATCAAGAGCACGGCGAAGGTTATCACCAACTGTCAGCATATCACGGGCAAAGTTTGCGGCTGCGTATTTTGCTGTGTCTTCCCGTTCCCGTTTTGCTCGTCGAATAGTGTTTTCATTATCCGCCAGCGCACGCAACAACTTATCCTTAAGGTCTGCAATTTCCTCTTCAGCCCCTCCTTCTGACCACGGGGATTTGGCGCCACCGTCTTCTTTTTCGTTAGTTTCGACCTCGGCCAACTGATCTTCTTCATTTTCCACCATCTCCTCTGTCTCAGGCACATGATCTTCGCTATTTTTTGTAGAATCGTCTTCTTGCTGTTTATCTTTCGTATCCACTTTAAATTTCCTATTTTTTACCAAGCAGCCTGCCGACCACCTGTGCCGTATAATCAACAATTGGGATGATGCGTGCATAATTTATGCGCGCCGGGCCTATTACTCCGACCGCACCAACAATCTCTCCACTTGCACCTGTAAATGGTGCTGTAACCATAGCGCAACCCGCCACATTAAAAAGGTCATTCTCAGCACCAAGAAAAATTTGAACACCGTCGCCCGTTTGTGTGAGCTCTAGTAAACGCGCCATAAGATCGCGAGTATCCAAAGCATCAAAAAGTGCCCGTACGCGCTCTAAATCTCCTACCGCGCTAACATCATCAAGCAACCGCGCATGGCCTTTGACTATCAACGCCCCACGAACGTCTTCATCCGTCCAGGTTGCAAGGCCGGCTTCAACTAAACCCCGCGTCAATTCATCAATCTGGGCACGATGATCCGCTATTTCCTGCTCAATCATAACCCCGGCATCAATTAAGGTTCTGCCTGTAAGCCGAGAGTTCAAATAGTTAGATGCCCGCACTAGTGCAGACGGCGGAGTACCGATCGGGATGTCAATGACCCGGTTTTCAACGAATCCGTCTGCGGCCACCATAACGACTAGCGCCCGCCCATCGCCCAGGCTTACAAATTCAATATGCTTAAGTGCCCGGTCACTTTTAGGGGCGACGACTAAGCCAGCACAGCGAGATAAGCCTGATAGAGCGCCTGACGCCTCTTCCAACACCTCGTTAATAGTTTTCCCTACTGTAGCACATTGTGTCTCAATCGATTTCCGTTCCCCATCAGTAAGGCTTCCCACCTCCATCAATCCATCTACAAAAAGGCGAAGACCGAGATCTGTCGGCAAGCGTCCCGCCGACACATGTTCCGAATAAAGGAGGCCAAGCCCCTCTAGATCAGCCATAACATTTCTGATGCTGGCGGCGGACAACGGATTAGCCAAACGGCGCGAGAGCGTTCGGGACCCCACGGCTTCACCATCGTCCAAATAGGACGAAACAATTTCTGAAAAAACTGTGCGCGAACGGTCGTTAAGTTCGCTTATAATGCTTTTTGGAGCGGGTTTCTTTGTCCTATTTAGCCCGTGTCTTGGCCCTATCCGGCCGTTTTCAATACCTTTTGAATGTAGTGATGCTGTTTTTCAACGTCAATAAGCTGAATCAGATTACGTAGCGGTGGACGTCAATGTTTGCACAGGCTAGCTTGCGCCGCATTCCACAAAACAGATAGCACAATTAGGAGCACGAAAAGATGAGTAGCCGCCCCTCCGCCAGAGCACACGACGAAATGCGTGACATCCTTCTTGAACCAGGGGTGAGCCCCTATGCTGAAGGCTCTTGCCTAGCAAAATTTGGCAATACCCATGTTTTGTGTACCGCAACGGTTGAAGAAAATGTCCCGCCCTTTCTCCGCAACTCTGGCAACGGATGGGTCACAGCTGAGTATGGAATGCTGCCAAGATCAACGCATACCCGGACCGGTCGGGAGGCCGCGCGGGGCAAGCAAAGCGGGAGGACGCAGGAAATTCAAAGATTAATTGGACGGTCACTTAGGGCCGTGACTGATTTGTCTAGTATGGGAGAACGTCAAATTAGGCTCGACTGCGATGTAATTCAAGCCGATGGGGGCACTCGCACTGCTTCCATTACAGGGGCCTGGGTTGCCCTACATATTGCTTTTTCCAAGCTAGTGTCCGATGGGCATTTGAATGAAATACCAATAAGCGATTCTGTGGGCGCGGTATCATGCGGTATTTGCGGTGGCGTTGCCGTTCTCGACTTAGACTACCCCGAAGATTCAAATGCTCAGGCTGACGCTAATTTTGTGCTCACCGGCAGTGGTGGTATAGTTGAAATCCAAGGGACTGCGGAAGAGGGCCCTTTTAGCCGCGAGTTATTTAATCAACTGCTCGACCTTGCCTTTAAGGGGGTGCGCGAGTTAACCGCCTTACAGAGAGCAGCTATTAAATCATCATGATATAAATATGCCAAAAATACATCGCCAATTTTCCGGATCAAAACTTGTTATCGCCAGTCATAATCAAGGCAAAGTCAGAGAGATAGGCGATTTGCTTCAGCCTTATAATGTTGAGACCGTCTCTGCGGCCACCTTAGGACTCGAAGAACCTGAAGAGACCGGCAAAACCTTTACTGCCAACGCTGAGCTTAAAGCACGCTTAGCTTCAAAAGTGGCCAAGCTGCCTGCCCTGGCAGATGACTCGGGTTTGGTGGTTCCTGCTCTTCAGGGCGATCCAGGTATTTATTCAGCGCGGTGGGCCGGGCCCGAAAAAGATTTTGATAAGGCAATGGATTTAGTCGAATGCCGTCTCAAAAACAGCAGCGACAGAGACGCATACTTTGTCGCGGTACTCGCTTTGTGCTGGCCAGACGGCCACAGTGAAAATTTTATAGGCCGTGTTTACGGCACTCTTGTCTGGCCGAAACGAGGTAGCCTGGGCTTCGGATACGACCCTATGTTTCTACCCAAAGGCAGCACCAAAACATTTGGCGAGATGGAACCGGGCCTTAAACACTCAATAAGTCATCGCTTAAAAGCATTTGAAAAGCTGGCCCGGGCCTGTTTTGGCACCTAACCTTAAGATGCAAAAAGAACAAACTGACGCACTAGCACTTTATATCCACTGGCCATTTTGTTTGTCTCGGTGTCCCTATTGTGATTTTAACGCTCACGTCCGGGAAGACGTTGATCAGGAGCGTTGGCGCGACGCCCTTCTAGCAGAGCTTGCTCACTGGGCAACGGACACACCGGGCCGAACCCTGACTAGTATCTTTTTCGGCGGAGGCACACCTTCCCTAATGCACCCGACAACCGTCGCTGCTGTAATAGGTTTTGCCGCCAAAAATTGGTCGTTTGCTAACGATATCGAAATTACGCTGGAAGCAAACCCGACCTCTATCGAATCTGGAAAATTTAGAGAATTGCGTGCCGCAGGGATTAATCGGCTTTCGATTGGTGTACAATCGCTAGAAAATGATGCTTTAAATTTCCTCGGAAGAAATCACGATCGAGACCTCGCAATAAACGCTATCAAGCTCGCAGCAAAAACTTTCCCTCGGTTTTCGTTCGATCTAATTTATGCACGCCCCAAACAGTCTGTGGGCGCGTGGGCTAATGAACTGCAAGAAGCAATTGATCTCGCAGAGGACCATCTGTCACTATATCAACTAACGATAGAAAAAGGCACACCCTTCTATATTGATCAACGAACAGGAACACTGATACCACCTGACGAGGAAAATGCGGTGGCCCTTTTTGATGTAACGCAAGAAATATGCGAACACCACTGCCTGCCTGCATATGAAATCTCCAATCACGCCCGACCGGGCTCTGAATGCCGGCACAACTTAAGCTATTGGGCGGGTGGAGAATACATTGGTGCCGGCCCAGGCGCCCACGGGCGGATAGTAATCAATGGCACATGCTATGGGACTGAGCAAATACCCGGACCAGAAAATTGGTTAACTGCAACCGAAACCCAAGGTCACGCCACCCGATACAAAAAAATAATCAGTCCAAATAACCGGCTAGAAGAAATTCTGATGATGGGATTACGCCTCACTGATGGTCTTTCGCGGGGGAGCTTTTTATTGAGAACCGGCCTGGAGTTAGAGGACGCGCTAGAACCCCGACGTTTAAGGCCCCTATTAGAGGCAAATTATCTCATATTGGACAACCGGGGTTTGCGCGCCACAAAAGAAGGCCGGATTAGGCTTAACGCTATCTTAGGAGCCTTACTGAGCTAAGCGGCGGGATCCGAATTGGCTTAGTTTGGCTTCGCCTTATTTTATTATTTGTTGATCATAAATGAATCTGGGGCAGGGCTGATAACCTTCATGCCATCTGGTTGTACTTCGATCACAGAAAAGCGGTGCTCAACCAGCCCGCCTTGACGAAGCCGGAAAAGGCCCGCGGCTCCCATAAAGCCATTTCCAACCGTAAGCTCTTTAGAGGAAAATCCGCTACTCCCTTGGCTTCCTTTTACGGCGGCCAGCGCCGTAGCATCGTATGCCAATGCTGCCAGGGCATGAGGTGACGACTTGAAAACTGCCTTAAAGCGTTTAACAAAATCATTAAGCGCATCAGAAGACAGCCCGGCATACCAAGCCCCCGCTAGGGATGGTTCACGTCGAATAGAACGCGACGACCAATCATTTATTCCCAGTATGCGGGTCTTTCTGGTATCAATCCCATAGTAGGGCAATAGAGGGGCCGTTGCCTTAACCGCCTCACCCGCCTCTAACAAAAACACCGCTTCGAAAGGTGAATCACCGAGTACTTCTTTTTTATCAAGCCGCCTCAAAGCAAGCTGGCTCATTTTATTATTTATTTCTTTTAGCTTTTTTCGTTTTACCAACAAGGCATTTTGACGAGCGTTATAATTCCCTAGTTTCTTAACCGCCGCAGTCAATGAGGAGTGATTCCGATTGTACCGCACAGATTTGACCAAATTGCCCCCGACTTCAGACACCGCCTTCGAATAATCGGCTACAACTTTATCGCCGAACGAACCTTCGGGGATCAAGGCCGCAAACCGCCTTACACCCTTTAAAAATGCATACGAAACAATTCGTTTTATTCGATCCTCTGGTAAAAGCCCAAAAACAAAAGTGGAGTCAGACGCCGCTGTGCGATCGTTTGTAAAGGAAATCATATTGATAGCGGCCCTCGAAGCCAACGGCGCCACGGCTTGGGCAGATCTCCCAAAAACGGGCCCCAGCAAAATCTGCGCCCCCGCGCGGATAGCCTCTTTTGCCGCCAATACAGCGCCCTCGTGGGTACCCTTGGTATCACGAGGCAACAAAACAAAGTTTTCGTCAGATAATTCAAACATTGCCAATAAAGATGCCTGCAACATTACTTTTCCGAGGCTTGAGTGTTGCCCAGAAATTGGTAGCAACAGCCCAACAGACACCTGGCCAAGAGTTTCTTTAGGCGGAGTCAAAGTTATTTTTGGAAGAAGAGGTAAAGCAGCAAGAGAGGGCTTCAAGGTTTCCATATATTGCGAGGGTACCGCAGGGGTCAGAGGAATTTGTCCCTTAGATGGTGGCAGCTCAATCACCAACCGGGCTTGCGTGCTTATCGGCGGCCTTTTAACTTTATAAGGCTCGCAAGCCGCGAGCCCGATAGAGAGAGCGCCCAAGAATGCGGCAGCGAAAATCCAGCGCAGACTACTATAGCGGGTCTGTGCGTTTTGATGCAGAAAAAAAAACTGGTTTAAGCAATCCATCCAGCGGTCTTCCAAACGAACCAAACCGCAACGGCCCGGCCAAAACCAAACCTATCGCTGAGGTACTAGCAAGTAAACTCTCTGCAACAAATATAGAACCTGGCCTCCATATTGTTGCCACTCCAATCGGCAATTTAAGCGATATAACCCTGAGGGCCATAGCTGTTTTACGCGTTGCGGATGCAATTGCATGCGAAGACACAAGAGTGACTGGCAAACTTAAATTTGAATTCGGCCTTACCGCTGAATTAATCTCATATCATGAGCACAATGCAGGTCGGGTAACGCCAGGAATTATTAACCGCTTAAAATTAGGAGAAACAGTAGCGCTTGTTTCAGATGCGGGGACTCCTTTGGTATCAGATCCCGGATACCGGCTAGTAAAAGCCGCTTTAGGAAACGATATTTCAATAATCCCTGTTCCAGGTGCGTCTGCCCTTTTAGCAGCGTTAAGTGTTTCCGGCCTGCCAACAGACCGTTTTGTTTTTGAGGGGTTTTTGCCAACAAAGACCATTGCCCGGCGCAGAATATTAAACCGAACCGCCGCAGTCGATGCCACCGTAATCTTTTATGAATCTCCTAAACGCCTCGCAAACTCTTTAGCAGACATGGCTGAAATTCTTGGGAGCCGAGACGCCGTCATAGCCCGTGAGCTTACTAAGCGCTTTGAACGGATTGCTAGAGGCACCCTAGAGAATTTAGCTGCCCAAATTGAAACCACCCCAAGATTAAAGGGTGAGGTTACAATTGTTGTCGCCCCCCCTCAAGGGGCTGAGCCACCATCAAAAGAAAAAATTGACTCGTTGTTAACAGATGCCATTACCCGGCAAAGCGTTAGAGACGCTGCAAACTTAGTCGCGGAGGCAACCGGGCTGCCCCGACGGGTGCTTTATCAACGCGCTATCGAATTGAAGGCAAAGTTTTCAGTAAAAAGAAATAGTAAGGGTAAAAACGGATAGCAAAATAAGCAGGGATCAATGAAAAGCCGCGAATCTCTCCTAATTTAATTCCGGTGTTATTAGTTAGGGGGTGGCACTTATGTTTGCCCGTCTCTAGGTCTAACTTTTTTGTGCTGAATAATCAGCGCTTGGAGCGATTCATGCAGCCGTGCAAAAATAGCGATAAAAATTTACAAGGTTTGATGAAAGTGGGCGCCTTTAGTCAAATAGCGAAGATGGTAGCGATGCTAATTGGCTTCGCTCCATTACTTGCGGGCTGCTTTAGCGCTGCCGTCGGAACAAGCGCTTGGTTAGCAACGGCGGCGTCTGAGGAACGCAGCATAAAAAGTGCGGCCACTGATTTAGCAATCCGGACGCACATCAACGGGTTGTGGTTTGATTACAACGAGGCGCTTTTAACTAGGGTAGATATATCTATTTCCGAAGGACGAGTTTTACTAACCGGCAGAGTTCCAACTGCGCAGCAACGGTTAGATGCTGTTCGTCTTGCATGGAAGGCCTCAGGGGTGACGGAGGTTATTAATGAAATTCGGGTTTCAGAAACAAATAGCGCATCCGATTTCGCGCGAGACAGTTGGATTTCAGCACAACTAAGAACCACCTTGGCCTTAGATGAAAAAGTAAATTCAATTAACTACACAATCGATACAGTGGGCGGCGCGGTATATCTTATGGGCATCGCGGGAAGCGAGGAGGAAGTAGCACGCGTCCGTAATCATGCGCGGCAAATCAAATATGTACGACGTGTCGTCAATTATGTGATCATGAAAACCGATAGTAGGCGAAAGGTGAACGGCACAAACAAGAAATGACTGCGCAAAAAACATTAAATAATGAGGAGACCCTTGGCGCCCTCAGAAAAATGGGGGAAAGGGGTGATGATGACTTCGGGATTGGAGAGGCCGCACTTTTGTTAGCAGCATTAGATCGCCCCCTCTCAGATATAAAGCCCTATCTTGTTCATTTAGGCGAATTAGCAAACAGCGTTAGCCGCATGGTTAGTAGTGATACAAACCACAGCCTTTCTAAAAGAACAGGCGCTTTGGCCAATATCATCGCCACTAAATGGCGCTATACAGGAGATGTAGATACCTATGATGACCCCCAAAACGCTAATCTAATGGACGTCATCGATCGTCGCAAAGGCCTCCCGGTCGGCCTAGCAATTATTTATCTCGAAGTCGCCCACAGACTGGATTGGGAGGCGACAGGCATAAATTTTCCCGGACAATTTTTAATCCGGCTGGAAAAAGGAACAAGTCGCCAAATCGTTGATCCATTTAACAATGGAATCGCACACAATGTTGCGGGTTTACGGGCTCTTCTAAAACAAATGGCGGGGCTGACAGCAGAGTTACACCCCGACCATTATTCACCAGTTAGCCGCCGAGACACATTGATTAGATTACTCAATAATATCAAACAACGGGCTATATCTGCCAAAAATTA
>CAYZDH010000031.1:0-3232 GCA_964477025.1 uncultured Rhodospirillaceae bacterium | reverse complement strand
CGCAATCCATGAACGAGGTTGAACGGGGCGAAGCCGAAATACTGTTGCATAGGGTTCGGTCGCGCCTTAACTAGGTAAGATACCACCTATTTTTTTCGGGGGATAAAATGAGTTTAGCCGTCGCGATCCAGATGGATCCGATCCAAACGATCAATATTAACACTGATAGCACCTTTGTGTTGGCTATGGAGGCGCAAACACGGGGGCACTCGCTTTATTACTATCTCCCGTCCGAATTAGCTTTTCGTGATGGCAAGCTTTTCGCCAAAATTCGGCCAATTCAAATTCGACGAGAAATGGGAAATCATTTTTCTGCGGGGGAACAGGAGGTCACCGATTTATCTACAGTTGACGTCATACTAATGCGGCAGGACCCACCATTTGATATGGCATATATAACCGCAACCCATCTGCTTGAGCACGTCCATCCCGACACTTTAGTCATCAACGACCCCATGCAGGTGCGCAACGCTCCAGAAAAACTATTCGTGACCCATTTCGAAAACGTGTTGCCGCCAACCTTAATTACATCAGACCGAGCAGAAATTTATGCCTTCCGCGACGAACACAAAGACGTAATCATAAAGCCGTTATTTGGGAACGGTGGAGCGGATGTTTTCCATATCACCCAAGACGATGAAAATATGAGTGCGTTGATAGAGATGTTCGCTGAAAAATATCGGGAACCTATTATTGTTCAACGTTATCTGCCAGAAATACGACAAGGCGACAAACGCATAATTCTAGTGGACGGCGCTCCGGTAGGCGGGGTTTTGCGTATCCCTGCAGCCGGCGACGCTCGCGCCAATTTTCATGCCGGTGGATCCGCTCTCAAAACATCACTCACGTCGCGCGAAAAAGAAATTTGCGAGAGCATCGGCCCCGCCCTTAAAGAGAGGGGGCTTCTTTTCGTTGGCATTGACGTAATTGGGAACTATCTCACCGAAATTAATGTCACCTCACCAACAGGAATTCAGGAGATAAATGAGCTAGACGGCATTAAAATCGAAAAATCAATTTGGGATGCCATCGAGGAGCGCCACGCCAGTCTGAATAATGTTAAAACTCTATAGGTTTATCGTTCTTTTAGAATTCCTCGAGCCTTAACCGCGCCACTATTGTCGATACTTGAAAATTGAAGAATGTCCGCATCAGTTAGGTACGCAACGATAGCCGTCTGAAACGAAGGCCGCTGGCGAATTTTCTCAAACCAATTGATGACCCTTGGCGCGACGTCCATCCATACATCAAATAGCTTTAGTGCTTTCAAGCGATTGATATAAGGTGTAACTGCGATATCAGCCAAAGAAAAGTCCGGCCCCGCGATAAAATCATTGGTCTTAAGATCAGATTCCATATCCTGAATAAGCTTGTCAAAAGTTCGGATCGCATTGACAACAATTGTAGCGCCCAAGCCATCCCGATAAACTGCCTCTTGTCGTGCACGACGGGCTTGGTCAGGAATTTTTTCTAAATACTCATTTTGTTCTTCGGGCGATTTTTCAAGAAAGCTTGGCCGAAATGCTGTTGCGTGGGTGAGGATACCTGCTGATGGATGGATTGAGTCATCAACCCGCTTGAGCCAAAGTCTCATTTTGGCGCGATTTAGAGGGCTTTTAGGGAGCAGGGGGTTTTCAGGCGTCAAGTCTTCTAGATACTGCATAATTATAGAAGATTCTAAAATGATCTCGTCATTGTCGACAAGCGTGGGAACGACTGCATTTGGATTAAGTTTGAGGTAACCATCTGCAAACTGCTCGCCTTTTCTAAGGTCGACATTTCTGCTTTTAAATTCGAGCCCTTTTTCAGCCAAGGCAAGCCTAACCTTTATAGCGCAAACCGAAGTCGTCCCATCGTAAAGGGTAAGCATTGTTTTTTACTCCTTAAACAGAAAAGCGGTGGCTCGTTGGATCGGGTTTTTTCCACCTTAATCCATAGTGTTTAGCAGAATAACCAATCCTAGAGAACGGGCTCGCTTTTTGGATCAAAAAATCTCAGCCTCACGCAGGCCGCTGCCAGCTTCCGTCAGGGGGGATATCGGCGCCCTCTAACATTGGCCCAAGCGGATGACCGCCGAATATATGGATGTGGAGATGAAACACCTCCTGGTGCGCGTGGGTGCTATGATTAGAAAGAATACGGTATCCGCCTTTTGCCAAGCCAAGCCTTATAGCCGTTTCACCAACGGCTCGCCACAAACCTACTATTTCTTCGCTGCTCGCTTTTGAAGAAAAGTCGTCCATCGATACGTAGGGGCCCTTAGGAATTACAAGCACATGCACTGGGGCCTGAGGATTTATATCATGAAAAGCCAAGGCATAATCCGTTTCAAGGACTTTTTTACTGGGAATCTCGTCCCTCAAGATTTTTGCAAAGATATTATTGCTATCATAATTAGGCATAACGTTCGTCCCACACAGAATTTACCCTTACTAGTTTTTTCGTGAAGCCTTTTCGGTAATACCGGAAATCCCCTCACGTGCAGCCAGCTCCTTCCAAACATCGTCTGGTGTGACTCCGCTAGCGGCCCAAATTACGAGTAGGTGGTAGAGCAAGTCTGCGCTTTCACCAACGATTTGTTTGCTGTCGCTTATAGTCGCTGCAATCACAGTCTCCACGGCTTCCTCTCCAAACTTTTGTGCGATTTTTGGCATTCCGGCACTCAGAAGCGTTGCCGTATAGGAAGAATCAGAGCTTATATCAACGCGCGATTGGATGACGGCATAAAGCCGTTCCAAAATTTCAATGTCATTTTCTGGTTTTATCATAAGATCATCCCATAAATTTCATTCGAATTAAAGTGGAACAGGGCGAACAGCGATACCCGCAGAAGCCATATGGGCCTTCACCTCAGCAATCGTAAAGGCCCCAAAATGAAAGATCGACGCCGCCAGAACAGCGGTCGCATGGCCATCTCTAACCCCCTCTACCAAATGATCCATTGAACCAACGCCCCCCGAAGCAATAACTGGAATTGCAATAGAATCAGCGACAGCTCTGGTAAGAGCAATATCAAACCCAGTTTTTGTACCATCCCGATCCATGGAGGTAAGAAGAATTTCACCAGCTCCAAAGCAAGCCATCCGCTGAGCCCACTCTACAGCGTCAACACCCGTGGCGTTTCGACCACCATGCGTAAAAATTTCCCAATTATTTGGCCCTGTTTTCTTGGCGTCTATCGCCACAACTATACATTGCGTACCGAATTTTTCTGCAGCTTCCCTAACCAATT
>CAYZDH010000030.1:0-19307 GCA_964477025.1 uncultured Rhodospirillaceae bacterium | reverse complement strand
ATAACTTGCCAGCGCTTCATCAAGTCTTTTTAGGTCTTGCATTGCGTCTCCTCGATTGGAGTTTGTATCGGCTTGTGCGGGGTTGAGTGCGATGGCTCGTTCATAACTTGCCAGCGCCTCATCCAGTCTTTTGAGTTCCTTCAGGGCTACACCGCGATTGGAATGTGCATCGGCATGTTCGGGGTTGAGTGCGATGGCTCGGTCATAACTTGCCAGCGCCGCATCCAGTCTTTTTAGGTCTTGTAGGGCATTCCCCCGATTGGAGTATGCATCGGCATTGTCGGGCTTGAGGGCGATGGCCCGGTCATAACTTTCTAGCGCTTCATCAAGTCTTTTCAGGCCTTTTAGGGCAATCCCACGATTGTTAAGGGCAAAGGGCTGCTTCGAATTGACATGCAGCGACTTCCCAATGATCCTCACCCCGTCTTCTAACCTCCCCTTTTGGAGTGCTAGAGTTCCCAAATTGGTCAATAATAATGTGTTGTCAGGCAAAAAGCTGAGTAATTTCTTGTATTGAATTTCTGCTAAACCCAATTGTCCAGATTGATGCAATGCCAGTGCATCGTTGATCATCTTGGTTTGTTCGGATGTTGGTTCAATGGGCTTCATATAGGTCGACGCTTTCCTGTCTCTTTTCTGCTGGCGATGTCTTTCCGGCCTACTTTTTTATTTTATCTCTCTCAGACAACGTTCGTATTGGAGCCCAGAACCAGGTTCAGGAAAAAGTGGCGCACCCGACAGGATTCGAACCTGTGACCTCTGCCTTCGGAGGGCAGCGCTCTATCCAGCTGAGCTACGGGTGCGTCGGCGGGAGCCTACGCTAAGCACCTAAAATTCTCCAGTATTTTCAAAGTTAAAAAGCGAAAAAGTTGGTTATCAAAGTTGCGGTGTTCCGCGGGCAATCGAGATTGCCCCTGAGGGCGGGTCTACAACAGTTTCGTGATTTTCTTTCTCATCAATCCCCGTAAGCCTTAAAAATACATCCTCGAGATCGGCATCCGCGGTTGTCAGATCGGCGACGGTTAAGTTGGCAGTTTGAATGCCTGCAAGTATTTCACCCACCTGCATGATACTAGGCGAGTACCTAAATATCAGCTTATTAGGTGCGGTAAGGGTAGCCGAAAGCTGCGTTAATACATCGGGCACCGTTGCTAAGTGCTCATTTGTTGTTACGGTTAGAGTGCGTTGATCGAGACGGCTAATCAGCGCCGGGGTAGTATCACAGGCTATTAGTTTCCCGCGATCAATTATAGCAATCGTGTCACACATTTCCTCCGCTTCTTCGAGATAATGGGTTGTAACCAAAATCGTTGTACCCCCCTTGTTCAACTCTCGCATATAAGCCCAAAGCTGCCGGCGTAGTCCCACATCAACCCCCGCCGTTGGCTCGTCAAGGACAACCACCGGAGGCGTGTGCACCAATGCTTTGGCTATCAGGAGGCGTCTTTTCATGCCGCCAGAGAGAGACCGCGCGTATGCATCCGCTTTGTCAGCCAGCCCGACAGCCTCGAGAATTTCCATAGTTCGGCGTTCTTTTTTGGGAACACCATATAACCCAGCCTGTAGCTCGAGAGCTTCACGTGGACAAAAAAAGGCGTCGAGATTGACCTCCTGAGGTACAATTCCAATCGCGGATCGCGCGAGCCGCATTTGAGCTTTAATATCACAACCCCATATTCTTGCCACCCCGGAAGTTTTGATTGCTAAACCGGCTAGAATATTAATTAGGGTTGATTTGCCAGCTCCATTTGGTCCAAGAAGCCCGAATACAGACCCGCGCCGTACTTTCAGATTGATATTATCCAGCGCTTTAATCGTGGGTCCAGAGCGCGGCGCGTAAATTTTAGTCAGATTCTCTGTTTCAACAGCAAATCTCGGGAATTCATTTTTTATAGGCGGTGGAGAGGTGTCCATAAGGAGAATTGTCCTGCGATGACGTCGGTGAATTGATATGCATCATTCTTTTCACATTGGGAGACATTGGGTATCATTCCGAGACCTTCGTGGTCAATGAGCCGAATGCAGCCAACTAGGATAAAGATATGGGAAGAAGAGCTCCTGAACCGCCGGAAGCTATTGAAGTTGATACATTAAATGTTGTCTGTGATGGCGGCGGTGGCGCCCTCGGGCATCCCCGAGTTTATTTGACCTTAGTAGAGGGTAAGATCGAGTGTGGCTACTGCGGCCGGACGTATGTTCTAAAGCCTGGATTCAAAGCGAAAGGTATTCATTAGCCCTTCCTAATAGCCTGGTGATGAATGAATTTTTTTGGGGTTTGGCTTTAAGCGGGCATAGGAAAATGGGCTAAGCTTAGTTGAACTCTATCAAAACCCAGCTAGTGATTCTAGCCTTTCCCTCGACACTTCAATCTCCTTACGGCATGTTTTATAAACCAAAACAGGGAATGATATAATGGCAGAGATAAGCGTGTCAGATGGCGGGGGCCGTAAGCATTTATTTTTGATAGATGGGTCCGGCTATATCTTTCGGGCCTATCACGCGCTCCCCCCAATGACGCGGCCGGACGGCACCCCCGTAAATGCCGTTTATGGCTTTACCTCGATGCTGACAAAGCTGGTAGAGGATTCAGATGCTGATTACCTGGCGGTGATTTTTGATACAGCGCGTCAGACATTCCGTTCCGACATTTATCCTGATTATAAAGCACATCGGCCCCCACCCCCGGATGACTTAATTCCGCAATTTGCGCTGATACGGGAATCGGTTGAAGCGTTCGGACTACCACAGTCCGAGATGGAAGGCTATGAGGCCGATGATTTAATTGCGACCTACGCTAAGCAGGCCGCAGCGGCCGGTCATCGCGTGACAATTGTGTCATCGGACAAGGATCTGATGCAGCTGATCGATGATAATATTTCAATGCAAGATCCCATGAAGGGGACTGCTATAAGCTATGCAGAGGTTCAGAAAAAATTTGGGGTAAACCCAGACAAGGTAATAGATGTGCAATCATTAGCGGGAGATTCGGCAGACAACGTGCCCGGCGTACCCGGGATTGGAGTTAAAACCGCTGCGCAGCTGATCGAAGAATATGGTGATCTTGATACATTGTTAAAGCGGGCTTCCGAAATCAAACAGAACAAGCGTCGAGAAAACCTTATTGAGTTTGCAGATCAGGCCCGTATCTCCCGCCGCCTCGTGACGTTGACGGTAGATGCGCCGGTAAGAGAGCCCTTTGAGAACTTCGTTGTTAAAGCCCCCGAGCCGGAAAAGTTAATTACCTTTCTGGAAGAACAAGGTTTTAAATCTACGCTTGCTAAAGTTAAGGCGGATCTCACAAAGGCTGGTTACAATGTGCAGGAAGACACCCCTATGCTCGCCGCCGATGATGGTCGGGAAGAGGCAAGTTATGTCTTGGTACAGGACGAGGCGGACCTGGATGAATGGGTGGCGGCCGCGACTGAGCAGGGTGTAATTGCCGTCGACACCGAAACTAACTCGCTGGATTCTCTGAACGCTGAGCTTGTTGGTGTTTCTTTGGCGGTTAATCAGCCTATTGCTGGTGCTCGCGCTTGTTATATTCCCCTTGGCCATGTGGCGCCAAAGAACCAAGGATCATTCGACCTTGATGGTGCAACCGAGGCTCCCGGTGGAGACGGGGCGCCAAACCAGATCGAACTCGAGAAAGCTATCGGGATGCTCAAGCCGATGCTTGAAGATAGGGGTACGCTCAAAATTGCGCATAACGCTAAATATGATAGTGAGGTTTTGGCGCGCCATGGCATTAATATGGCGCCGGTCGATGACACCATGTTGCTGTCTTATGTACTGGACGGAGGCTCTCACAAACACAACCTTGATGATCTTACGCGACTTCATCTCAACCGTACCAATATTAAATATAACGAAGTGACTGGTACTGGAAAAAACAAGATCAGCTTTGCTGAAGTATCGGTTGAGGTAGCCCTTGAATACGCAGCGGAAGATGCAGATGTGACACTCTGCCTACACAAAATCCTCAAGCCAAGGTTAGTATTTGAAAAGATGTCAACGGTCTACGAACGAATTGAGAGGCCATTAATCGGCGTTCTGGAGGCGATGGAAAGTGCTGGCATAAAGGTTGATGTCAGCGTCCTCAAGTCGTTGTCTGATGATTTTGAGAAGCGAATTGGTAGGCTCGGTGATGAGATCCACGAGCTCGCGGGGCGCGAATTCAATATTGGATCGCCTAAGCAACTTGGCGAAGTAATGTTTGATGAAATGGGTTTGCCGGGCGGCAAAAAAGGGAAAACCGGTGCCTATGGTACTGGGGCCGATATTCTTGATGGTCTGGCAATCCAAGGGCATAGCCTGCCAGTAAAAGTTTTAGAATGGCGGCAGCTTAGCAAACTCAAAAGCACCTATACCGACGCGCTGATGGGACAAATTGATACTAAAACGGGTCGGGTTCACACCTCATTTGCTCAGGCTGTCGCTTCCACAGGGCGGTTATCATCAAATGACCCCAACCTGCAAAATATTCCGATCCGTACAGAAGAAGGTCGGAAGATTAGAACAGCTTTTGTGGCGAATAAGGGAAATATCCTTCTATCTGCAGATTATTCACAGATAGAACTGCGTCTTTTGGCGCATGTAGCCAACATTGATGTGCTCAAGAAAGCCTTTAAGGATGGCGCCGATATCCATGCGATGACTGCTAGCGATGTGTTTGGTATCCCAGTTGATGAGCTTGATAGCCCAACCCGCAACCGTGCCAAGGCTATTAACTTTGGTATTATTTATGGAATCAGCCCTTTTGGGTTGGCGCGGCAACTCGGAATAGCTCAGGGTGACGCGAAATCCTATATTGATGCATATTTTGAACGCTACCCTGGAGTGAAGGGCTATATGGAGGAAGCCAAGGAGTTCGCGCGCGAAAACGGTTATGTTGAAACTATCTACGGTCGTCGGGTTCATGTCCCGGGCATCAAGGATAAGAACCCTGCTCGGCGGAATTTTATGGAACGCGCAGCGATTAATGCACCCCTGCAGGGTTCGGCTGCCGATATTATTAAACGAGCGATGATTAAGATGTCGGACGCGCTTAACTCCAAAAAGCTAAATGCGCAGATGTTGCTGCAGGTCCACGATGAATTAATTTTTGAGGTTCCCGAGGGCGAGTTGGAAGTAACTGAGAAAGTGGTGAAAAAGACTATGGAATCGGCAGCCAACCTAACGGTGCCGTTGATCTGTGATACTGGGTCGGGCGTGAATTGGGATGAGGCGCATTAACGGAACGCTGTAAAGAGGTGGCAGATGGGGGTTGTATCAGGTGAAATGAAACTAGGGATGTTTTATTGGCCCTGCGGGCACCATATTGCCGCCTGGCGGCATCCCGATGGTATACCAAATTCAGGATCCAACCTTCCCCACATTATTGAGCTGGCGCAACTGGCAGAGCGTGGCCTCTTTGATATGTTTTTCATGGCAGATTCGGTGTCGTTTTGGCGTGGTGAACTCGATGCCATGACCCACGATTCCTATGGAACCTGGATCGAGCCGTTCACGCTGATGGGCTCGTTGGCTCAGCATACAACGAATCTTGGTGTCGTTTGTACTGCGACTACGACCTATGATGAGCCCTATTCCTTGGCCCGCCGATTTGCATCTTTGGATCTTGTTAGTGGTGGCCGCGCAGGCTGGAACTTGGTGACATCAGGCAATAGGGCGGAAGCTGATAGTTTTGGGCTCGCGGAACATATGGAAAAAGCCCAGCGTTATAAGCGTGCCCGCGAGTTTGCTCATGTCGTGCGCGGGTTGTGGAACAGTTGGGGTGACGGCGTTTTTATTCGTAATCAGAGCTCGGGCATTTATTTCGACAAGGAAAAGCTTCATACCCTTGATCACGAGGGTGAGTTTTTTAAGGTTAAAGGACCTATAAACGTGCCCCCATCCCCGCAGGGAGAGCCAGTCATGGTGCAGGCGGGGGCATCAGGCGATGGGCGCGAACTCGCCGCAGAAACGGCTGAGGTAATATTTGGTGCGCAACAAACATTTGAAGGAGCTCAAGAATTTTATAATGACGTGAAGCAACGAATGCTTGCTTATGGCCGTCACCCCGATAGCCTTAAAGTGATGCCGGGATTGCTAGTATGTGTGGCGGAAACACATGATGAGGCAGTAAAAAAGTATGACCAGCTGCAGGATTTAATCGATCCGGTTACAGGGCTACAGCTTTTGTCTAAACGCCTTGATTATGATTTGTCTGGCTACCCCATCGATGGACCGCTACCTGATATACCGCGCAACAAGACAAGCTCTACAAGGGTAGATCTATTTATTGAAATAGCACATCGCGAAAACTTAACAATCAAAGATCTTTATCGTCGCGTTGCTGGTGCCCGCGGTCACTATGAGGTTGTTGGCTCACCGATAGAGGTAGTCGATATGATGGAACGTTGGGTTGCTGGTGGGGCATGCGATGGATTCAATATAATGCCACCGGTATTTCCATCTAGTTTGCACGAGTTTGTTGAACTCGTGATACCCGAACTGCAGCGACGCGGACTATTTCGAACTTCTTATAGCGGGACGACCTTGCGGGAAAATCTTGATCTTGTTCGTCCTGCCTGGCCAATTAAAGGGACCAATTAGAATGAATAACGACAGTCTACCGCCTCATAGTGTTGGGATATGTATCCCGGAACGGCGGGAACCAGGTATGATGGTCTTTAATGTTCGGCCCGGTGGGCCAGATAGCGGGCGAAACAGGGTCGGCTGGATTATCGGCGTTGACGACCAGGGACGGTTTCCGTTGAATTTAAAATTTGATACCGCTGCACAAGATAGTTGCGCTCTTCCTAATGGCAACCTGATGTTCTCGTTAACGGGCGCCGGCCTTATCAAGGAAGTGCTTAGGTCAGGTGAGGTCGTGCGCCAATGGCATGTCGCCGGCAAATGGAAAAATAAAACGCCACCAGTAAATTCCGTAGTAATTGATGTGCCTTTAACCCATCACCGAGTAAATCGTTTTCCTAATGGTAACCTCTTGCTATTGAGCGCGGAAGTTCGTGACTTTCCGGATTGGCCACAAAACGATACCGATAAGAATGCACCGCGCGGGCCGGCAAAAGTTGTTGGGGATGTGGTGCTTGAAGTCACGCCAAAAGGTAAAACTGTCAATAAATGGCATCTGCTTGATATGCTCGACCCTTACCGAATTTGTTATGGAAGTTGCTCAGATTATTGGCAAAAGTTGGGATTTCCGGATAGTAATGATTGGTGTCATACCAATGCAGTCTTTTATGACAAACGCGATGATACGATCATGCTATCGCTGCGTACTCAGGATTGTATCCTGAAATTTTTTAGGAGTTCGGGTACAATAAAATGGATTTTAGGTAATCCTGGCAACTGGCGCGCCCCTTGGTCAGATAAGCTTCTTGAACCAATCGGGAATGTTGCATGGCAATATCACCAGCATGATTGTTCTGTAACGCCGACGGGCACGATCTTGTGTTTTGATAATGGCAATCATCGCGCACTGCCTTTTACAGAAAAATTGCTGGCTGAAAAAAATTATAGTCGCGTGGTTGAGTTTGCCGTCGATGAAGAGGCGATGACGGTCGAACAAGTTTGGTCATTTGGTGATGGAAATGGTCCAGGCGAGGGCCTCTACGGTTGTTATCAGGGCGGCGCTTATCGACTCCCAAAGACTGGCAACACCTTTATGAATTTCGGTGGCGTTTGCACCATAGATGGTGTGCCTACAAATGATAATCGTGCGGATATGTGCCGCGCCCGATTGATTGAGGTGACGCCAGACAAGGAAGTTGTCTTTGATATGTGGATTGACGGTAGCAATGAAATTCCACCCATGCCCCTGTCGTCTTTTCGCGCTGAACACGTTCCTATTTAATTTGCAATCAAAGGAAAGATTCTTTGGATCGGCTCACCCGACAGATTGCTACCTTCGCGACCGATTTGACCTTTGATCATCTTGGCAAAGAGATCGCCAATCTTGGCGCTCAGCATTTAATTGATACCCTTGGTTGCGCGATTGGGGCTCATGATTGTCAGTCCGCAAAAATAGGCCGTCGACTGGCTTCAAATCAAAGCCCCGGTGTTTTCCCTGGTCGGATACTCTTTAAAAATTCTGTCCTGCCATTAGAGATGGCGGGGTTTATTAATGCCTGTATGATCCGCAATTTTGATTTCAATGATCGCTACCCAGGAGGACATCCGAGCGATGGGTTGGGTGCTCATCTCGCGTTGGCCGGCGCGATGCCGATTAATGGCAAAAGGTTTCTCGCTGCGGTGTTGGTAACTTATGAGGTTTTTATACGCCTCAGTGAGTTTTCTAAGATGCGCCACCTTGGCTGGGATCAGGGGTTTGCTGTCGGGCTGTCCGCAGCAGCTGGCGTTTGCAATTTGCTGGGACTATCTGTTGAACAGACTGCCAATGCAATTGGGATGACGGCAACCTCAACGGTACCTCTTAGAGTTACTCGCTCGGGGGAGTTGACGCCATGGAAGAATGTTGCCACCGCATTTGCCGCGCGCAATGGGGTGTTTGCTACGACGCTCGCAGCAGAGGGCATGATTGGGCCCGGAAATGCCTTCGAAGGACGTTGCGGTTTATTTGAAAATATAACAGGCCCTTTTGAAATTTCTTCCTTTCCGACGGAAGGTGGTGAATTTGATTTTCCGAGTGTCTTGGTTAAATACTGGCCGTTGGAGACCAATGGTCAATCTGTCGTTTGGGCGGCACTTGATTTGCGTAAGAAAATTACCCCTAGGGAAATTTCTGAAATCGAGTCTGTTGAGGTTTTCTGTGATGAATTCACCAAACATGAAATTGGTAGTGAGAAAGAGAAGTGGGACCCAAAAACCCGTGAGACAGCCGACCATAGCCTTCCTTATATTTTTTGCCGAGCTTTACTTGATGGCCCGATTGCGGTTGCTTCCTTTGATGAGATGCTGGTGCAGGACCCTTCAATTCGTCCACTCTTGAACAAAGTTGTGGTGACAGTTGATCCAGAAATTGAGAGTCGCGTGCCGGAAATGATGATGGTCCGAGTGGTGGTGAGGTTGGCTAATGGTATGATACATGAGGTTGAGAATATTAACCCCCCGGGTCATCCAGCAAACCCAATGACAGAGGAAGATATTGCTCAAAAATTCCGCGCCCAAAGTGTTCCCGTCATTGGCGAAGAACGAAGCTATATGGTTGTGAATGCTTGGAGTAAATTGGCTGACGCACCTGATATCCGCCCGCTGATCAAGATGATGGATATTCCTTAAATTTTCTTTAGAAAAGGTTTGTTTAATTAGAACTGCAAAGTCGAAAGGCGCCAGACCACCGCTGTATTTTGACTTGTCAGCGGGGGGTTTTTTCCTGCTAGCACTGGCCGATTTGTCGGTAACGGGTTCGGTATCCTTCTAAACCACTACGTCAGTCATGATGCCTTTAGGGAATATATCTTCTGGCTTTACGTGCTTGTGGGCGATGCCCTGCTGATAGGTATAGAGGAGCATTTGTTCCCAAGTTGCACGATTTTCCTCTATTCCAAATGGATAAGGGTCTTTGCCAAACATTGCCTGCATTTCACGGGCGTAGGTTGGTACCCAGGCCAGCGGATAGCGTGACACGGCGGGGTCAAGAAGCCGCTCGACGCTGCGGTCCTTAGATTCATTGAAGGCATTCAGCAGGTTGCGGGCAACCCATGGGTTCTTCTCCAAGATTTTATTTTTCATCACCATAATGTGCATGATGGGCCAAACTTTAGTTTTTTCGTAATAACCTTTTTCCATATCGAGATAGTCGGGGTAGAGGCGTTCCACATCCGGGTGCCCTTCCAGGAAACAAGTTGGTGGCCGCGCGATGATTGCACAATCAATCTCGCCGGATGCCAACAATTCCGATAGAGATTTATCAGAGACCCGAGTGATCTCTACGCCATCAGGGAGACTTAACTCTACCTTTTCAACTCGGCCCGGGGCATTGGCGCCAGCTTGATACCATTCGACATCTTGTAGCTTGACCCCGCAATCATTATGCATCCATCCTCGCATGTAGACTGCGGCGGAATGCGCCCATTCTGGCGACCCAATGCGTTTACCCTTAAGATCTTCGACGGTCTTGATCTTTGAGTTCTTGTTTACATAAAAAGATGAAAATCGGAACAACCGCGAGCAAACTACGGGTAGGCCAATAATATCTGCATCCTCGCGTGTAACCTGGGCTGAAAATTTAGCAAAGCTTAGTTCCGCAACATCCCAATCACGACTTGCTGTAAATCGAGCGAACACTTCGTGGTGCCGAAGGGTAGACCAATTGTGGTCAATGCCTTCAGCGCGCACATCGCCAGTACGAAAATCACGAAAATGATCATAATCAGTGGACGCGATGCTGAGCTTAAGGGGTGTCATGATGTCTCCCAATTTATTCTTGCTAAACTAATAAGTGTTTTACAAGGCGTACCTAATTTTTCGCAGGCTGCCAAGCCCTGCGGTGTCTTTCACCCGCCCTAACGCGTCCCTTTGTACCGCTCTATTTTTGTAGTCGTCAGTGAAACAAGTCTGCCGTAGGTATGAAAATTGGGATTCCCGGGAAGGTCAGGGACAGGCAGTGACGTCTATTATTTTTGCGCTTTATTTATAGTCGCACGTCTTTCGTGTTGGGCAAGATAGAGAGCCGCTGCGGCGATAACTGTGGCGCCTACCCAGATCCAGACCTCTGCCATTTCACCAAACATAAGGTAGCCAGCGATAGCGGCAAGTGGAAGGCGAGTATAATGGAGCGCGAGCACGATGACAGTTTCGCCCTGAATATAAGCTCGAGCCAGCACGCGTTGATTAAGCATTTCTAAAAGCCCAATAGTGGCCATCCAACACAGCAACTCCATTGTTGGTGTGACCCAAAACAAAATGGCGGGTATCATTGCCAATGGCAGAACAATAAGTTGTGTCCATACGGCAACGGTGTCTGGATGTTCACTTTGGGATAGTAGCCGGCGGTTGATTGGGTTCCAAGTTTGAACTGCCACCACGCCTAAGACGAAGAAGATACCCACATTAAATTCAACCAGGCCTGGGCGGATAATGATTGCAGCTCCAATGAAGCCACCAATTATCGCTATAGCACGCGGGCCCTTCAGCCCTTCTTTCAAGACGATGGAGGCGAGGATCGCTGCAAAGATAGGCCGAGAAAAATGGATCGCTGTGATGTCGGCGAGTGGCATATATTTGGCGGCAAAATAGAAACAAACACCAGCGGTAAAGGCTAGAAAACCACAAATTCCCATTATAACCGGCCGGTTCGGCCTTAATAAAACGGTGGGGTTCCCGACGATCAATGGGGCAATAAAAATACAGCTAAAAAGTGCTCGGAAGAAAACAATTTCAAAAACGTTTATATCGTTGGCAATCATGCGGACGATACCGAGCTGCACGACCATTAACGTACCGGAAATTAGGACCCAGAAGGTGCATTGAATGACTGCTGGCCAGCTGTCGATCTTACGATTTATCCAACTCATAAGACATCATCTTTTTGTTTTGTTTGGGCAAGCAGGGATTCACGATGAGCAATATAGGCGGAAGACGTGCAGATAATGCTGGCACCGACCCAAACCCAAATCTCGGGGGTTTCGCCAAAAAATGCAAAGCCAAATAAAGCAGCAATTGGCAAGCGGAGATAACTCATGGCGAGGACAAATGATGCATCGGCGGCAACAAAAGCACGGGTCATCGCGCGCTGTGTAAGGATGCCGGCTGCACCGATAACGGCAAACCAGGCCCACTGCTCGACCGTCGGAGTCTGCCATACATAAATTGCTGGGATGATGGAGAGCGGCAATATAAAAAGCGTATGATAGAGTACAATTGTGTCCGGGTGCTCGGTTTTGGTCAATTTTTTGACGATCACTGTATTACAGGTTTGAAACATCACACCGCAAAGCACTAGCAGGACACCAATATTTACATCAATGAGACCGGGGCGGACGATTATTAACATACCGATAAACCCGACGCCGATGGCGGACCAACGCCTGGCGCCGGCGACTTCATTGAGGAAAATTATGGCTGCAATGGTGCCGAGTATCGGACGTGTGAAGGTGATTGAAGTGAGGTCAGCCAGGGGCACCATTGACGCAGCGGTAAAATAAAAAAAAGTCACAAAATAGGCCCCCGATCCACGGATTGCGAAAAGTCCGAGTCGTTTCGTCTTAATTCCGGACAAACCCTTTTTCATCAGCCACGGCATCATAAATATAATACCAAATATGCTGCGGAACATGACTGATTCCAGGACATGCATATCAACTGACACTTTGCGTACAGCGGTCATCGAGACAGTAAAACATACTCCGGCCATAGTAATCCAAAAAGCTGCCCGGGCTGGAGCTGGGACGGCGTCAAATTGTGCAGATAGATTTTTAAAAAGCGTCATCTAAAACTCAGCTCTTTTGGTTCGTGTTGGAGGCATTAGAACCGGGAAGGTCGTGCCAGTACTATCCGAAATGCTGGGCGATGTCTAAGTGAGGAGGGATGAATTTAAATACCCTAGTACAGAGGGGGTCATGGGTCGCTTTTTTGGGGAAAAATGAAAGTTTGTTTTTGATCAATATTAAGTTGAACCCGGTCACCTATTGCTGGATGAAACGGTCCCTGATGACGGGCTAGAATATGGTTCGTTGTTTCCAGTTCTTCGCCAAGACCTAGACGGACATGGCTAGTGCCCCGAGCATAATCTACGGCACAAACCCGAACTTTTTGGGTCAGCGCTTTATCAAAGGCTTCAGATCCTAAAGTAACGGCTTCGGGACGTATGAGAACATCGACCCTCATTCCATCTGGTTGACCGTTATTAGCTATAAGCCCCGCGTCGGTCTCGATCCAGTCACCTTTGACGATACCTGTGAGATGGTTTACCTCGCAGAAAAATTCCGCTGCAAATGGATCGACAGGATTATTATAAAGCTCCTCCGGTGTCCCGGACTGTATGACACTTCCATTCCTCATCAAAACAATTCGGTCCGCCATCAACATGGCTTCCTCGGGGTCGTGGGTTACCATAATGGCGGTAACACCTTGATCTTTTAGAACCTCGCGAGTTTCCCTTCTCAGGTTTGCCCGTAGGGACGTATCGAGGCCGGAGAAAGGTTCATCAAGCAGCATAAGGCTTGGTCCCGGAGCACATGCCCTTGCGAGGGCGACGCGCTGCTGCTCGCCGCCTGAAAGCTCATGGGAATATTTTTCTGCGTGATCTAACAATTGGATTTGGCGCAACATCTCCCATGTTTGCCTCGCTGCCTCTTTTTTAGAGTGTCCGGATAATCCATAGGCAATATTTTCTGCTACGGTCAGATGTGGAAACAGTGCGTAGTCCTGAAACAAAAATCCGAGGTCTCTTTTTTGAGGGGCTAAAGCCTGGCGGGCATTGGAGACAACCTGGTCGCCAATTATAATCTCACCAGTTTCAGGTTTTTCGAAACCTGCAATTAATCTTAGCGTGGTTGTCTTGCCGCAGCCACTTGGTCCCAGCAAGCAAACGAGCTCCCCCTCTGCGACCTCAAATGAGACATCGCGAAGAACCTGGTCTTTGCCAAAACGGAGGCTGACGTTCTGCAGTTTAAGCATCGCAATAATTCAAAACTCTAATTCAACCGAAATAATTTAGGGTTTTAAGACCATGCTTCTCATGGGCTAAAACTAATTTGCTATTGCAAATCATTCTCATCTTATTCTGCGTAATCAGCATTGTAAATAAGGCGTATGCTGCAGTCGGTTACTTAATATTATGAATTTTGTGGAAATTCGTTTTCAAAAAAGACTAATAAAATGACTATTAATCTTGATAATCATTCTCATTAGCATTGACTTTGATAATCATTCTCATTAGGAGTCCGATTGTTTTCGCAATAAGCGGTAATAATTGGAACTTGGAGAGGAATTATGAATTTTAAATATATGACAATTGGGCTGGCATCAGTGGCCCTGACGGTCATTGGTTGCACGGTCTCTGAACAAGGCGGTTCAGCCTCAGCTGGTGACAAAGTTTACGCGAATTTTCCTGTAACACTTAAGGGATACACTGGATCAAAATCGACTTCGGAAGCCTATACGGGCCAGATGGCTCGGCAGGTTCTACACGATTCACTGAAGAAACTTGCTGGTAAGGGGAATGGAAAGCCAAACCCTGCGCTAAAAGCTAAAATGAATTCTTATTATTCTGGCAAGACAAAGGGCCGGGCAATTGTAGCGCCAAAGTCCAAAGGTAAGTTTGTTATTAAGCAAACTAAAGTTGACCAGATAAGTAAAAAGAAAAACCTTTCTGGCAAGACGTATAAGGGAACTATTGCGGGAATGCCTAACAATATGAGTGGTCCGGCATTAGTAAAATTTTGGATCGATAAGGCGTCTTCTGCGAAAAAAGGCGTAGATCTGAATAATGGGTACAATTATCCGCAGCTTATCTCCAAATTTTTAATGGGTGCTGTTTTCTATAATCAGGCGGTAGATAATTACCTCGATGAAAAAATGAGTGCCAAGAAAAAGCCGAATAATAAGCCCTATAAAAAAGGTGCGCGTTATACCGGTAAGGAGCATTCTTGGGATGAGGCTTTTGGTTATTTTGGTATGCCTGCCCACGGTATGACTCTCACACCTAAGCAGCTATATGCGATTGCGAAGAGGAAACCCGCGGCACTTGCTTATGCCGATCATAATGGTGATGGTAAGGTCGATCTCTATAGAGAAATGGTGTTTGCTCCAGCATATTATGCGGCTGCTTCTGATAAAAAAGGTAAGACCACTTACGCAAAAACTATCACCCAGGCATTTCTTGATGGCCGCAGGGTGATCACTTCTGCTAAGGGAGCAAAGCTTACCGATAGTCAACGCGCTTCCCTGCGCAAGTACGCAGCAATCATCGAAAAGAATTGGGAACAGACCTTGGCTGAGGCAGTCTTCAAATATGCTGGGTCATGCTTTAAGGCTCTTAATAAACTTAAAAAGTCCCAAAGTCCCAAATCTCTTGCAAAATATGTCAAGTATTGGGGTGAATTGAAGGGTTTTAGTCTCTCGCTACAAGCTGGTCGTAAAAACCTTGGTGAAACTGCAGCCCGTCTAAACCGGCTTATTGGGTTTGGTCCAGTATTGATGAATTCCAGTCAAGTGGTAGACATCAATAGCAAGGGACAATATGTCAAAGATCAGTCCTCTGGCATTGATAATTACATGGTGCATATGTTGAAGGTTCAAAAGTTGATGGTTGACAAATTTGGTGTCAAAGCCCGGGCCAACGACGCACTATCTGGTTTGGGTGCTATGATTAAAAAACTCGGCAAAGGCGCTGCTGCTGAGAACGATTAAGATAAGTTAATATGGGTGGCCCGATGTTTTGGGTCACCCATATTTCTTAAATTTAGATTTTTTCAAATTAGACACTAAGGCTGTTATTGATGTTACAACCTTTCGATTGGATCATTCAGGATTATCTGCCCCAATTGGCAGAGTCTTTTATTAATCCACAAAAAAGGGTGTCGATATTTTATCTGCTCGTTGCGATGTTAATTGCATTATTCTGGAGTGCTTGGGTTTCTAAGGAAACCTGGACTTCGGGTTTGAAACGTGGCTGCCACCTTCTATTCTCGCCTAAGATTTGGTGGTCTAGATCTTCTATTAGTGATTACAAACTTATGTTTCTTAATCGGGCGATAATGTTACTTAGCGCCCCGATAATAATTTCTAAAATTGCTGTAACGACTTTTCTATATTTTTTCTTTATTGATCTATTAGGAACTTCAGAGGGGGCTTTGAATAGGTGGCCAGCTTGGATTGCTCCAGTTTTATATACATTTTGTTTGTTTACCCTCGATGATTTTTCTAGGTTCTTCGTCCATTTTTGTCTTCACCGGTTTCCGGTGCTTTGGGCCTTTCACAAAGTTCACCATTCAGCTGAAACATTAACACCAATTACCGTTTATCGTACGCACCCTGTTGAGGGAATAATTTTTGCGACGCGAGCGGTTTTTGTGCAGGCAGTCACAATAGCATTGTTCGTGTCGTTATTTGGCGGGTCAATTGAGTTAGTAGAAGTTTATGGCGTGAATATTCTCTTATTTATTTTTAATTTCACAGGCGCAAATTTGCGTCATTCACACATTCGAATTGCCTATCCCCGCGTCATAGAAAAGATACTTATTTCTCCCGCACAACATCAAATTCATCATTCGTCAGACGTTAGCCACTTTAATTGCAATTTTGGTGCGGCGCTCGCCATATGGGATAGATTAGCCAGGACACTGTTTACCTCCGAAAGGTCACAAGAAATAACTTTTGGATTAAGCGGTCAGAAAAAAGATAACTGTCATAGTCTCGTTAACCTTTATTTTGGGCCCTTTAAGGAAGTTCGAGATTTATTCTCGAATTTTTGCTTATCGGGGTCTTTCAAAACTAAAAGCAGCAAGGGGAAAATTTTGTTACGCTACCTCAACATAAAATATTTAATTTTGATCGCGGCATTAGCTATTTTGATGGGCCTGCCATTGCGATCTGCCAATGCGAATGAAATAAATGTTTATTCTCATAGGCAACCCTTTTTAATTAACCCATTTTTGAAGGCGTTTGAGAAGAAAACAGGTATAAAAGTTAATGTGGTCTTTTCTTCTAAAGGTCTTGTTCAAAGATTGTTGGCTGAGGGCCCGCGCAGTCCAGCCGATGTGGTTTTGACAGTAGATATCGGGCGACTCTATGCTTACGTTGATAAGAAATTGTTCGCTGCGATTTCCTCGAAAAAACTATCGAGTAACATACCGCCCCATTTGCGCGATTCTGGTAATCGTTGGTTTGGCCTTTCAAAGCGCGCGCGCATAGTCGCCATTGCTAAAGGACGCGTAAAGCCATCAGAGATAAAGCGGATTGAGGACCTCGCAAATCCTAAATGGAAAGGCCGTATCTGCAGCCGTCCGGGTAGTCACGTCTATAACCGCGCACTTTTAGCATCTTTAATCGCAGCGCATGGGGAAAAAGAAGCTGAAGCTTGGGCAAGGGGCCTGGTTTCTAATCTTGCGAGAAGGCCCCAAGGAAATGATCGTGCTCAGGTTAAAGCCATTTATGAAGGTGTTTGCGATATAGCTATTATTAATAGTTATTATTACGGGAAACTAAAAACTTCCAAGATTGCTGCTCAGAGAGGTTGGGCTGATTCTATGCAGATCGTCTTTACAATTCAGAGTGATCGCGGCAATCACGTCAATTTCTCGGGTGGAGGGGTAGCAAAATATTCCAAGAATAAAGGTTCAGCGGTAAAACTTTTGGAATTCCTTACTGAGCAAACAGCGCAGACTCTTTATGGTAAAATCAACTATGAGTTTCCCATAAATCCAAAAACAGTGCCGAGCCCTGAAGTTAAATCTTGGGGGTCATTTAAGGAAGATAACTTGCGAATTGAAAAAATCGCGGCATTGACACCGATCGCTCAGAGAATTATCGATCGGGTTGGATGGTAAATGCGAAACTCTTAAAAAGATATTTTCGATCGCAGGACCAAGTCAGCGGTAGGTCACTAACTACGCTCTTTTTAGCGCTGGTGCTGATTGGTCCTTTTGTAGCTATCCTTTTTACTGCGGCAGGCGATAGTGAGGGGCTCTGGCCGCATCTCCTTACGACTGTTATGCCGCGCTATGTCGCCAATACTTTATGGCTGATGCTAGGCGTTGGTGTTCTCAGCTTGAACTTTGGCATTGTGACCGCTTGGATTTTAGCCCGGTTTGACTTTCCAGGGGCGAAAATTCTTGAATGGGCCTTACTGTTACCGGCGACCGTTCCCGCCTATATCATCGCATACACTTACACTGATTTACTTGAATATGCGGGCCCGGTACAGGGACTATTGCGCGATTTGTTTGGCTGGACCTCGGCACGTGAATACTGGTTTCCGGAAATCCGGTCGATGGGAGGCGCTATCTTGGTTATGGCTTCTGTCCTTTATCCTTACATTTATCTGATGGCGCGAACCGCCTTTAGACTCACACCGTCATCTTATTTTGAAGTCGCGCGCCTCAATAACCGAAACCCAACCTTTACAGTGGACTTACCCCTTGCGCGACCGGCTATCATTGCCGGATTGGCGTTAGTTCTTATGGAGGTTATGTCGGACTTTGGTACGGTTGAATTTTTCGCAGTTGAAACCCTCACCCTGGGCATCTTCAATGTTTGGCTTGGAATGAACAACCTTACTGCTGCGGCACAAATCGCCGGCATGGCCTTCATTTTTATTTTAACGTTAGTTGTTATTGAACGAAGTGCGCGGCGGCGGCAACGCTTCAATGATACAAGCGGTCGAGCGACTACCCTGGCGGCAATCCAGGTCTCCGGGGGTAAGGCGACACTTTGTTTTATTCTATGCTTATTACCCATAATTCTTGGCTTTATTATCCCCGCTGCAATTTTACTTAGTTTCGTTGTAAAGGGGCTAGCTATAACCAACGTTGACGCATTGCTAACAGCAGCACTTAACTCCCTGGTGATTTCATTGGTGGCAGCCATCTCAGTGATTGCTATTGCGACCGTTATGATTTTGGTAACTACTTATAAGAAGCACCCATTGCTCAAAGTGCTCACAACAGTGTCAGCACTGGGCTATGCGTTCCCAGGGGCAATTCTGGCAATCGGTGTTGTATCATTTGCTGGAGGCATCGATGGGGTCGCGGCAACCCTTGGTCTTTCGGATGGAATTTTAATTGGTGGGCTGGGTCTTTTGGTTCTCGCTTACATTATGCGATTTCAGGCGGTAGGCCATGGAGCAATTCTATCGGGTGTCAATCGTTTGTCGCCAAACATTATGAGTGCAAGTTTTGTGCTTGGACGAGGTTTTACTAGCAGTATGCGCCTATTAGCGCCCCCATTGCTTCGTAAGTCGATGATAGCCGGCGGAATCCTGGTGTTTGTCGATGTTATGAATGAATTGCCTATGACACTACTCCTGCGCCCCTTCATCTATGAGACACTCTCTACCTTTGTCTTTCTGTTTGCTATAGATGAGTTGCTTGAAGAATCGGCTCTCGCGGCGTTATTAATCATCATTGCTGGGCTGGGCCCAGTGATCCTAATAAATGCTTCTCAGCGCGATAAAAAATAATACTAAATAAAATAGCTGTTCAAAAAAAAGACAATTTTTTTATGTAATCCCAGCGATTAGGCCGCGGCGTGAATTCCCGCCTCGTTGACCCCATCATCAACGTGGGATTCGAATTGCTTGAAATTTTCTTCGAATTGTTTGGCGAGGTGCTGTGCCGTATTGTCATATTCGCCCTTGACACTCCATGTATTGCGCGGAGAGAGCACATCACTTGGTTCGT
>CAYZDH010000029.1:16884-19694 GCA_964477025.1 uncultured Rhodospirillaceae bacterium | reverse complement strand
CCGGCCACGCACTTTAATCCCCGCTGGCGGCATATCAATAAATTTTCCTGCCTGATGCTCACTTAGAACCGCTGTAATGTGATCATCAACGACAATCACCTCATCAACATGACTGTGCCATTGTGGAGCGAAAATTCCAACCGTAGCAGACCCACAGCCAACACGCATTCGTTCTTCTTGAATACCATTAATTATTGGTGGTTTGCCGGACTGAACAACAATCTCCGCACCGCCGTCCACTGTCATCTCGACGGCTTCTTTATTACACAACCGCATCATTGTGTTGCAGGTGACATTACCTTCTTTCTTGCTGCCACCGGTCAAATGGCGAACACCACCAATTGCAAGCATCTGAGAACCATATTCGGCTGTTGTTACATGCCCAACCTGCTCTCCATTTACTCGGATTGGCGCAGGTTCAGGCCCAACATAAGCGTCGGTATCGATCTTGACCTTCACGCCGCAGTAACTGAAAACCCCCTCACTAACCACGGTAACCATATCCACGCCCTTATGATCACAAGAGACAATAAAAGGTGCGGGTTTGTAATCTGGATAAGTAGTCTTCGAACCGATACCAGTCAAAAAAGTTGGGGCCTGACTGAGAAGGGACCCGTCCCAATTTTCTGACACGTCAGCAAATCGGACCATTTCCCCATCCTTAGCCAAAACTTTCTGTGCAACTACGAGTGGGTCCATCCGGACTAATTTACCGTCCAAATTACCGTAGCGATCGCAAGCGCCGGTCTTACCCTCCCGAATTCGACATAGAACTGGGCAGGCGTCACACCTTATGAGCCCATCATTTGTTTTATTCTCACTGTCGGACATAGCTTCCCTCCCAGTGAACGCTCTGTACAAAATATTTGTTTGTATACATACAAATATCCGTGAGCGGTTGTTTTGTGTCAAGGATGATCAAGCATCAAATTTTGTGCAAAAATTTAAGTTTTTTTGTGTTTTAAAATTCTAAGTGACAGTCTTGACAATTTCTGGACTTAGCTGATACTGAGCGTCACAACAATTGTACGTGTACATACAATTATTTATTGAGTATATCTGGAAAACTTAAGACATTTACATACATTAAAAACCTGGCTTTTTCGCCAAAAATCTAATCGGAACCATGGCTACACTACTAAAAGAAACCGACGATAGCGGCCGCGAAATACTAGAATCCGTGGTCATTCGTTTTGCGGGTGATTCGGGCGACGGAATGCAGCTGACGGGAACACAGTTCACCCAGTCAACCGCTCTAATGGGGAATGACCTTTCAACCTTCCCCGATTTTCCCGCAGAAATTCGTGCACCAGTAGGAACGACCTACGGTGTTTCGGCTTTTCAAATCAACTTCGCGTCGCACGCGATCAAAACCCCCGGCGATGCCCCGGACGTCCTGGTTGCGATGAACCCAGCAGCTCTCAAAGTTCATTTAAAGGACCTGCTTCCTGGCGGTACGCTAATCATAAATCTCGGCGCATTTAATAACCGTAATATAGAGAAAGCGGGTTACAGAACTAGTCCACTGGAAGATGGTTCACTCGATAGCTACCGAATAATTGAAATTGATATTTCAAAAATGACTTTAGCTGCCGTCGAAGGTATAGACGTAACACAGAAAGAAGCCCTGCGAGCTAAAAATTTATGGACGCTCGGCCTCATGTGCTGGATGTATGATCGCGACCGCCAGCCAACAATTGACTGGCTAAACCAAAGGTTTGGTAAGCTACCGCATATCGCGGAAGCCAATATCGCAGCACTTAATGCCGGACATGCGTTTGGTGAAACAGTTGAGCTACCCAGTGAAATAAGTACCTATGTTGTCCCGAAAGCAAAGGTCGAGCCAGGCATCTACCGCGCAGTCACCGGTGTAGAAACAACCTGCTGGGGGCTGCTTACGGGTGCACAAAAAGCTGGCTTAAATATTTTCTTTGGCTCCTATCCCATTACCCCTGCATCACCACTTCTGCACTCCTTGAGCAACTTAAAGCAATACGGTGTCGTCACCTTTCAAGCAGAAGATGAAATCTCAGCAATTTGCTCGGCCCTCGGTGCATCCTATGCCGGTTCACTTGGTATAACATCAAGCTCAGGCCCCGGCGTTGCACTTAAATCGGAAGCACTTGGCCTGGCTGTGGTAACAGAACTGCCTCTTATTGTAGTGAACTTTCAGCGAGCCGGGCCCTCGACAGGGATGCCGACTAAAACCGAACAGTCGGATCTGTATCAAGCGGTATTTGGGCGTAACGGAGATACTCCCATGCCAGTGATTGCTGCCTCTACCGCATCAGATGGCTATGACTGCGCGATAGAAGCGGTTCGTTTAGCTACTAAATATATGACCCCAGTTATGTTTCTCAATGAAGGTTTTCTTGCTAATGCAGCTGAACCTTGGAGACTTCCTGATACTGACGACGTTGAACCCTTTCCTGTTGAGTTTGCCAGCGAAACAAAAGGCTTTCATCCTTATCTTAGGGACGAAAAGACTCTTGGCCGTAATTGGGCCATACCCGGTACAGAAGGTTTGGAACACCGAATAGGTGGTATCGAAAAAGATTATGACTCAGGAAATATCTCCTATGATTCCGACAATCACCAAAAAATGACAAAGGTTCGCGCCCAATAGGTGCTCGGAATTGCAAATGATATTCCTAGTTCTTCCGGAACAATCGATCCTAAGAAAATTCCAATTAATGAAGAAATTTGCCACGTAAACCACAAAGTAAAACCAGAACCCAATAAATAATAATGCTTATTTTTAAGTGAGTTATTTTTTTTAAAAAATGTATGTGATAGAGCAAATGACTGAT
>CAYZDH010000029.1:4759-16874 GCA_964477025.1 uncultured Rhodospirillaceae bacterium | reverse complement strand
AGATATTCCCGAGCAGGAAGTACATTCAGGTAACAAGTCTGGAAAGTTGGTCGTTGTAGGATGGGGTTCGACCTATGGTGCAATTGAACAGGCCACGCGCCGCTGCCAGGAAGACGGTCTAGATGTTTCTCATATCCATATCCGATATATATGGCCCATGGCACGTAATCTTGGCGACCTGTTGAGGGGTTTTGAAAAAATTCTGGTCCCCGAAATGAATAACGGGCAACTCGTTACGTTGCTGCGCTCAGAATACTTAGTTCCAGCTGAATCTCTTGCTCAAATTACTGGGCAACCCTTTAAGGTTTCTGACCTAGAACGCGAAATTCGTAGCCGGATGGAGAATTAATCGATGAACGTTCAAAGTTCCCCGGAAACTCTTAAACCCAACGACTATGCCTCTGATCAGGAAGTGCGTTGGTGCCCTGGCTGTGGTGACTACGCCATCGTAAAAGCGGTACAGCGCGCTCTATCAAATATGGGAGCTGACCCTAAGAACACTGTTTTTGTCTCAGGAATTGGCTGCGCTGCGCGCTTCCCATACTATATGGCGACATACGGTTTTCATACCATTCATGGGCGTGCACCGGCTGTAGCTACTGGGGTAAAGCTCTCTAATCCTGACCTTGATGTATGGGTGATCGGCGGTGATGGCGATATGCTTAGCATCGGCGGCAACCATACTCTGCATGTATTGCGGCGCAATATTGACGTTCAGGTACTGCTATTTAACAACGAAATCTATGGCCTGACTAAAGGTCAGTATTCGCCAACATCAAAATTAGGAACGCGGTCACCATCTACCCCAGCAGGCTCAGTAGACGCTCCGGTTTCGGCCTGTGTTTATGCTCTCGGCTGTAATGCGCGGTTTGTCGCTCGTTCTGTCGATACAAATTTAAAGGTTCTTCCCGGTCTTATGCAGGAAGCAAAAGAGAATACGGGTGCTTCCTTTGTAGAAATTTTGCAAAACTGCATTGTGTATAATGACGGCGTCTATTCATCTTTCACGGATAAGGCAAACGCCGCAGACGGACAAATTATGTGTGAACATGGAAAGCCACTTTTATTCGGCAAAGAAAATCAAAAAGGCTTGAGGATGACTTCCGGAAAGATGGAACTAGAAGTTGTAACAATCGGGGAAGATGACGTAACCGAAGGCGAAATCTTAATCCATGACGAGACTAACCGTCCACTCGCCCTGATGCTTGCCGCGATGCAGCCTCCGAATTTCCCAGTTGCAATGGGTGTGATTTTTCGTGATCCAGATCAAGCATACGATACAGCAGTGCATAATCAAATTGCTGCAGCTACTAAAAAATCGCCAGCAATTCCAATCAATGAACTGATGCACAAGGGCAAGACGTGGACGGTCGTTTAATTATTAATAATCGAGCAATAAAAAACCCCAATGAATGACACTCTTTGGGGTTTTTTGTTGTGAAAAAGTCGGACCCAGGGGTTCCATAAATATGCGGTTGGGCTATCATAATTTATCAGTTTTAAACTTAATATTAATACGCGGATATAAGAATGAGTGGGTATAGCGACCGCAGTGTCGCCGTCGTGGGTTCTGGTCCCGGGGGCATGTACGTAGCTCAGGCGCTGTTGGAAAAAGCTCCTGGGTGCAAAATTGATATCATTGACCGTTTGCCTTCACCATTTGGCCTTATCAGAGGCGGTGTCGCACCGGATCATCAAAAGACAAAACGGGTCGATCAAAAATATGCACAAACCATTAGTCAAAACGATAACGTTCGTTATGTCGGCAATTTAGCTCTTGGCCGAGACGTAAGCCTAAGTGAACTCAGCGCAATATATGACTCCGTTGTCCTTGCCTATGGCGCCCCTTACGACAACAAACTGGGAATTCCCGGTGAAGATAAAGCTGGGGTCTTTGGCTCAAATGCTTTCGTTGGGTGGTACAACTGCCATCCAGATTTTAAGGACCTAGGCCCAAATCTTAATATTAGTACTGCAGCTGTCATCGGAATTGGTAATGTTGCTATTGATGTTGCACGTGTCCTGTCACGAACACCGATAGAAATGGCAACCACCGATATTGCTGATTATGCGATGGCTGATATAGATACGGCAACGCTCAAAGATATTTATATGTTTGCTCGTCGTGGTCCGCTAGAGGCGGCCTGCACAAATAACGAACTCAAAGAAATGGGAGCCTTGGAGGCCGCTACAACAGTCGTCGACTCCTCGATCTTACCCAGCGACATGCCCGAAACTATGGACGATCGTGAAAAGAAAGTCCGGATGCGTATCCTGGATACCCTCAAAGTGCTATCTCAAGCCAAAGCCAATGAGAAACGCCGCACCGTTCATATTGAATTTTTTGCTTCACCCATAGAAATTCTGGGTGGTAAAACCGTTGAAGGTATTCGCATGGAACGCACGAAAGTAGAGTCGGGGCGTTGTATAGGGACCGGCGACACCTTTGATATACCCTGCGAAATGGTAATCACCTGCATCGGATCGCGTGCGGAAGCTATAGAGGAGATCCCATTCAATGAGCGGAGTGGCATCGTTGAGCATCAAGATGGACGTGTAGGAAAAGGCGTTTATGCAGCTGGTTGGGTAAAACGTGGCGCTACTGGAACGATTGGTACAAACCGTCTGGATTCCTATGCTGTAGCGGATTTGCTCATATCTGATTTTAGCGGCAAAGCCAAGCCAGGGCCAAATGAACTTAATAATTTGGTCATCGAACGTAGCCTGCAGGTCGTCTCGTACGATGCCTGGCTAATAATTAAGATGTTAGAGGAAGCTGCCGCCCCTGAACCATCACCAAGAAAAAAATTCAGTACAATCGAAGGCATGATCGCAGGGCTCAACGCAGCACGTTAACCGGTTAATTTATTCCGACGCGTCACTATTGTTAAGCTGCGCTAACTTCGTCAACAAATCAAGAAACTGTTTCCGTTCCGCAGGACAAAGTGGTTCGAGCGTCTGCGCAGTTATATCACTACCGCTACTTACCAAGGAATTAACTAATTCATAACCCTCCGAGCTAAGACTAACAATTAAACGCCGCCTGTCATCAGGGTCAGGACGCCTTTTAATCAAACTCCTCGATGCTAGCCTTTTTATGACGCCCTGCATCGTGGCTGCATCCATAGCCGTTAGCCGACCGAGGTGATTCTGTGATACCTCCTTTAAATCCCGCAGTTTAACTAGCGCTGCAAATTGGAGGGGCGTTAACTGTGCATCACCAATTTTTTCTTGAAAAATTGCAGAATGTCGCTGATGTGCCCTGCGCAGTAGATGCCCTGCCTGTCGTTCCAGAATATAGCCATCTTTCGCTGCCATTTACGTTACGAGCCTAATTTTTCAAATTTGTTTGTATACGAATAATCTATAGCGGTTGGTTTTGTGTCAAGAAAGTGATCCTAATGCAAATTACTGGATGGATTATTTGCCTATAATTTCGTTTTTTTGTAATTCAGCAATCTTTTCTTCTGTCAGTTCCAATACGTCTCTTAACACGTATAATGAATGTTGCCCTAATGTCGGTGGCGCACCTTGATAATCAATGTGTTCGCCAGTGAATTTGATAGGGCTAGCGACTTGTGGGACCGTTCCCGCCATCGGATGCTCTAGATCGATTTTCATACCTCGCGCCTGGACTTGAGGATGGTCAAAAACCTGCTCCATATTGTTTAGCGGCCCACATGGCACCCCAACTTCTTCCAACGCGTCTATCCACTCTTGCCCAGTCTTCTTTTTCATAAATTCTTTTATAATTGGAATAAGGACGTCTCGATTTGCGACCCTAGCAGCATTTGAAGAAAACCGTTCATCATTAGCCAACTCCGCATGACCAGCGGCTTTGACATAGCGAGTGAACTGCCCGTCATTACCTACGGCTACAATTAAATACATATCTGATGCTTCGAAAGCTTCGTATGGTACAATATTAGGATGAGCATTACCCATCCGTGTCGGAGCTTCACCCGTGACTAGAAAGTTGAGTGCCTGGTTAGCCATAGTCGCAGTCGTCACATCAAGGAGCGCCATATCTATATGGCAACCTTCGCCTGTCCTCTCTCGACGCGCTAAAGCACTAAGTGCCGCAATATTGGTATAGAGACCCGTGAGTATATCTGTCAGTGCAACACCGACCTTTTGAGGCCCCGCCCCAGGGCTTCCATCAGGCTCGCCGGTCACACTCATCAACCCGCCCATAGCCTGAATTAAAAAATCATATCCCGCTCGTGTACTGAACGGCCCGGTTTGTCCAAAGCCTGTAATAGAGCAATAAATCAGCCCCGAATTAATCTTTTTAAGATCTTCATAACTAAGTCCATAAGCAGCCAGGCCGCCGACTTTATAATTCTCAATTAGGATATCTGATTTAGCTGCCAAGTCGCGGAGGATCTCCTGGCCTTCCGGTTTAGAGATATCGAGTTCAATCGACTTCTTCCCTCTATTTGTGGAAAGGAAGTACGCAGACTCTTTAGTCTCATTACCTTCTTTATCTTTAATAAATGGAGGTCCCCAAGTGCGGGTATCATCACCCGTGCCAGGCCTTTCAATTTTGATTACCTCAGCGCCAAGGTCGGCCAAAGTTTGGGCCGCCCAAGGGCCAGCCAATATACGGCTCATATCGAGCACACGAATATGAGAAAGAGGTTTGATCATCATATATTTCGTTCTGTAGCCAATCTCTTCCGATATCTTTAGCTCATCTGCCAGATCGAGAAGGGATGCGGTTGCTATAATAAGGTCAGCTAAATGCCTGAATCCCTGTTTGTGCGCGCCCAAGAATAAGCGCGTGAATGTCATGTGTCCCTTCATAGGTGACGACAGTCTCTAAATTCATTACATGCCTAATGATATGGTACTCATCTACAATGCCGTTACCCCCATGCATCTCCCGGGCTGTCCGAGCAATATCAAGGGCTTTGCCAGTACAGTGACGTTTCATCAATGATATAGATTCTGGCGCGCAATTACCTTCATCCATAAGACGTCCAAGTCGCAGACAGGACTCTAACGCGACAGTGATTTCTGTTTGCATATCCGCAAGTTTTTTCTGAACTAATTGATTAGCCGCCAAGGGTCTCCCAAACTGAGTTCGTTCCATTGTATAATCGCGCGAGCCATGCCAACAAAATTCTGCGGCACCAAGTACGCCCCAGGCGATACCATAGCGGGCATTATTTAGACATCCAAACGGGCCGCCCAAGCCTCTTGCACCGACTAGACGATTTTCCTCGGGCACAAACACATCTTCCATAACCACTTCACCAGTCAAAGAAGCTCTCAAGCTGAACTTACCCTCTATCTTAGGGGTACTAAGTCCTTTCATACCTCTCTCAAGGATAAAACCGCCGATTACTCCCTCATCGTCCTTAGCCCAAACAACAAACACATCGGCGATCGGCGCGTTTGAAATCCACATCTTCGCTCCTTTGATCTGATAACCCCCATCGACCGCCACAGCACGGGTGACCATCCCCCCCGGGTCAGAACCGTAATCAGGCTCGGTAAGTCCAAAGCAGCCAACATGTTCGCCGGTCGCTAGTTTTGGCAAATACTTTTGGCGTTGTGCTTCAGTGCCATAAGCATAGATAGGCCACATCACCAGGCTACTCTGCACCGACAAAGTTGAGCGATAAGCAGAATCAACACGTTCAATTTCGCGTGCCACCAACCCGTAGCAAACGTAGTTGACACCAGAACACCCGTATTTGGCGTCAAGGGTAGAACCTAATAAACCAAGTTCACCCATTTCATTCATAATTTCGCGATCGAAACTCTCGTTGCGGTTAGCATCGAGAATCCGTGGCATGAGTTTTTCCTGTGCATATTGATGGGCAGTATCGCGAACCAACTTCTCTTCTTCAGTCAGTTGATCTTCAAAAAAAAGTGGGTCTTCCCAACTAAATTTGGCCCATTTTTTAGATTTAGGAGTGTCAATTGGAGCCGGAGCGGTAGAGGTGGGCATGTCCAATTCCTTCAATCTTCGTTATTCAAAATGTTGACCAGGATAATAGGGAATTGGCCGCCTGAGGCCAAGCACCTCTCGCGCCCTGATGGCTATTAGCGAAACAACTTAAATTATGGAATGCGTTCTGTTCCTATTCAGAATGTGGGCGCGACATCCACATAGCAAGGTCAAAAGTATTGAGATCTGCTGAGCGCATCATCTCTGCAATGGCAACCACTGCATCTGTAGCAGTCACAACATCCTCTGGCCTAAACGGTGGAAAATAATCGTCCTCTTCTGTCAATTTCCGACAATAGAGCTTTGCGCCTGCGGTTAGAAGCTTTTGTACGGTTTCTACGGGAATATTCTCCGTCTTACCCTCACCCAACGCTTTCACTGCAGCGTCAAAGGCCGCATTGGTTGGGTCAGTAATTTCATCAGGTGACGACATATACTTCCCCGTCTTTCACCTTTACGTCAAACGGACGAAGCCGGGCGTTTTTATATCCCGGATGTATACCAGTTTTAAGATTGAATTCGTAGCCATGCCATGGACAAACGATATGAACGTCTTCATCCGACCAGGCCAGCCCCGTGCTCGTCTTATCGTCAGCTATCATTTCGACAACACGGTTTAGAATTCGACCCTGACAAACCGGTCCTCCCTGATGCACACACTTATTTTCATAGGCATAAAAATCGCCATCGATAAAAAACACACCGATTTCTAGCTCTCCATGCGCAATGACCTTACGACCGCGATCCTCAAACTCATCATCGCGCCCCACATACAAATCCGCCATTTTTTTCTCCTTTAAGCCACTTTACTCTTTTTCGTATCAATACCAAAAAGGCGAACAGCATTTTCTCCGAGAATATTACGCTTAGCCTGCTCGTCAAGAAAAGGCAGATCATAAATTGTGCTAGGTGGATTGAAATCCCAGTGAGGCCAGTCGGAGGCATACAGTAACTGAGTTTCAGCCTTTACCGCCTTAAACGTTTCTTCTGTCAAAGCCATATTAGAAGTTTCGATGGGCTGGCAGGTGTAATACATGTCAGCCATGTACTCACTAGGAAGCTTTTTAAGCAGAGGAGCTTCAGATGGCCGCATTAAATACTCTGAATCTAGACGCTGCATCAGGAAAGCTAGCCAAGCAAGTCCAGACTCAATCCAAATAACATCTAGTTTAGGAAATCTTTCCTGCATCCCGTGGATGATCCAGTTTGTCATATGCACAATATTACAAAGCACAAAAGATATGGCGTGCATCGAAATAAATAGATCAAGCTGCTTCATCCAGTCATCTCCCCAGGTCAGACCAGCATGAAATGCTAACGGCAAGCCCCGTTCCTCGAGCTCACGATATATCGGAATAAACTGATTATGATGCACCGGCTTATAGCGAACTGCGGTGATCATAAAGCCAGAAACATTTGGGTTTTCTCCAAACTCACGGATAATCTTAAGACACATTTCAGGCTCAGAAATCGGCAAATAGAGCAGCGTTTTCACTCTGTCGTCGACCGGAAGAATACGTTCACAGACCCACCGGTTATAGGCGAGTGCCAAATGCGCTTCCACTCTTGGCTGCGGGTGAGTGCCAAGCTGCAACAGATTGCCGGGGAAAAGTATTTGGTGATCCAAACCCATCGCATCCATTGAACGTCGAATGAGGGTAACGTCACGATGATTAGATTTATCTTCAACTGCTTCACCAATTTGAGTTTGATGCGGAATTCGTCCCCCTGCATCCTGATAACGCAACCCTGGCATAGCGTTCGATAAGCCTGGTGCGCCACCTGTTCGTGACTGAAACTCTTTTGCATAATGTTTTAGGATTGGGTCATCGAGATATTCAACAACCTCTCGCCAGGAACTCATCTCCGAGTGATGGGCATCAACATCAACAATTGTCCAATCATTGAACCCTTTTTCGGCCTGATATTTAGTTTCACGCGCCAGAATATCTCGTGTATCGGTCTCCGTGGTAATTTCCTGGGGAAGGTCCCGGGTTTGCTCCAATCCGCTATCCATTGTACACCTCCGAATAAAGCTGGCCTTCGAGTTGGCCGAATACGATTATTTCATGATAAACCAATCTTCGATAACGACAAACATAGATTAAGGTTATATTTTTAGATCATGTCAGAACAACAAATAGAGGCCAACCGGCTATTAGTAAATCGATTTTATCACGAGTTATGGAACGAACATCAATTTGAGATCGCTGAAGAAATAATGACGGAAGACGTCACTTTTCATGGAGCGCTAGGCAAGGAAACCAAAGGCATTACCGGATTAATAGACTACATTAAAAAACTTCACGATACTTTTCCCGACTTTCGAATTTCGGTAGAGGACTTGGTCGCTGAAGAACAAAAAATTGCCGCATGCCTTACCTATCGCGGCACCCACGAGGCCGAAATATTCGGCATCGAGCCACAGGGTCAACTCGCACAGTTTGTAGGCGTTGGCATTTTCATTGTGCGCGCAGACCTCATCACCCATGTATGGGAACTCGGTGACAGGCTGACACTACTCCAGCAGCTTAACGAACCAGAATATGATGACAGTATCTTAGATATGGACAGCCCGCCAACAGACACCCGTGAAAAGCGTGTCCCAGAGTGGGATGAGTGACAGTCCAATAGACATTTTGTTCGCTGGCACATAGCCTTCGATAAAAATTTTCTGCCATATAGGAGGCTCAAATGATTGAAACCAAAGGGGTATGCCACTTCACCATAGCCGTTACCGATACGAAGAAGAGTACTGAGTTTTATACTGGGGTATTGGGCCTTAAGCTCCTCAATGCAAATCATGAGCGCGGAATGGTATTTTTGGATTCTGCAGGCGACTGTATCGTTTTGATGAAAACTGAAACCACTATCGCACCTGTTCGACAACGCGACGCTCACCATGCTTTTCATATCGAAGCTGATCAATATGATGAGGTGATTAAAGAGCTTAAGGATAAAAAAATTGAAATCTTGCTAGAGGACGAGCGCACAGGGCGTGCCGTCGTAACAGGGCGAAGTATTTATATTCCCGACCCGGACGGAAATGTCATCGAATTAGTTGATATGTATTCCTACTCAGGATCGCCAGCCTAAAAAGGCTAAGTTTAGAGAACCTCAGTAATAAGCTTTGTAGCTGTCGGATCTCGATAGGCTTCTTGGACGGACTTTAGTTCAGCTAGTCCAACAGGGTCGAGGTCGAATGCGGGCTCTTTATTGAGCACCCAATGACCGGGGTGGTTCTCACCAGCAATTAAAATACCAGTGCTGGGGCCTGAAAGAGGTTTAGCCTCTGTTGGCACACAAGCGAAGGAAATTCCAAGTCGCCGTTCATTGGTCGTATTGGGTGCCGACCCATGCACCAGCAACTCATGATGAATTGAGAACTGGCCAGCCAAGAGCGGGATATCTATGGCCTTACTGATATCCACGTCCGGCACGCTCTGGCCTCGAGAGAGGATATTATCCTTATCATAAATTTCTTTGTGGGGAATTACTTCTGAGTGGCTGCCAGGAATGCAACGGATATTTCCTTTTTCTGGTGTCGAGTTAGTCAATCCAATCCATGCCGTAGCACCGGTATTGCGGTCGAAGGGGTTATAAGCGCCGTCCTGATGCCACGAGACAAAAGTATCCGTCCCTGGCTGTTTGGACCAAACACCGGATAAAAAAAGGAGTACGTTAGGACCTATGCAATCTTGTAATGCACCAGCAATTTTTTTGTGGCGCGCAAGGTCTATCATCCACTTAAAGGCCAGCACAGCGCGGACACGAATATTTACACTGACATCTTCATCGTGGACCTTTTCATAATCCTCTATAATCCCGAGGAATTTAGCGGCCTCTTCAGACGAAATGCAATCAAGCGGGGAAACAAACCCGTCTTGTTCATATGCCTTTAACTGACCTTTATTGAGAACTCTCGGCATAATCGGCTCCTAAATTTATACAAAACTATCAGATAGTCAGACTTTCAAAAAGCAATACGACCTAGTCGTTTGACTGATTTTATTAATTATTTTAGGGTTTTTAGACAAAGTAACCAAAACCGGGGAGCAAATTCTATGAAAAATAAATTTATAGGTCTTTTTATAATTCTCGTTACATTTTTCCCGCTTGGCGCCCATGCCGACAAGGTAGCTGATTTTTATAAGGGGAAAACCGTTAAGATTGTAATCGGCGGCAGTATGGGTGGCGCTTATGGCCTCTATGCGCAGCTCCTCTCTCGCCATGTAAATCGTCACATAGCGGGTAATCCGACTGTAGTGGTCCAATCGATGCCAGGCAGCGGCGGTAACAAGGCCATGAACTATACAACAAATGCCGGGGCCCAGGACGGCAGTCTGGTATCAATAGTCCAAATCAGTGTAGTTCAGGAAACCCTCTTCAATCCGAAGATTCGCTTTAACGCTAAGAACTATAAATATATTGGTCGCTTTGCAGATGCTAATATCGTTGCGATGGCTCACAAAAGGTCTGGCTTTAAAAGCTGGAAAGACGCAAAGAAAAAACAATACACATTTGGTTCAATTGGACGCCGCAATTACACCTATATCGGTGTCGCAGCGATGAATATGTTTGCTGGCACAAAGTTCAAAATTATAAGTGGTTACCGAGGCACCAAGACATCATTTTTGGCCGTTGAACGAGGGGAACTAGACGCTTCAGCTACGAGTTGGACCACCTTAAATGTTCGGCATGCGGATGATATAAAAAGTGGGAAATTCAAACCAATTTTTCAGATGGCATCTAATCGAAAACCTTATCTACCTAACACACCTTCGGTAGTCGAATTTGGACGCAGCAAAGCAGAAAAAACATTTCTAGCAGTGATTGGGGCAGGTAGCGAGATTGGCCGCTCTATGGCCGGGCCTCCGGGCATGCCTAATCATTTGGTTGCCGCGTGGAGAAAAGGTTTCGACAAGACAATGGCTGACCCTGCCTTTATAGCTGATATCAAAAAGCGGAAATCTCGTTTAAATCCTATGAACGCCAAAAATTTAACCAAGGTTGTAGATAGTGTAATGACTTTACCGAAGGCAGATATCAAGGGAGCTTTTGACGTCTATACTAAGCTTTTAAAATCCAAGTATTAGTGTTTGGGCGCAGGGCAAACTGACCATAAATTATTACGAAGTTCGTTTGCCCTTATTCCAAAACAAACACAAATCTTTCGATAACAAGAGTTTTTTAGTTACGGGATGGCTTAAGTATTACTGTTGCGTAGCTTTGGCCTTTTTCTCGTATGCAAGGTCAACACCAGCCCACCAGTAAGTATCATCGAAAACATTAACCAACTTTGCCACAAACCAAAGCTGATACTATAAAGTATATAAGCACAGCAAAATGTTGCTGCCAGGACAGCTTGTCCATCCCCGGAGGTAAGGTCTTCTTTGAATCTTTTAATTAAGAGCAAAACAGAACCAATTAATAATATGCATCCCAGAACCCCTAACTCTAACCATATTTGAAGCCCGGCATTATGTGGGTGCAGCGGTAAATTTCCATCAAGAGTGATCTCGGTTATTTTGCCCTCGGGGTTTTTACAGCTAATTTTCTCAGTTTTTTGGGATCCGCCGGGAATAGACCTCGATGCATCCATTCCCCATCCAAGCCAAGGTTTCTTTAAAACATTCTTTGCTCCGAACTGATAAATCATTACTCGGTGCAAAGCCGAAGCCTTAATGTCATAAAGCCGACACTGCTGAAATTCTGGAAGCGGTGCTAGAGATAAAAAAGGGAATGCAAAAGCAAATAAGAGAGGAATCATAACAACTGGCCAAAATAGCCTTGGTTGCCATTTTATTGTAAAAAAGATAATTACGCCGATGATTACGGCTAACTTTGCTGCCTCCATATAAAGTCCAAAAATTATCCCCAAACACGACGCAATAAACCCAAAAACTAACCACTTATTTAAGAAACGAAAGAGCCCAGCGGCAACGGGGAACATTAGGCAGGCTGTAATTGCCGTACCGCGATTATAGATTTCCGGGGCGTAAATAGAGGACTTAAATGGGGTGGAAATACTGCCATCTAGTAAAATATCGAGCAAGCATATGGGAAATGTTACCAACAGGCTAATTGCTATGCTCAGATAAATTTTCCGTTTTTCTTCCTCGGTTACGATACGTAAAACGAACCCAACCAGTATCG
>CAYZDH010000029.1:0-4659 GCA_964477025.1 uncultured Rhodospirillaceae bacterium | reverse complement strand
ATTTTCCGTTTTTCTTCCTCGGTTACGATACGTAAAACGAACCCAACCAGTATCGCCGCGCTAAAATAGCCAATAAACTTAATTCCTGTCGAAAGTGCAGCGGTGGGCACTAAGGCCCAGCTCGAAGAAATAACACCCAAGAGCGGGAGCATGAAAAACGGGACATAACGCCTTAAAGATAGGAAGCCGTCTGTGTTTAAAATCGCAGTGAGACGTGAAAGATTACAAACAATTATTAGCAATAGTGGGAACCACAGGGCATAAACAGAGAAATAAGCTAACGGCCCCACTAAAATAAAACTATAGGCCCAATGTCTCTTAAGAATATTCGGCATCACACAATTTCGTTGATAATTTTACGCCAGAATCTCGTCAGGGTTGTAAACAATTTTTATATCCGTCGGAAAAATATCAAGGCCCTTATGAGAGTGCCCTAGAATTACATCACAGGCAATTACAGGGTGATTCGATTAAACGGAGGGGCGTTAGACAGCCGGTGTTCGGTATGAAATTATTGAAATTAATCAAGTAAATTAGGGAACAATTATGGGCAAAAAAAAAGAACTCGAAGGAATGGCTGCCATAGTCACAGGTAGCACGGGTAATATTGGCAGGAATATTGCTATAGCTTTAGCAAGGGCGGGCGCTGGGGTTGTAATTAATGGCCGAACGTCAGCGGATGTAGCTTTGCAAGTAGTCAACGAGATAAAAGGGTTTGGGGGAAGGGCTATCATCTGTCTCGCAGACGTCACAATGGAAGACCAGGTCGAAAAGTTAATTGATTCTGCAGTCACTAATTTCGGCAGGCTGGATATCCTAATAAATAATGTTGGTCCAGCATCAAGGGCGGCGGTTACTGATATTTCTTACAAAGAATGGCGCCACTATATGGCTACTAAACTTGATAGTGCCTTTCTATGTATCAAAACAGCGGTCCCACACCTTTCGGAGCATGGTCGTGGTGTCATTATAAATATTGGAGCATCATCGGCTCACACTGGAAACCCTAACCGCTCCGTCGATGTCGCCGCAAAGATGGGGCTCGCGGGACTAACGGGTGCCCTCGCCGTTGAACTAGCAGATCGGAAAATCACAGTAAACTGTGTTGCACCTGGCAGGATACAAAAGCCTGGAGCTACATCACCATCACCGCATTTTCAAACAAAGCCAATTCCAATGGGCCGCGAAGGAACACCAAAAGAATTTGCTGAAACAGTGAGGTTTTTGTGCGGTCCGAATTCACGCTACACCACGGGACAGACCCTTCATGTCAATGGAGGCTGGTACGTCTCCATTAACTAGCCCGGTGCAACCCAGCACGTTAGAACGGACGGCATATCGGGAATTATGCAGTCCCAACTCTCACCGCAGTCGTTTGAACGATAAAATGCACCTTCGCCTCGGGCCCCAGGTGACATACCAAAACCGCGAGCACCATTACCCATACCGCAAAACAAAACTTCAGACTTTTCGGGGTGCCCAATAAAACTCCAAGGCATGTAGGGCATATCAATGGGTAGGTTTGCTGAGTTACGCCAGCTACTCCCTTCATCATCGCTGATCAAGATATGCCCATGCGGGGTCATTTTTTCTCGTGCCCAATAGCCCGGGGATCCTCTGCCGCCACCCAGTACCATGCGTGGCTGACCAGACAACCCCTTACAAAACATCCACTCATGGGAATAGCTGTAATATTCGGTATAAGCGTAGGGCATACCATCCTCAACCCTTTTCCATATTTTACCGCCATCGTCAGTACGAAAAAAACCACGTGCTGATGAGACATAATAACGATCAAAGTCACCCGGCAGGTTCTCAATAATATGCATATCGAGATAGTCAATCCCGTTGCTAACATCCTCCCAGTTCGTGCCTCCATCGAGGCTGCGAACAACTCCTCCATGCTCAAGCAAAATATAAATTAGATCACGTTTTTCCGGATGGATATGGACGTGGCGAATATGCGGCGGGACCTTCCCCTTATAAGTTTGCGGAACCGTCCACTGTCTCTTAACAGAGTCGGACAACGCCAGGAAACTATCAACAGTTGCAAACGTCCTACCGTTATCCTCACTACGATATAGACAAACCGGTCCGCTTCCCGCGTAGACTACGCGCTCATCGTGAGGATCGACCGTAAATGTTCGGATATCGCCGTCGAGAACCTTTTTCCAGCTCAGTCCACCATCTTCAGATCGATAACCACCTTCAAAAGCTACAGCAGCAAACACGACGTTTGGCGTTTCCCTGCACCCAACAATATATTCGAGCGTTACGCCAGGAAAGCTTTGCCCCAACTCCTTAAGCCCGGTGCCATCATCGCTTAAAACTGTCAGCCCACTATTAAAGGCGATGAGGTGTCTAAGTGTTTTTATCATTTTTACCTCACTGACTATAGTGCATTCGCCGGACGACGAAGGGTACGCCACATATGTGATGCTGGCGTACTATCGTTGCCCAGACCTTCTTCCGGGCTTTTAAAATGCCGTCCGATGACATCTTCGAACTGATCAATTGAAACTAATGTATCGGGATCAAACGCATATAAATCGTTAAGACAGATCTGACGTGCTGACATGTACCATTTGTGGTTGCGGGCATACTCATAGTCGCGCTTGATATAGGGCTCGACTTCATAGTCCGCGCCAAACCTTTTCGCATAGGCAATAGGATATTCATAACCAACTGATTCATCCGGAAAGAATCGTAATGCCTGATGCATTCGGATCGCCCAAGAGATTTCTTCATCAACATAAGGTTCCAGCATTTGCGCACCCCAATAACCATGATCCGGTCGAAAGAATGCGATCACCGAAACATCATGTAAGAGGCAAGCCAAAACCATTTTATCAGACAGTCCATTCTTTTGAGCCAGGGCGGCACTTTGGAGTAAATGCTGTTTTGACGGGCCAAAACGTAACTTAAAGAAATCAGCAAGCGTAGGTTTTTCTGGCATCGTAGGTAAGCGAGGATCTTCTCCCATAAGTGAAGGTTTTAGAGGACCAAGATTGAACTTAGCCTCTTCACTCGACCACTCCCCATCTGCCAATTTATTAATTGCCGAACGATAAATCATAAAATCACCAAGCTCCCGCATCCGCTTGAATTCGTCCTCTTCAGCCAGCTCTGATGGTCCTTTTGTAAAACTCATTGGACACCCTCCCATATTTTTCTACTACAGAAAGTGTAGCCGAGCCTTTGGCGCCCGCAAAGGAGGGACGTTCATTCATTCAGTAACTATGAATTTTCCACTCTGTTGATTATTGGCTGGAAATTTGTGCGATTAGGGTGAATAAACATCAAATGCAAGATTTTTTAGACGCCTTTGTATTAGCCTTCGAGTTAGTATTCTCTGGCGATAAAGACCTAATAGAGATAGTCGTGCTATCGCTTCGCGTCAGCCTGACAGCTGTATCCTTCGCCGTTGTAATAGGTGTGCCGCTTGGTGCCGTCCTTGCCACCTTCCGTTTTTACGGAAGAGGTCTAGTTTTGGTCTCATTAAATGCCTTGATGGGTCTGCCTCCCGTTGTTGTCGGATTAATTGTCTATTTACAACTTTCTAGGGCCGGCCCCATGGGGTCTTTTGGTCTGCTTTACACGCCGACTGCGATGATCATTGCGCAGGTAATTTTAATCCTACCAATTGTCGCTGCCCTTTCCCGTCAAATTATTGAAGACCTAAATACTGAGTATTCAGAACAATTTCATTCACTATCAATTCCAAGACGAAAGGCCATTCAAGCTTTGATATGGGACGGCCGTTATTCTTTAGTAACGGTTGCCCTCGCGGGATTTGGCCGCGCAATCGCTGAGGTTGGCGCTGTGATCATTGTCGGTGGAAATATTGATCACCTCACGCGCGTGATGACAACCGCTATAGCACTCGAAACCTCCAAAGGAGATCTACCTTTAGCGCTAGCACTTGGACTAGTACTCCTAGCCATTGCATTGGCTGTAAATGCGTCGGTAATGTCCCTGCGGTTAACAGCTGGACGGTATACTAATGTATAACAAGCCGCCGGAAAAAACGGATTTATACGGGAATAGTTCTTTCCACAATAATTCTATATTGCTACCCCTTCTAACCAATAAGTTGAGCCTTGAATATAACGGGGTTCAATACATAAATGATATTACATTGACGCTAGAAGCCAACAAACTCACCGTCATCATGGGTCCGAATGGTGCAGGGAAAAGTTTACTGCTTCGTTTGTTGCATGGATTGATCTCACCCACGAAAGGAGAAATCCGATGGAACGGGACACCAATGTCAAACTCAATCCGCAGAAAACAAGCAATGGTATTTCAACGGCCGGTACTCCTGCGACGCTCCGTTGCCGCAAATATTGATTTCGTTCTCAAATTTAGAGGGAGAAAAGAGCGTCGCGATCAAATTCTCGAGGATGTAGGCCTTCTTAATTTCTCTCACCAGTCGGCCCGCGCTCTATCTGTAGGAGAACAACAGCGCCTTGCCTTGGCCCGCGCACTCGCGACGAGTCCAAAAGTTTTGTTCCTTGATGAACCGACGGCAAGCCTTGACCCTGCTTCTGTATTTTCTATTGAACAGATAGTCTTAAGGGTCCGCCAGAGCGGCACCCATGTGATTTTTGTAACGCATGACATCGGACAGGCAAAACGCCTAGCGGATGAGGTAGTCTT
>CAYZDH010000028.1:0-21261 GCA_964477025.1 uncultured Rhodospirillaceae bacterium | reverse complement strand
CATGGGAAGCACTCAAACGGAGACTTGAAAGTTAAAGTCGTGGTCATGGATGATGGCAAGAAACATGCACTGAGAGCGATGAAGGGAATGTTGAAAAGCGCCTTGAGGGCTATGGAATCGAACGACCCTCATACCGGGGAAGCCGAACGGCGTATTTGTGAACTCAGCAGGAGAAAGCTCTAATGGGAGAAGAACAGTCAATTGAAGAGAATCCTTACGTTGGACAGCTCACCTTCATTCAAAGCCAAGGCAACATCGAGGTCTGCTGCGTGTTTGGTGAGATTGATCGGCATGGGGAAATTGTCAAAGAAGGGTACAACCCAGAGGTGATTGTGCATCGTGAAGCCTCACGGATGCTGGATCTTTGGGAATCAAAAGTTCAGCAAGATAAGACGTTAAAGGCCGTTGAAGATTCTCGATTAATTAATGGCCTTCCGATTGTAAACGGTAATGGGAAAAAGCATGAGCCAAGAAAAGAAAGAAACTAAATACCTCGTTGACAATCCTGAGTTCGTCAAGTTGGTTCCGGCCAAGCAGCGATGGATTCTGCATGTTCTCGAAGGCGAGACGAATCGGGATGCTGCGGTCAAGGCCGGATACAGTGAAAAGACGGCGATGGTCAAGGGCGCAAAGTTATCGAAAGAGCTGGGTCATATTGTGAATGGCCAGCGGGCTGAAGAGAAGCGTCATGTGCAGAAGATGGCCATGGTCGATAAAGAGCGGTGGCTGCAGGAGCTAACCTCCATGGCATTTTTTAATGTGAAGGACATGGTGGATGAAAACGGTTCTCCGCTTCCGATCACGCAGCTGTCTCGAAAAGACGCATCTGCGATTTCAAGCATTGAGGTGAATTCAAGTCGCAACGGCAGAGTCAAGCGATTTAAGTTTCATGAAAAGCTCAAGGCGCTTGAGGTACTCGGGAAAGCCTTGGAATTCTACGATGATAGTAATAAAGATAATCATCCCCTTGCGAATGTCAAGATCGAGGTGCTGCTGGATATGAAGCGGGATCTTGAAAAGAGGGCTGGGGAAAACGTCGTTGATATTACTCCATCGGAACCGAAAGAGCTTGAAGCCGCCGTATGAAGATATCTGAGATTATCCCAGCCTTGTTGTTGTTAGGAACATTGATTGGGTTTGGGTTTACAGGCTATCAGCAATTCATTGGGGTCAAAGCCAATATCGAAAAGGTCCACGCGAACGTCTCGAAGAATGAAGCGTTCATGTTGGATGTGAAAACCGCATTGGATAACTTTGAGCATACGACAAAAGCTCTCTGGGGCGATCATGCCAAGACCATTTATCGCATTGAACAAACACTCGACAATGATGTAGTCGCACCTCTAGGGACGTTCATCGACAATGATCCTGCCGTCGAAGCCATCTGGCGGAACCGCCTGAAAGATGTACGTGATGAACGCCGTGCCGTTGAAGAGCGTGTGGGAGAAAACATTGACCGGATGATGGAGCGAGTACGCTAATGGGATTGCTGAACTTTATTGGTGGGATGGTGTCGCCTGTTACGAAACTGATTGATGAGGTGCATACCTCAGATGAAGAGAAAGCAAAACTCAAGAATGAATTGTTTGCCATGCAGGCGAAGCTGCAGAGTAAAGCGTTATCGTATGAGAAGCAGCTCCTCAGTAGCCAATCTCAAATCATTACGGCTGAGGCGCAGGGAGGATCATGGCTGCAACGGTCATGGCGACCTATTACGATGATGACGTTTCTTGCGCTTGTGGTGGCGGATAGCTTTGGGTTGCTGGCCTTTCGTCTCGCTGATGAAGCGTGGACATTGTTGCAAATTGGATTAGGCGGCTACGTGGTGGGCCGGAGCGCAGAGAAACTTTCCAAGCCTATTGCTGATGCAGTCAAACAAAAGAAGCTGGACGTATAATGATTACGGAAGCGAAACAGCCTACAGACTTAGAGTTATTGCAAGCCGTCAATGAGGCTCTCTCAAAGCGGAAGATGGAGCAGTATGTTCCCTCTGACAAGCAGAAAGAATTCCATGCGATTGGGGGCGATGACTCCGTGAAAGAGCGTCTACTTATGGCTGCCAACCAAGCAGGCAAAACGACATGTGCGGGCATGGAAACAGCGATGCACATGACGGGGCGGTATCCAGATTGGTGGGAAGGCAAGCGCTATAAAAAGGGGTCAAAGGGATGGGCTGGTTCTGATACGGCACAAACCACTCGTGATGGCATTCAGCGTATCCTGCTGGGAGAAGTAGGGGAATGGGGGACGGGAGCCATCCCTGAAGATGCTATCGTCGATATTAAGCGTAATGTGCATGGTGTCTCAGACGCAGTCGAAACGATTATCGTGAAGCATACCTCTGGGGCGAACTCACGCATCACGCTGAAAACGTATGACCAAGGAAGAAAGCGTTGGCAGGGAGAAACGCTGGATTTTGTATGGTTCGATGAAGAGCCACCGCCTGACATCTATTCAGAGGGAAGAACCCGAACCACCGCGACGAATGGCATTAGCTACATGACGTTTACGCCGTTGATGGGTATTACCAATGTGGTGCGGCGTCTATTGAATGAAAAGCCTGATGGGTCTGTGGTGATTCAGATGACCCTCTACGATGCCGATCATTATACCGATGAGCAGAGAAAGTACATTGTCGAGATGCACCCGGAGCATGAGCGTGAAGCTCGGACGATGGGTGTGCCATCGCTGGGATCAGGCCGGGTCTTTCCTGTGGAAGAGGTCTACTTGAAAGAACCCAACTTCCAGATTCCCGGTTATTGGTCGAGGGGTGTGGGGATGGATATTGGGTATGACCATCCGACAGCTGCGGTGTGGGGGGCGTTCGATGCGGATACGGATACGCTTCACATTTACGATGCGTACCGCGTGAAAGAAGAAACGCCTGCCGTACACGCGACTGCCATTGTGGCGAGAGGGTCATGGATTCCCGTGTTCTGGCCACATGATGGGTTGAAGCATGATACGGGTGGCCCGTGTAAGCAGATCGCACAGCAATACCGAGATCATGGGGTGCATATGTTCCGCGCACATTCTACGCATCCGCCGTCTGATATGGAGAAAGAGGGGACCGGAGGGTTCAGTACTGAAGCAGGGATACAGCGATTGTTGGATCGCATGAGAACAGGTCGGCTGAAAATAGCCGAAAACCTCAATGATTGGTTTGAAGAGTTTCGCATGTACCATCGGAAAGACGGCAAAGTCGTAAAAATTAACGATGACTTGATGAGTGCCACGAGAATTTTAGAAATGATGATCCGGCATTTTGAAGTCATGTCCCCTCCGAAGAGAAGGAGTGGGGTCCAAATGTTCCAGCCTCGTGACCGATCTATGGGTTTATTGGGGTAGATATATGTTGAATTACACATTGGTAGCACGATATAATTTATCTCCACTCAAGGGAGGGTCATAATCATGGGAACATCGGTGTTTACTTTAGGAAGAGGTCGCGTGATGACTGCGACTGTAACGCGCCCAGCCAATACCACTACCTATGCGGCTGGAGATGTCGTGGGATCATCCACGGCAGCGGATAATACTCTGGTACTTACGAGTGTTAACTTGAATGGGAACGGCTTCTCTACGATACAAAAAGCCATTTTGCATTCGAGCGCCTCAGTGTCCACCAAGCCTGATATCGACTTACTGCTCTTTCATACAACATTCACGACGCAGGCGGATAACGCAGCCTTTGCCCCCTCAGACACAGAAATGGGGTACTTGGTGGGTGTGATTAATTTTGCGACAGGCGGATGGACGATTGGCAATGCGACATCTGGGGCTGGCGGAAATGCCGCGTGTGTGGTGAAGGATATTCAATTGCCTGTTACTACGGCATCGGGATCAAAGGGAAATCTATTCGGGATCATGGTCGCACGAAATGCGTATGCGCCTGTCTCAGGCGAAATATTCACCTTACGATTGGGGGTCGTAGACTAATGCAGCTATCTACCGAGCGATTATTACAAGTAGCGAAAGGGTTAACAAGTATCATCAATAATGATCGAACGATGTCAGCAGGTGCGCGGTTTAAGTTGGCACGGATGTACCATGTGTTGCAACCTGAATTGCAGTTGATTGATGAACAGCAGAAAGCTATTTGTGATAAGCACGGTGGAACTCCCGCGACTGGGGACAATGGCGGAGTGATGTATACCTTTGAAAATGGTGGACTTGAGGCATACAAGAAAGACTGGAAAGAAGTATCTGAAACCAAAGTTGATGTGAATATTTCCCCCATCCCGTTGTCTGAGTTTGGTGATGAGTGCGATGTGAGCGTAGCTGAAATGACGATGCTGGGAGATGCAATCTCGGAGTAATCAATGGCCAAAGAAGATAAAGAGTTGCCGAAAGGCGTAAAGGATTTTGTTCGGGAGCTAGACGCTGCAGAATCGCGGGACAGTATCCCGGTAGCAGACCTTGAACTCCCGAAAGAAGTCAGGAAATTCATTCGCAGTTATGGCGCTTCAGACGAAGACCGAGAAGCGGCCATGATGCGTTTGGCGAGTGATCTGATTTCTAAACGAAACGAGGCAGTCACGGCGAGAGAAGGAAGCGGGATTGAGCAGTGGTGGTCGTATGCCGAAGAGGCATATAACAGCGTTGATGACGCTAACCGAGACGCCGCTAATGCGGCAGGATGGTATAAGCCTACTGACATGTCCGGGCCACTCACGATGGCTGGCGGAGAAATGGGAGATGATGGCACGATCAAGTCTACGGTGTTTGTGCCACTCACAGCTCGATATGTAGACGCCGCTGCGGCGAAGGTCCATGACATTCTGATTGATGTCGATGATAAACCATTTGGATTAGTTTCGACTCCTATCCCAGATCTCGTCAAAGCCAAAGAAGATACACGAACGGTAGGGTTCCCTGACGGCACTCCGATGACGAAGCCGTCAGAAGAGCAGCCAATTGCCCAAGGACAGCCCACAATGCCTGCTCAGCAGCCGACGTTGGCTCCTGGCGCACCAATACCTCAAGGACAGCCTATGGGTGCCCCTGATGAAATGATGGCTGCTGCTGGCCCTCCTGTTGAGGGAGACGGGCGTGTGGCTGTGACGGTGGCGGATCTTGCCAGAGAAAATATTGATGCAGCCGATAAGGCGGCGAAATCGGCAGAGGACAGAATTTATGACTGGTTGGTGGAGTGTGGTCATGCGGCTGAGATGAGGTCGGTGATCTTTGATGCTGCGCGTCTGGGCGTTGGTGTCTTGAAGGGTCCACACCCTAAGACCAAGCATGACATGGCAGTAGTCAGGTCAGAAGATCCTGAGACAGGTGAAGAAGAGATCACATTAGAAAAGCGGTCAGCGATGGTGCCTATCACTGAGCGCGTCAGTCCATGGGCGGTGTACCCTGACCCGGCGTGTGGAGAGAAAATAGAAAACGGTTCCTATGTGTGGGAGCGGGACTATTATTCTCCGAGCAAGGTCAAGTCTCTGCGTGGGCAACCGGGATTCAGTGATCGTTTAGTCGATATGGTATTAGAGATTGGGGTGGAGGGCATGTCTCCTCAATCTGGGACCAAGCAACCTCACTATGATGACAGCTATGATGAGCGGTACAAGGGACAATATGAAGTGTGGCATTATGTGGGGCCAATTAGAAAATCTGATTATGATTATTTGCATGGGAGAGTCTATAACGACGAACCGTATAGCGATGATAATCCGCTAGAGGAAACGGTCAATGTAGTGGCCACCATGATCGCAGACATTCCGGTGAAGGTCGTCAGAAGTCATTTCGAGGAGTCTGGGCGGTTGCTCTACTATAACTTCCCATGGCGACGGCGCACTGGATTGTGGGCTGGATGCGGTGTGGGTGAGCAGGTCATGACCGCGCAGAAGATTGTGAATGGCGGGACACGGGCGCTGCTTGACAATGCCGGACTCAGTGCAGGTGGACAGATCGTCATGGATCGTGACGCGATTGAGCCTGCAGATCGTTCTGATGTCATTACAGGCATGAAGCTCTGGTACTTAACCAAGGATGCGTTGAACGATGATGTGAAACGCGCCTTTAACGTGTATCAGTTCCCAAACGTCACCAACCAATTAATGCAGGTGATTATGTATGGCCAGCAGCTTGCGGAAGAATCCTCAAGCGTCCCGCTGATTTCTCAGGGGCAGACTGGACCTACCACGCCAGAAACGTATGGAGCCACGCAGCTCCAAAACAGTAACGCCAATCAGCTTCTGAGAAGTATAGGGTTCTCAGCAGATGACTACATTACGCGCCCTTTGATTAAGGCGATGTATGAGTGGCTGTTGCTTGATCCGAATGTCCCTGATTACGAGAAAGGGGATTTTCAGATTCATGCGGCAGGATCATCGGCGTTGGTGGAACGAGCGATTCAAGATCAATTTATTGTGCAGCTTCTTGGGCAGTCAATGAATCCAGCCTTTGGGCTAGATCCTAAAAAGCTGATGACAGAGGTATTGCGAAGTCGCCATCTCCGTCCGTCTTCGGTGCAAATGACGGAAGAACAGCAGATGCGTATTGATGCCATGATGCAACCGCCTCCACCAGAGCCTGATCCGCGCATTCAGGTGGAGCAGATCCGCATGCAGATGAAGCAGATGGAGCTTCAGCTTGAACAGGCTGAGATACAGGCCAAGATGCAGATGAAGCAGCAAGAGCTTGGGTTTAACGTGCAGGCGAAGCAAGCTGATATTGCATTGAAGCAGCAGGCGATGCAGGTGGATTACCAGTCCGATGAGATGGATCGCCAAGTGGCCATGGATACGGCGGTGTTGCAGGCTCAGGTCGAGCTTGAGAAAACAAAGATCGCGGCGTTGAGAGAAGGATCGAACCAAGCCAAGATCAAGCAATCGGCTGAGTTTAGAATCATGAACATGCAGAAACAAATTGAAATGAAACAGATGGACTATGCAAATCGCCACCAAATTTCCATGGACCAAGCCAAGACAAGGCTGGCAGATACGGCGATGCGACTGAAGCAGCAAGAGAGGTTGTCGATGAGGGCGACGGCGGCAAAGAATGGGGCGTCCACCCCTGAGACTTCCGTGCCTCCGACAGAACCCTTGGGGTTGGCAGAAGTTGGCCGATCATATGAACAATGAGGGGTGATTCGAGGCGTGAGGAGTTTGATCTGACTGATGCTGATCGTTCGACGATTACATGGCAGAAACTGTATGACCACTACAAAGCACGCCTCGATACTATGCGTGAGTACAATGACAGAGAGCATGACCCGACCGTGACATCCATGGTGAGGGGTCAGATCAAAGAGATCAAGAGGTTTTTAGATTTTAACGTCCCAGAAGAAGACAAGAGACGGTAATGATGGGAGCTGCCTTAAAAACAAGACAGCGAGAATTAATAGCTCGACGGAAACGCCGAGCGTTGTATCGAGTGCTGCCCCTCGTGTTGGACAGCAATTCTAACGGAGCGACCTTCGGGCCGATCTAGGAGGAGGAGGAATGGCAAACGTGGCAGAGCAAGCTGCTGTAGAAGAACCTAAAGCCGAAAAAGTATCAGCCGAAGAAAAGGCTGCTCGTGACTTAATGGAAGGCTTTTCTGGTGATGTTGTGGTTGAGGAGGTAGCGCCTTCTGAGCCTGAGACTAAACAGAAAGCTGTCCCAGAAGATCCCGTAGCAGAAGACTCGACTGATGAGGTTGACGATGATGATGAGGAGGAGGAGGAAGCAGAGTCTTCCGATGATTCTTCTGAGCCTGAAACCGTCACCGTTACCAAAGACAAGTTCGACAAACTTCTGAAAAGTGTTGAGGTGGCAGAAGCCACGAGTAGACGCGCTCAGGAGGGACTCGAAAAAGCCTTTGGCCATATCGGTAATCAAGGGGAAACGATCAGGCAGATGCAAGCCTTAAATGCGAAATCAGGCCATGGAACGCTCACGGCGGAAGATCTTGCGGAGCTGTCGGAGAACTATCCTGAAATTGCGGAGCCATTACTCAAGGCTTATACAAAAGCCAGAGCGAGGGCGCAGGTGCAGCCTACGCCTCGACCACCAGCACAACCTCCGCAGCAAGCTGGTATAACGAACGACGTTGCCAATGCGATGGTTGAGGAAGCGACGTATCGAGTTGAGTCCAATATGCTGAACAAGAGATATCCTGATTGGCAGGAAAAGGTTCAACTTGGGACGCCATTTCGGAAATGGCTTGAGAAGCAACCGGAAGACTATAGAAAGCAGACGGAAGCGACAACGAGTCCTACCGAATTGATTGAGGCGTTTGATCGCTTTAACAAGCAGGCAGTCGTCAAAGGAAAAAAGAAGGCTTCGAGGGAAGCTAAACTGAAACGTGCTGAAGTCTCCAAGGGAGACAGGCAGTCGACAGCTCGATTAAAGAGCGACCAACAACAGTTGGAGGACGGTTTCTACTCACGGTAGATCCGCACGCCAGCTTTGATAGAAAGGTAAGGTTATGGCCGTACAAACATACTCACTACACGCGGGCCGTATCAATAAGTTTAAGGGTCAAATTTTGGCTCATGCGGTACCCGATGAAGTTCTTTCGCGGCATGGTCGTCAGATGAAAATGCCGCAGCGAACGGGTGACACGTATATCGCACGTCGATATATTCCGTTCAACGCAACAACAACGAACTACAATACGCAGAACCGATTTTTCCAAGATGCTAACGGAGATCGAGGGGCTGCATACGTCGCACTTCATGCGACGGCTGAGGGCGTAACACCGACCCCAGACACCATGACTCCAGTCGATGTACAGGTGGTGGTCAAGGAGTATAGCTGTCTCTATGCATACACCGACAAGACCTATCATTTGTATGAGGATGACATCCCGGCTGAAATGGTCAAACACACTGGTGAGCGTGTGACGCTCGTCAATGAGATGGTTATTTATGGCGCACTCAAAGCTTCCACCAATGCGTGGTTCTCTGGTGGGACGACAATGGGCACGACTGATGAAGGGCTAACGCTCGGATTCATCCGAAACATTTCGTCCAACTTGCAGGCCAATCATGGCAAGATGGTGAACTCTGTCTTGGCTGCTGGCCCGAACTACGGCACCTCCGCTGTGGAGCGTGGGTATTTTGTGTTCGTGCATACGGATGCAGAGCCAGACATTCGTGACCTTCCGGGCTTTATTCCTGCCGCAAAATATGCACAGGGTAAAGCGTTGGATAATGAGTTGGGCACCGTTGAAAGATTTCGTTTTATTACCAGTCCTGACCTTGTGTCTCGGCAGAACGCTGGGGCCGCTGTTGGCGCGACTGGATTGAAATCAACTGGCGGAGCAAACATTGATGTCTATCAATTTGTAGTGGCTGCACAGGATGCGTGGAGCAAAATTGCTGTACGTGGCCTCGACAGTGTTGATCCTACCTTCCTGAAACCGGGACAGAAAAGCAAATCTGATCCGTTGGGACAGAGAGGGTATGTTGGCGCACTGTGGTGGTTCGCCTGTATGGTCGAAAACGATGGGTGGCTCGCTGTAGGTAACTGCGGTTTGAAAGAGCAGACATAAGGAGGGCAGATAAATGGGCATGACAGGAACAGTAGCTCAATGGCTCAGTAAACTGCCTGACGTAACTTATGGTCAGCGGCTGATTAATGTATTTGATCCGATAGCAGACAGGCAGTCTACACAGATGCTGGTAACGGCTGGTTTAGTGGTTAAGGCGGCTGGTGGTACGCTATCGAAGATTGGAGCATCGGCATGTTACGGGACGACGAAGGGGAATTTATTCACCATCGCCGCTTCCACGGATATGCCAGCGCTGTCTGGAACTATTGCACAAAACGACTATAACGTGTTCTGTTATTTCCAAGATAATGCTGGAACACGCACGTCGGCAATGGGTACTGGCGCGACAGCTATCGCGGCGGTTAAATTCCCACCGTTTCCAACAAACAAATGCTTGATTGGGTTTGTCCTTGTGATAAACACCAATGCTGATTATGTTGGAGGAACCACGGCGTGGAATGCGACAGGCGTTACTGCGGTTCACATTAGTCCAGTGGGTCCGTTTGACCCATCAATTAAGCTAAGATAGGAGAGTAGATATGGATCAGTTGGGTATTGGAGCGATAAATCAATGTACTACTAGCGGGTTGCTCACTACGACTGGTGCAGAAACGGTTCATGATACTACCGTTACAATCTGTTACAGTCTTGACGGCAAGCAGCTCACCAAAACTGCCATTACTAACGGTGCTACTCCTACTACCGATCACAACACTGGAGCAGCTTTTACAGCGTTGATTGGTGGTAACAGCGTTGCAAATACTCCGGGCCAAGGCACTGTCGTGGTCTGGGGGTTGCAATCTGATGGCACTGTGAAATGTGCAATGGGATCAATCGAAGACTTGGACATGGACGATGATTTCGTCAATGCCCCAGATTTCCCAGCCATTAAGGGTGACATTGTGCCGTTTGCGTATACGATTTACAAAGCAGGCGCAACGGCGGGAGTGAGCAACATTTGGGGTACTACAAACTGGAATGCGACTGGTGTAACAGCGACTGACGTCAATATTGGTCGTCTGCCAAACCGACCGCAAACATCGTAATACATGTGTGGTGGGGAGTGAGGACGCTCACTCCCCTCTCACATCCACAGAAGGAGGGATTGTATGAGTACGAAGACAGCCAAAAAGAAATCTTCTAACAAAGAGGTGAAGGGGAATGCTTCTCCTGAGTTTTATATGAAACGGGAGATGCGTGAGAGCGCTGACGTTGAGATTACTCAGCGGCCTACCGTGCATATCCCTGTAGAGGGGTCGATCCCAAAAGACATTCTGACTGATCCTCGTGAAGAAGTGAGAACGGCAGAAGACGCGAAATTAAAAGAGCTGGCGTTTCAGGATGAACCAGTGACCATTCGCATCCACCCCTCATCTGGAAAACATAAAGACCCATGGATGTTTTGCCAAGTCAATGGGATTGCCGTCATCCTTGATAACGGGGCATGGAAAAAAGTAAATATGTTCCCGCGCAACAAGACGTTTACCACCAAAAGATACTGTGTCGAAACGATTGCACGGGCTAAAATTGATGAGATTGAAGCAGGCTATGACCTGCCTCCAAATTCAGATCCTCGTAATAATGTGAATTTTACCACCTCAGCCGTCGCAAACTTTGTGGTGCTTGAAGATAAGAGTCCACGCGCCTCAGAGTGGTTGGAAGGATTACTTCAAAGCCGATAGGAGGGATGACTCATGATGGGAACTAAGCCTCATAAAAAAAAGAAACCAATGAAAACGGTAAAGTCTGGAATGAAAAAGAATAGCGGTTCTCAGAAGACGCACAAGGGCGGGTATTAGGAGAAAGTAGGCCATGACCTTTTTAGAAATGTGCCAAGCTGTCGTCAGTGAGGGCGGCATTTCCAATGATGTAGCTCCTACGACGGTGACGGGGCAAGTCGATCAGCTTGCTCGTGTGGTTAATTGGGTGTCTCGTGCATGGGTGGAGATCCAAGAGAAACATATTGATTGGGATTTCCTTCGTGTCGAAGATGTGGCCACCACTACCACGTCAGCGGGGCAATACATTTATACGCCAGATGATTTCGGCATTGTGGATGGCTACTCTGAGATAGGGTTTAATACAGGTGGGGCAGCGGCCCCAGCGGTGGGGAATACTCTGACGCAGGGAGCAATTACTGGAACGATCAAGAAAATTATTTTACAGTTTGGGGACTGGGGAACGACCACGGCTATAGGGAAATTGATCCTGTCATCTCCAAGCGGAAACTTTGCTGCTGGAGCGGCGACGATTACAGGTGGGTTGACGTGTACCCTGACGGGGCCACAGCAAGCCATTAACTTCAATTCATGGGCGTGGGGGTCATTCCGCGTCTATAACACGACTGACGGAACGGCAGGGGAGACATTGCTCACCCCTAGAACGTATCCGTATATGCGGGATGTCTATCTGTTTGGAGGGACGAGAGATACGCGCACTCGTCCAGATTCCGTTTCCGCTATTCCATCGAACCATTCGGTGGTACTGGGACCAATTCCAGATGACGGGTATACCGTCACCGCCGATTTTTACAAGCAACCGATTGTGTTAGCTGCTGATGGGGACATCCCTGATGTGCATCCGCAGCATCATATGATTATTGTCTACCGCGCACTGTGGAAATATGGGTTATATGAGTCTGCTGGAGAGATGGTGTCATATGCCAGAAGTGAGTATGAGCCAAAACTCTATGCGATGAATCGTGAGTTTAGGCCCGTCATGAGATTGGGAGGATCATTAGCCTAATGCCACCCGGAAGAATTGCATCGTTGCCCGCTGTGAAGTACCAGCGAGTTGCGCTTGGTGGAGGATGGGACCAAATCACTCCCACGTATGAGCTTCCTCCCGGTGTAGCGCGAGAAGTTTCGAACTATGAAGTTGGAACACGCGGCGGATATAGCCGCATTAAAGGGTATGAGCGTTATGACGGACAGGCAAAGCCGTCGGATGCGACCTACGATATTATTCAAGTTGCTTCATTCACCAATGTTCCCACGGCTCCTGCAAATATTAAAAAAGTAGGAGCGGCGACTCCATCTGCTCGTCTCGTTGCTGTCAATGAAGCGGATCTCACGATGGCTATTACGAATACGAGTGGATCGTTCACGGCTGGCACGGCCATGGAGGTTGATGGTGGGGCCGCGATTGGGACGCTCGTGTCCGTGACGGAAAGCGTGACGGCTCAGGAGAACGCCCAGTACCTGAATCTTGCCGCCGACTATTATCGTGGATTGATTGGAACGGTGGGGACGACAGCGACTGGAGCGACAGGTGCAGTGCTTGGTGTCGCATCATTGGTCGTCAATTGCAGTACCGTGGCGTTCACGGCTGGAGGCAGTGGTACTCCAAGCATTGGAGATACCCTTACAAAAGGGAGTGCCGTCGCAACCATTCTCCGCATTGATCTTACTGGCGGGGCATGGGCAGATTCTGATGCGGCAGGCAATTTTTTGATTACCAACCCTGCAAATAATTATACCAGCGGCGCTGGAACGGCAGGGAGTGTAGGAGTGACCATCAGTGGCGCTCAAACTAAAACAAATAGCGACAATGTGTTTGCTTTTCGGAAAGACGATGGCGGTAATACCGTCAACATTTACACGGCCTCATCAACGGGGTGGGATGAAATCCCGATGTACAAGGAGGTCACATTTTCGGCGGCTGGAAGTGGTACTCCGGCGGAGGGTGATACCCTCACGCAAGGGTCTGTAACCTCTACGATTAAGCGCATCCTTTTGGAATCAGGGACGTTTTCGGCTTCAAGCGCCGCAGGGCGATTTATCATTACGACTCCATCTGGAGGGAGTGGAAACTATACAGCAGCGTCAGCAACGGCAGGAAGTGTCGGGTGTACGCTTGCAGGAGCGCAGGCGGCAATCAGCTTGACCTATGATTCAACCGCTGACCCTTCACAGCGATATAGCTTTGTGACTGCGAACTTTGTTGGAAGTACTATTTCCCAGCGACTCTACGGAGCCGATGGGGTCAATCGATGCTTTGAGTTTGATGGATTGATCCTCGCACCGATTGATACAAAGTTGACCACTGATACGCCACGGTACGTGGAATCATTTGAAAACCATCTTTTTGCGTCATGCGATTCATCGGTGGTGTTTTCAGGGCCAGCGAAACCGTATGCGTTTAATACCACTGATGGGGGCGGGGAAATTGTCATAGGTGATGACGTGACGGGCATGACGGTTCAACCCGGTGCTGCGGCGTCTGGAGCCATGACGGTGTTCGGGCGAAACAATCTGCAGGTACTGTACGGAACCAGTAAGGACGATTTTAATTTGCAGCGCTTTATCAGTTTTACAGGAGCGCGGCATTATTCGGCAGAGACAATGAGCCAGACCTATTTCCTCGATGACCGTGGGGTGATGAGTCTGGAAACGAGCATGAAATACGGGAATTTTGAGGATGCGACGTATACGCATTCGATTCAGCGGTTTATTGATTCGCATCGGGATCTTGTGAATAGCTCATTAATTAATCGTGCTAAGAGCCAATACCGGGTGCTATTTAGTGATGGGTCAGCGTTGTATTCCACGATTGTGAATGGTCAATATCTAGGGTCTACTAAAGCACAGTATGATGACAAGATGTTCTGTGCGTTTGCGGGAGAGTTGGCGAACGGTAATGAGGTAATCTATTACGGGGCGGAAGAAAGTGGATATGTGTACCAAGCCGATACAGGCACGTCGTTTGATGGCGAGCCTATTGAAGCCTACATTCACTTGGTCTGGGACCCGATGGGGTCGCCGAGTATTATCAAAAGGTACCGTAAGGGAAGCGTCGAGTTGGAGTCAGAGTCATATGTCGCATTAGGAGCATCGTATAAGCTAGGGTGGGGAAACAATATGTATGTGCAGCCCACCTCCACGCCACGCACGTATGAGCTAGGCTTCACTGGCATTGAAACATGGGACTCTTTCACATGGGATGAGTTTACGTGGGATGAAGAAGGGTTAGGTGAAATTGCCATTGATATTGCAGGTAGTGGCAACAATATCATGCTAGAGCTAAACTCTGGCACAGATTATATGGACAGTTATACCATTAACGGTTTGATTCTCCATTATTCAATGCGAAGAGGAGTACGGTAAATGGCTGGTTCTGATTATTACGATCATACTACGTACCCAGCGTATCGAGCGGCTGGACAATCGTCGGCCATGCGATCTGAGCTGGATGCGATAGAAACAGGATTTGGGAAACTCCCTGCTCTCGCCAGTGCCAGTTCTAATAAAATTGTGGTCATGGCTACTGATGGGTTGACCGTTAGCATGTTGGGGCCGCTCACGAACGGGCAGCTCGTGGTGGGAAGTACGAGTGCGGCTCCTGTCGCCGCAGCGATTACGGCTGGCGACGGCATGGATATTACGTTAGGGGCTGGATCGATTACGCTAGCGGCAGATATCAAGTCGAATAGCGGGATCGTGTTTTCATCCACGGAACTCGCATTGGATTTGGGTGCGTCAAGTATTACTGGGACGCTGGCTGTTGGTGATGGTGGAACTGGAGCCACAACATTGACTGATGGTGGAGTGCTTCTCGGTTCAGGGACTGGAGCGGTCACGGCAATGGCGGTGTTGGGAGATGGCGCTATCGTGATTGGTGATGGATCTACTGATCCGGTGGCTTATTCAGCGTTCTCATCATCTACGGGGACATTGAATGTGGCAGCGGGTGGGACGGGGATTGCGTCCTATACGGCAGGAGATATTCTGTATGCCTCTGGATCAACCGCCTTCACAAAACTCGCAAAGGGTGTCGCAAATCAAGTATTGGCGATGAACTCTGGTGCCTCTGCGCCGGAATGGCAAACGCCGACCACTGGTGACATCACTGGAGTAACGGCAGGTGATGGTATAAGCGGTGGTGGGACGAGTGGTACGGTGACGGTATCTGCTGATTTGAAAGCGGATAGTGGGCTGGTAATTTCGTCAGCGGAGATCGCGCTTGACCTTGGCGCTTCCAGTATTACGGGAACGCTAGCGGTTGGAGACGGTGGGACTGGCGCAACGTCATTAACGGACGGGGGTGTACTCCTAGGATCTGGTTCTGGAGCGGTCACGGCAATGTCTGTTCTTGCAGACGGATCTATCATTGTTGGCGATGGAAGCGGAGATCCAGTGGCACTGGCTGCGTTTTCTTCTTCTACAGGAACCTTGAATGTAGCGAGTGGCGGAACAGGTGCTTCTAGTTTGACCGATGGTGGCGTGTTGCTTGGAAGTGGCACGAGCGCTGTCACAGCAATGGCCGTTCTGGGGGATGGGGCGATTGTCATTGGAGACGGCAGTGGAGACCCTGTTGCCTATTCTGCATTCTCCTCATCGACTGGCACGTTAAATGTGTCGGCTGGTGGTACTGGAGCGGCAAGTTTGACTGATGGTGGTGTCCTGCTTGGTTCTGGGACTAGCGCTGTTACGGCGATGGCTGTTCTTGGTGACGGGGCCATTGTCATTGGAGATGGAAGTGGCGATCCAGTGGCATACACGGCGTTTTCTTCCTCGACGGGGACTTGTAATGTTGCGGCAGGCGGGACAGGAATCGCCTCGTATACCGCCGGAGACATTATTTATGCGTCAGGCAGTACGGCCTTTACGAAGCTGGCAAAAGGATCGGCAGGTGAAGTGCTGACCATGAACTCAGGAGAGACTGCCCCTGAGTGGGCTGCGGGAGGCGGCAGTGGTGATATTGAAGGAGTCACGGCTGGTGCAGGCATGACTGGAGGGGGGACGAGTGGAACCGTTACGCTGAACTGTATCGGCACGTCCAACCGGATTACCGTTAATGCCAATGACATTGATATTGCGTCGAGTTATGTTGGGCAAAGTACGATTACGACGCTTGGGACAATTGGAACAGGGACGTGGCAAGGGACAGCCGTTGCCGATGGGTACGTGGCTGATGATCTTACGATCTCTGGTGGGTCGGTCAACAATACGATCATTGGAGCATCAACGGCAGCAGCAGCAGATTTCACGACCATCGATATTGCAGGGAATTTTACGGCATCGGCGTGGGGATATGTGGGTCCACAGCTTTCGGTGGAAGCCGCCACGCTGACGGATTCGAGTACATCAGGAAGTGGTACGGCGGCGAGTGCGGTGGCGAGTTCATTTTTCGCGCCGACGATTGCCGCCTCAAATAGTAGCGTCACGACCACTCACGGGGCTACGGTGTATATCAATGCTGGCCCTGCGGGAGGCACAAATATGACGGTCCGAGGATCGTGGGGGCTTTGGTGTGGAGGCGGTGGAACCGCTGACAAAACGGGAGGGATCATGACGACTGGCAAGTTTTGTCTGGGCGATCCCCCTGAAGTGACAATTTCATCGGGGAGCGTCTCGGTCTTTGGAAGCTTCCATATGGTCGATACCGAATCAGGTGCATCCGATGATCTCGTGACCATTAATGGGCAAGCGGCGGCTGGCTATACTAATGGAGTGCTGCCGGGTACCATGCTTATTCTGAAGACACCATCATCCGCACGAGACGTGACGTTGAAGGATGGAACAGGCAATCTTCTCTTGAATGGGGACTGTGCGTTAGCCTCCAATCAAGATACGATCACGCTGATTGGGGATGCTTATGGTAACTGGCTAGAGGTTTCGAGAAGTATTAACCAGTAGTAACGTGAAATTTAGGAACGGAGACGAAAATGCTTGAAGCACTTATCGCCGTTCTCGTCTCCGGGTTAGTTGGGTTTATGCTATATGCGTTGACGGGAATACAGGGAGGAGTTAAGGAGAATACACGGGCCTTGTTTGACATGAGAGAAAAGATCCTTTCCAAGATTGCTGATTTACATGAGCGGGTATCGTTAGTTGAACGGCATGTGGCTGTGATTAATGGCACCGTGAAGGCAACCTCGGAAGGTCTGGCGGAGCATATTAAAACCGACGAAACATTTCACGCAGAAATAACGCAACGACTCGAACGTATCGAAGCACAGGCGTTACACGACCCATAATTGGGCATGACGGTGAAATGCCAAGCGGTGGTGAGATGCTCCATCGCGGGAATGGGTCCCGCTCACTACGCTTAAGGAGGGCGAAGAGGTTCACTCAGAGTGTGAATCCTATTACCATGACACAGAAATTAGCTATCCCAATGGTTGTTCTGGCGTTCGCATTTACAGGGTGTCTTGGAGGCGCGTCACTAGAGCTGTCCCAACGTGCGGATAAAATGTCTGGTGTCCGTGGATGCAACGCGACTATTCATGTCGATTCACGAATTGGTATAGGCAATCGTCTCAAAGATTTAACAAAGTTCGGGTGTCTGCCCACCGATTCGCTTGATTCAGGTCCAGCGGCCCTAACCACACCCAAGATTACCTATGAAGTGGTTCCAAATCCGTAACCAGCGCGGATTAGGCCGCCAACAGTAGCTGGTCAGAGGAGGAGTAGCAATGTTAGAAAACATGATTCTCGCCATTATCCCAGTGGCAGTTCCGTTACTGGTTAAGGGCGTTCGTATGTTTGTCGAACAGGTGTTGGCTGGCAAACTTCCACACTGGTCCATGCATGCAATGAGTGGCATTTTTGGGGCTGCGGCTACCGCGTTTGAGCCGTGGGCGACGCTAGATCCATTGCAAGGCGGTCTGTTAGGGTTGGCTGGGGTCGGAGCGCATCAGGTGTATAAGAGTGCTCAGGGCAAAGCTAGAGCAAAGAAGTAGTACCGTGTTTCAGGTGATTGCAGTATTCCTACTGCTCTTCGGAGCAGTAGGATGCAACACCCTTCCCGGCCCTACATGGGTCGATGCATTTAAACGTGGAGATGTCGCCGCAGGGTATCAGGAGATGGTGGAGGAACACAGAGAGATCGTGAAAGAGTTAGGGGCCACGCCCATCCGTGAAGACGTAGGAGAAACGTGCTTTGATGCGTTACAAGAGTTTTACGACTACTACTGGTTAAAAGATATTTTGATTTTACGTAACTCCCCGATAATGGAATTGCAACCGAAGTCGCGCTGGGCGATGATGATTGAGGGCGTCATTCATGTTCGGAAGAATGCTCCCCTCCCGCTCGCGCATGAGATTCGACACTGGCAGCAACAGAGAACGATGGGTATCACGTTCTGGCCTGCATACCTTGGCGCACATGCGATGCAAGGGTATGAGGGCAACTGGATGGAGATGCAAGCGAGAGAGTCACAGAAAGCGTTTAATATGCAGCACCCCAACGTATGCTAGAAGTAAAGGACGGGTAACGACATGGCGAATGGACCAAATGTAGGTAGTAGGCCGATGTATCAGCCAAAGAGGCCAATGAAGCCGATACTGGAAATGGCTGAAGAGGCAAAGATTGAACCAAAAGGCGAGCAGCTTAGGGTTGACTATGGCCCTGACGTGATGCAGCCCTATAGTCAGGGGCCGACCGCCGCTGGTGGTGTGGGGCAGCGTCAGTTTACGACGACGCAGGTTGCTCCTCAATTTCTCCCAGAAGCGAGTCCGGGGCACGCCGCTTCAGCAGGGTACACCCGGTCCTATCTTGCTGGGATGGAGGATAGGTTGGGACAGCCACCCCAATTGCCGTATGGAGCGCAGCAGCCGCTCATTCCTTCGGCTGCACCTATCGTGACATCAGCGGATCCTCAACAGGTTAGAGGGTATGATCCGACGCAGGTTCAGGCTCCCACGCAGTTGGGGGCATTTATGCCGAGCGCTCCGGCTGGGGGATATATTGCGCCAATGCAGACGTACACGCCGGGTCAGTATGGTCAAGAGCTGACTCCGTACTGGCAAGGCACACAGCCTGTCATTGATGCTACGGGAGCCGTGGCTCCTCCTCAGCTCGTCTCGACACAGCTTGAGGGAATTTTGAGAAAAGATTCGCCGCTCATGCAGCAGGCGAGAACCTTTGCAGATCAGGAAATGCAACGGCGTGGGCTGTTGCACTCTTCTATGGCGGTTGGTGCGGCACAGGATGCCATGATTCGTCAGGCACTTCCGATTGCTCAGTCCGATGCTGAAGTCTACGAGAGGGCATTGACGGAGACGACGGCAGACGCAGCAGAGTCTCGAAGATTCCAAGCCGCCGCAGAAAATCAACGCGCATTAGCGGAAGGTGGCTACGGCGTAGAAACTGATTTAGCTGGGGCTGGATTTGACGTACAGGTTGCCCTTGAAAATGCCATGGCAAAAAATAGAGAGCAGGCTTCTACGGCTGACTTTGCCAATAAAGAGCGCCTTGATCGTGAGCTAGCGAACTTGCAAGCGGAAAGTGCGTATGCGCTGAATAATGTGAGAACGAAGTCCTCAGAATACATTTCCCAAATTCAGGCCAATACGGCGCTCACAACGCAAGAAAAGGATGACGCTACTCGTATGGCCTTAGCCGGATTAAATGCTGAAAATGCTACCTATTTGGCGCTTATTGACGCAGATACGGCACTGACTCGAACAGACAAGGAACTTGCGGTACGGCAGGTCTTGTCGGAAGGCGATAACTACACGTCGAAGCTCCTTGAAATGATGGATACAGCAGGGTCGTTAACTGGAAGAGTGATGGATAATAACACTCGTATCGCTGTTTCTCAGATGGATGCGGCTCAGAAAGACATGTTGACCAAGCTTGGACTTGAGCATGAAGCGCTCTTGGAGGTCAATGCTCAGGCGGCTGGCCTGTATCAGAATGCGATTAATCAGGCGGCGGCGCTGATGAGGGTGCCTGAAGATCAGATTGATAATGAGAGAAGAGTCAACGACATTAACGTGCTTTTTGCAGAGACCGCGCAGGCCATGGATTATGTGCAGGCCGTCAGTAATCTTGACTTTCCGGGACTGGGGACGCTTGGTGAAGTCCTTGGGAATGAGGGAGCAATTCCGGGCGCTGGCCCTCAAGGAGAAGAATTGGCACGGCGGCGTGAAAATTTACGGGCCGCGCATGAGGCGGGAGATGAGGATGAGATAGATTATTTTGAGTCTCTCCTTCAACTGGCTCCGGGGGCATCTTATGAGATGACTCAGGCTGGGGCCGGATACAACGCAAAAGGAAATTACACTGGTGTAGGAAGTTATGGGCCGCTAGTCGAAGGTCAAGAGCGTTTTAAAATAGAGGATGTCGAAGAAGTTGTAGGGCCATCCCTTGCCCTTGAAGATTTTGACCAAGATGATATCTTTGAAGGGGAAGACTTTGAAGAAGCCACCGTTGCTGCCCCTCCTGCGGCAGTCCCTGTTGAAACCCCTGCAGAGGCTCCTGTCGCCACGCCAGCAGCGCCTGTCGCTCCAGCATCAGCAGCGCCTGTGGTTCCACCTTATCCCGGAGCTGCGGCTGACAAGGAAGGATCGTTAGGGAGGATGGGGGAATGGAGTCCAGACAAGATCTCCGGTAATCCGATGATTCAAGCGGTGATAGCACGACATCCGGGCGATCAGTTGGATGCGGCAAAGGCACGAGAAGACTGGTTAAGGGCAGCGTTGTACCAAGCTCATATCCATAACGAGCCTGCAATGCGAGTTCAAATTGAGGAAGCACTTGGTCTAGACGGTACAAGTGTTGCACCGAATATAGGTGGATACAGTTCCGCTGATGGCGCTAACCCTTCACGGTATACTGGGAAAGGTAAATACAAGTCTGATGGGATCACGCTTTGGGAGACTGCCCCAGAGCCAGAGCCAATACCGGCTGAAGATCCCTACGTACCTCCGGCTCCAGCAGCTCCCGTAGCTGCAGCGCCAGCTGCACCAGCAGCGCCGCTACTTCCGGCGATTGAAGATGAAAGCGCACAAGGCGCACAAGCACGGATGATGGAGTTTACGCCGGAAAACA
>CAYZDH010000027.1:14988-21322 GCA_964477025.1 uncultured Rhodospirillaceae bacterium | reverse complement strand
CTTGCGGCCACAGGTACCTGAAACCTGCGCGTCTACCAGTTCCGCCACCTGGGCACCGAATGGACCTCCGTATTATATAGCCTTGGTTAATGTCAATAGATTTAAGTTTTGGTGACAAGGCCTTGGGTTGCGGCAAACCAACGCTATATAAAACCTATATATAGGTCGCATATAGTTGGTATAAGAAAGCCAAACCCGACTTGTGGGTGAGGGCGTAAGGGAAATAATGAAACAGAAAATAGTAACGGTTTTTGGGGGTACTGGCTTTATCGGCCGCCATGTTGTGAGAGTACTAGCGCAGCAGGGTTTACAGGTTCGGATTGCTTGTCGGCGTCCAGAAGAAGGTTTGCGCTGCAAACCCATGGGCGATGTTGGGCAGATTGTCCCGGTTGCGGCCAATATTCGTAATAAAGATTCTATTGCAGCGGTGATTGGGGGTAGTGACGCTGTGATTAATTTAATTGGCATCCTCTACAAGCGCGGTCCCCAAAATTTCGATTCAATCCATATTGACGGACCGCTGAGAATTGCAAGTGCAGCTTCGGCGTGTGGGGTGAGACGTTTAATCCATATGTCCGCATTAGGTGCGGATGTTAAGTCTGATTCTGAATATGCACGTAGCAAGGCTCTTGGAGAGCGGGCCGTAAAGGATGCGTTTCCGGATTGTACAGTTTTACGCCCATCAATCGTGTTCGGTCCGGAAGATGATTTTTTTAATCAGTTTGCAGCCTTGGCTAGATTGTTACCTGCATTACCCGTTATTGGCCCTAAAACAAAATTCCAGCCGGTCTATGTCGGTGATGTTGCCAGCGCCGTATCAGCATGTTTGGCCGATTTCGAAACATCTGGATTGTCTTATGAACTGGGTGGGCCCTCAGTCTATACCTTTCAAGAATTGATGGAAATTATGCTAGCTGAAATTGGTCGGAAGCGGCTCTTAGTGCCCGTGCCGTTCTGGGCGGCAACCGTAAAGGCATTTTTTCTAGAGCATCTGCGCTTACCCTTTTTCATGCCTAAACCTCTTTTAACTCGCGATCAGGTGCGGCTCCTTAGATATGATAATGTGGTTGGGATAAATTCGTTAGGTATTGAAAGTTTGGGAGTTACGCCGACGCCTCTTTATGCAGTTCTGCCAACCTACTTAAATCGTTATCGCCGGGGTAAAGATGTTGGGCAGGCCACACGTGTTAATTAAAAATATTCTTTATCAAGCGGCCATCCACAAAATCAAAATACCCAGGGCAATTCGATAAAGGACGAAGGGTGTAAAACTTTGTCTTTGCAGCCAACTCATCATAACGGTTATGGCGAGCAAAGCGGTCGCAAACGCTAAACCGGCTGCAAAAAGTAAATCTATTTGAAATGCGGTATCTCCACTTTTAATAACGTCTATGCTGCGCAAAAAACTTGCTCCGGCTATTGCTGGTATAGACAACAACATTGAAAATCGTGCGGCATCACGCCTTTCATAACCAAGGAAGCGTGACATTGTGATGGTCATTCCAGCCCGGCTGGCCCCGGGAATCATCGCAAACGCTTGGGCTAGCCCTATGAGGAAGGCGTGCCCGGTCGTTAAATGGGTGATGCGCCTAATTTTAAGTCCAAAGCGATCCCCTAAATAGAGGAGGATACCGCCAACGATGAAAGCCCAACCTATCAATAACGGAATTCGTAAACCACCTGTAATAAAGGATTCTAATATTAAACCAGCTAGGATGACTGGGATGCTCGCAATTAAAACTAACCACGCAAGTTTTGCCCCTTCATTAACACTTCCCGTAAACAGTCTTGCTAAGCCAGATAACATCATCCAGACCTCTCGCCATAGGTAGAGGACGACGGCGCCAAGTGCGCCTAGGTGAAAGGCGACATCCATCGTAACTCCTTGATCCTTCCAGCCAAGGAGTATCGGTGTAAGTACGAGGTGGCCGGAGGAACTTACGGGTAAGAATTCGGTAATGCCCTGAATAATGGCTAGGACGGCAATCTGGATAAATGTCAAAGAAAGAGCCTCTGTTCTAATTTAAAACAGCATAAACAGACTTAAGGTGTCAGGGAAATATAAAGAAATAGTCCCAAAATGGTACTAAAAACTTCGAAAATCCTTCCGTGTTGGATTTTTTAGAAAACGTTTTGGTTAAGAACTATTTATAAAGGGTAAGAAATAATGACCTATTTGTTATTTTTTTCTCGCCAACAGGATATAAGTACTTTATATTGATTGATCCTCTGGTGGAACAGGGGAGTTTCGATCAGTCACTGAGACCATTCTATCGCATTTGCGGGGACGGATTTGTGGCGGATAAAGCTATTTTTATCCTAAATGTTTTGGAAATTGGATATAACTATGCTCAAATTTGTAAATATAGAGCGCAAAACGCCTGAAAAACGCCCTTCTGAGGAACGGCGCGCAGATTTTGGTGAAATTTATCGCCGTTTTAACGGGGAACAGGCCGAGGACCAGGCTAGTCGCTGCTCACAATGCGGCATACCTTTTTGCCAAGTGCATTGCCCCCTTCATAATAACATACCCGATTGGCTGATGCTAACGGCAGAAGATCGTATGGAGGAAGCCTATGAGCTTTCGTCGGCGACTAATACTTTTCCAGAGATTTGTGGGCGAATTTGCCCGCAGGACCGGTTGTGCGAAGGCAATTGTGTTATTGAGCAAGCCGGTCATGGCACTGTGACGATTGGTGCTGTTGAGAGCCATATAACAGAGACGGCCTTCGAAAATGGCTGGGTGAAGCCGCCTAAGCCGATACGCGAGATCGACCAATCAATTGGTATTATTGGTGCTGGACCTGCTGCACTGTCGGCAGCCGATGTTTTGCGGCGCAAAGGTTATGAGGTCCACATTTATGACCGTTATGATCGCGCCGGGGGCTTGTTGGTATACGGGATTCCAAACTTTAAGCTCGATAAAGCGATTGTTGGACGGCGCATCGAACTTTTAGAAGAGGCTGGTATTCAGTTGCACTATAATACTGACGTTGGGAAAACTACCAGCTTCCAAGATTTACGAGATCGTCACGATGCAATTTTAGTGGCGACGGGAGTTTATAAAGCTCGTGATTTGCAGGCCCCAGGAATTGGCCTTAGCAATATTGTTCCCGCCCTTGATTTTCTCGTTGCTTCAAATCGTAAAGGCTTAGGTGATAGCGTTGCTGACTTTGATAATGGCTCGCTTGACGCTGCTAACAAGCGGGTAGTGGTTCTTGGCGCTGGTGATACGGCAATGGATTGTGTCCGTACGGCGGTGAGGCAAGGAGCGGAGTCGGTGGTCTGCTTGTACCGTCGCGACAAAGCCAACATGCCAGGTTCGCGGCGTGAAGTTCAGTACGCAGAGGAGGAGGGCGTCCAATTCACTCTTCGAGCACAACCGGAGGCATTCTTGGGTGACGAAGCTGTTTCGGCAGTGAGGGCAGCACGTATCCATCTTGGTGTGGCAGATGCATCAGGGCGCCAGACACCGGAAGTGATGGAAGACTCTAGTTTCAACGTTGAAGGAGATTTAGTTATTAAGGCTTTGGGCTTTGACCCTGAGGACCTACCAAAAATGTTTGGGGTACCCGAACTTGGTGTAACCCGTTGGGGTACTCTCAAAATAAACTTCCGAAACAAGATGACCAATCTAGATGGTGTTTTCGCTGCTGGCGATATTGTTCGCGGTGCATCGTTGGTAGTATGGGCCATTCGTGACGGGCGAGAGGCCGCTTCTGCAATGGATAGTTATTTAAAAGCTCGCCGTCCAACCCGTGAGGAGGCCGCTGCATGAATTATGAAAATATTAATGACGGCGAACGTCAAATTACAGCTTGGAAAGACAATGCCGAACGACTTTATCGTGAGGGCCTCTACAACCCTGCCCATGAACACGATGCCTGCGGTGTCGGCATGGTGGTATCGGTCGATGGCAAACGCCGTCGCGAAGTCGTTGAAGCCGGTATTGCCGCATTAAAAGCATTATGGCATCGCGGCGCCGTAGATGCAGACGGTAAGACCGGAGACGGCGCTGGGATCCATGTAGAAATTCCCCAAGATTTTTTTCATGAGCATACAATTCGTACAGGTCATACGCCGGGCCCTGGCCCAATCGCCGTCGGAATGATTTTCTTACCACGTACCGACTTTGCAGGGCAGGAACGTTGCCGAAGCATCGTTGAAGCGCAAATACTACAATTCGGTTATTCGATTTATGGGTGGCGCCAGGTTCCGCTTAATGTCGAAGTCATAGGACAAAAAGCAAATGCGACCCGGCCTGAAATCGAACAAATCATGATTGCTGGTCAGCCCAGTAAGTCCGATGAAGATTTCGAACGTGATCTATATATCATTCGCCGCCGAATTGAAAATCAAGTAATCGAAGAGAATATTCCTGATTTTTATATCTGTTCGCTAAGTTGCCGATCGATAATTTATAAAGGTATGTTCCTAGCTGAACAGGTTACAGATTTTTATCCAGATCTGCTCGATGAACGATTTGAGTCGCGATTTGCGATTTATCATCAACGCTATTCAACAAATACCTTTCCAACCTGGAAGTTGGCGCAGCCGTTTCGGATGTTAGCCCATAATGGTGAAATTAACACATTGTCTGGCAATATTAATTGGATGAAAAGCCATGAGACGAGGCTTGAGTCGGAATTATTTGGTGATGCAATTGAGGATATAAAGCCAATAATTCAGGCGGGAAGCTCTGACTCGGCGGCTCTTGATGCCGCCTATGAACTTCTTGCGCGGGGTGGGCGTTCGGCACCATTAGTAAAAATGATGGTAATTCCAGATGCATGGTCTGCTAAACCCAATGTTCCGGAGCATCACGCGGCATTCTTTAGCTATTGCAATTGCGTAATTGAGCCTTGGGATGGCCCCGCGGCAATTTGTGCTACAGATGGAAAATGGGTAGTAGCAGGAATGGATCGTAATGGCTTGCGACCGCTCCGCTATTCAATTCGTGACGATGGACTTCTAGTGGTTGGCTCTGAAACGGGCATGGTTGCAATGGATGAAGCCCGGATCGTTGAAAAAGGCAGAGTCGGCCCTGGTCAGACAATCGCCGTACAACTGGATGAAGGTCAATTCTATAACGACGCCAAGTTACGGGAATTGGTAGCCGCTGATGCGCCATTTGAAGAGTGGGTTAATAATATCACTCAAATGGATAGCCTCATTCGTTCCGATGCGGATGAAGTCGCGGAGTTTGATAGAGATGAGCTGCGCGGTCGCCAACTGTGTGCTGGTCATACTCTGGAAGAGCTGGAGCTGCTGGTTCAGCCAATGGTAGAAGACGCTAAAGAAGCGATAGGCTCGATGGGTGATGATACGCCTATCGCTGTATTGTCGGAGCATTATCGCGGCCTCCACCATTTTTTTCGTCAGTCATTCAGTCAGGTAACAAATCCGCCGATCGATAGTCTACGTGAATATAGGGTTATGACGCTCAACACACGGCTCGGTAATCTTGGCAATATCCTGGCCATGGATGCAAGCCAGACTCGGTTACTGCAACTGAGTTCGCCCGTTCTTGCTAATGCGGAGTTTGAGGCACTGCGCGCGCATATGGGTGACACTGTTTCTGAAATCGATTGTACTTTCGACGCAAATAGCGGTGACAATGCATTGCGTGAAGCTATGGATCGCGTTCGTAACGAAGCAGAGAATGCAGTTCGTGGCGGTGCCGTTCACCTTATCTTGTCTGATAAAAACATCAGTCCGGAAAAAGCCCCGATACCGATGATTTTGGCAACCAGTGGTGTCCACAGTCATTTGGTCCGGCAATCGTTGAGGACTTTTACGTCCATTAATGTCCGTTCGGCAGAGTGTCTAGATACCCATTATTTTGCTGTTTTGATTGGGGTAGGGGCGACTACTGTGAACGCCTACCTCACGCAAGAAGCGATAGCCAACCGCCATAGCTGTGGGGTGTTTGGTGAACTTTCTCTAACCGAGTGTGTCCGACGTTATTGTGAAGCGGTTAATCAGGGGCTCCTCAAGATTATTTCAAAAATGGGAATCTCCGTGATTTCGTCGTATCGTGGTGCCCATAAGTTCGAGGTCATTGGACTTAGCCGCACATTAGTATCAGAATTTTTTCCAGGTATGACCTCTCGGATTTCAGGGATAGGTCTTTCGGGTATTCAACACAATTCCATCCGTCTTCATCGGCAAGCTTTTTCGGAAGATATAACGACGTTGCCGATTGGTGGACTGTATCGTTATCGCCGCACTGGCGAAGCCCACGCCTTCCAAGGTGAGATGATTCATATGTTGCAGCATACTTGTGATACTGATGCATATGCTGGTTTCAAGAAATATTCAGAAGCCGTGAGAC
>CAYZDH010000027.1:0-14978 GCA_964477025.1 uncultured Rhodospirillaceae bacterium | reverse complement strand
GCATGAAACATTATCAATTGCTATGAATCGCAGCGGCGCCAAGTCCGACTCTGGTGAGGGGGGTGAAGACCCTGCGCGCTTTAAACCAAAACCAAATGGAGACAACGCGTCTTCTGCGATAAAACAAATTGCATCAGGCCGATTTGGGGTTACAGCTGAATATTTGAATAATTGTAGAGAGATTGAGATCAAGGTTGCACAGGGTGCAAAACCCGGCGAAGGTGGCCAGCTCCCGGGATTGAAAGTCTCCGGAATGATTGCCCGCCTGCGACACTCAACGCCCGGGGTCACTCTAATTTCTCCGCCGCCGCATCACGATATCTATTCGATCGAGGATTTATCCCAGCTCATCTATGATTTGAAGCAGATTAATCCGGAGGCCAAGGTTTGTGTGAAGCTAGTTGCACAATCCGGAATAGGCACAATCGCAGCCGGCGTAGCTAAGGCGAAGGCCGATGTCATCTTGGTTTCTGGACATTCGGGGGGTACCGGCGCGAGCCCGCAGACATCAATAAAATATGCAGGACTGCCGTGGGAAATGGGGTTGGCAGAAGTTCATCAAGTGCTAACCCTTAATGGCTTGCGAGATAACGTTTTGTTGCGCACTGACGGCGGGATAAAGATCGGGCGCGATGTTGTAATCGCCGCGCTCCTTGGCGCTGATGAGTATGGCATCGGGACGGTGTCATTAGTTGCTATGGGATGTATCATGGTTCGTCAGTGTCATTCCAATACTTGCCCTGTTGGTGTTTGTACGCAGGATGATGCGTTACGCGCAAAATTTACTGGCACGCCGGAAAAGGTTGTTAATCTTTTTAGTTTTGTTGCTGAAGAAGTTAGGGAAATTCTGGCTTCTCTCGGCGCCCGAACGCTTGATGAAATTATTGGCCGCACGGATTTGTTAATGCAGGTCCGGCGGGGAAATCCGCACCTTGATGATCTCGATCTTAATCCACTCTTGGTGCAAGCTGATCCGGGTGGGGTGAATCGGTCCGAAACTCGTGGTATGCGGAATGAGGTTCCAGATTCTCTTGATGCTCAGATGATAAAAGACGCGGCGCCAGCGTTGGAAGGGGGCGAGAAAATGCAGCTCGCCTACAACATCCGTAATACTCAGCGCGCTATTGGCACGCGGATTTCCTCTGCAATCACTCGGCGCTTTGGTATGCAAGGATTGCAGCCAGGCCATATTACGGTGCGGTTACGTGGTTCTGCCGGTCAGTCGTTGGGCGCATTTGCCGTGCAGGGGCTGAAACTTCAGGTTCTTGGTGACGCTAATGACTATGTCGGTAAGGGATTGTCGGGTGGTACAATTAGCGTGAAAACGGTGACGGCGAGCCCGTTGGTTACCAACGAAAACACGATTATTGGAAATACGGTTTTATATGGTGCTACTGCTGGCCAGCTGTTTGCAGCCGGGCAAACCGGTGACCGGTTCGCTGTGCGGAACTCAGGTGCCGATGCTGTTGTCGAGGGATGTGGGGCCAATGGTTGTGAGTATATGACCGGGGGTACGATCGCTATTCTCGGGCCTGTTGGCGACAACTTTGCGGCTGGTATGACGGGTGGGATGGCTTTTGTCTATGACACCGATGCCAGCCTTGTTAGTAATATTAATCCCGACACGGTGGTCTACCACCGAATCCAGTCACCCCACTGGGAACAAAATTTAAATGAGCTTGTAACTGCGCATTGGCGTGAAACGCAATCTCGATTTGCTGAACGCCTTCTGGTTGATTGGGATCGGGAATTGCGGCGTTTTTGGCAGGTTGTTCCTAAAGAAATGATGGACAAGCTGAAACACCCGGTACTCATTCAATCGGATAACGAAAGGCAGTCCGCTTGAACGTATGGAGTTACTAATTCGTTGGCACTGCTTTTTATACTCTCCCTAAATCCTTCTCGCCCTTAGTTTGTTTTATGACCTACGGTTGAAATTTATATTGATTGTCGGCGCCAAGCTTTCTTTGTCTAAACTGATGTCGGAATAAGTTCCAGGCCACGGTGATTATTGTTGGTTTCACCGGTCTCTAAGTTGAAACGATTTTGGGCATATCCTCCTGGCCTTTGGCTTCGGACAGTAATCGCGACCGACCTTTCCCCCATTCCCCATTCGGAATGGGGCACCCAGGGCGGTACAATATCAACATGACCAGTTGGGGCATCGCTTTGACTAAGCAGTTCGAGCGCCGCCTTCCCTGGTTTGCGGCCATCATCTAAGCGCTTATAGACATGGGTACGTTCCTCACCATCAAGTACGCCGTAAATTGTCCAGGTATGCGCATGATCGTGAATATTTGCCCGATGATGTGGTTGCCGAATCAGGCCGCCTACAAAAAACCCGTAATCAGTATCATGATGCAGTTGCAGCTCGACCCCCCGTTTGGCTATCCATTCTTTTGATTTGCCGCGCATCCGTTCGTCGGCGCATAGAATTTTCAAAAGTTGGCGTACCCCCTCCCAGTGCTCTGTTTCAGGAAGGGTCTTACAAAAATGCGCCCGAAGGTCATCAATAAAAATCTGAAAGGCAGGGATCGTATATTCTGTCATCAATAGATTTCCTTTTGCCTAGCTGTTTAGCACCGTTTCATGGAATAGCTCTTTGATGGGGTAAGGAGCTTCGATTAGCGTTTGATCGGTGAGATACTTCATAAACCTTTCCACGCTTGCATGATTTGCCTTTAATCCTGTCGGCCAAGTGTCGGTGCCAAATATTTCCTGTTCCTCTTCGAAAGCGTTGCGTGCAAAGGCCATCTCTGAATAACCGGGGTCCTCGTAAAATTCTGCTGCCTGTCGTTTGGCGTCCTCCCACATTTCCATAAGCGCATTTGGTAAATTGGGAAGATCTTCCGCTAACTCATTTTTAAATACTAACAGATGCATTATTGGATAATCACCATATTTGTGGAAGTAGCGACCGCACTCTGCCCGCAGGTCTGGCCAGAGACGATGGACTGACCCATTGCGTAAACCATTAAGAATCGACGGCGGCGGATGTGGATGTATCATCATAGCTAACTCACCGGAGATCAGTCTATCCGGTGCGCTCGGCTCATCAATCATCGTCAAATCGGCCGCTTCCTGCCCTGGGAACTGAACCAATTCGGGGCTCATGGTATGCCAGTCCAGCTCGCGCCAAGGAACATTATATTCAAAGGCGAGGTCTCCCTTTGCGAGTACCGACATTGTGGTCTGGAAACTGCGACAGCAGACCTTTTTCCCAATCAAGTCGACTGGTGTTGAGATACGAGCGGCGGTGCTTACAAACATATGATTTTGACTAAACAAGCGGCGTGGAAATACCGGCACGGCAGTATATGGAAGGCCTTGTGCTTTAGAGGTCAAATAGGACGAGACCGACATTTCGCAAATATCAAACTCTTCGTCCTCATAAAAACGTCGATGCCGATCAATTCCTTCACGTCGTGGTGGCGCCATGCCAACCTCTAGTGATTTAATCCTTATGCCCTCGGGATTTTTCACCATGTCCATAAAAAATGGAACATGTCGGTCATAACGTTCCAGAGCCATCGTAAGTTCAACTGTCATCGTTATTCCTTCCAGTCATTATTTTCTTTTAGTTTGAAAAAGATGGTATGCTTGGTGACCGCGTGCTGCAATGGTACCACTGTCTTTCAACCTTTCATTCGATTAGACTCTCTTCATGCGCGTTTTGTATCATCTCTGGTTATCTCCTTTCTGCCGCAAGGTTCGGATAGTTCTTTTGGAAAAAGGAATTGAAGCTGAACTCAAGACAGAAAATTTATGGGACCGCCGCCCCGAGTTTATTGCCCTTAATCCGGCGGGTGATGTGCCGGTCCTCGTCGAAGAAAACGGTCAGGCTATCTGTGATTCTGCAGCGATTTGTGAGTATCTCGAAGAAGTTGCTCCGAAAACCTGTCTACTTCCGGGCTCACCTGAAGAGAGAGCTGAAGTGCGTCGGCTAGTGTCGTGGTTTGACGCCAAATTCAATATTGAGGTAAGCAATAATCTTGTAGGCGAAAAAATTTTAAAACGTTTTTTGCGTCGAGGGGCGCCTGATGCTAGCGCTATTCGCGCCGGCAAAAAGAACTTGCTATATCATTTGGAATATATTGCTTGGTTGTGTGAGAGACGAAATTGGCTGGCAGGTAACGATATGTCACTCGCTGATATAGCCGCTGCTGCCCATATCTCATGCCTAGATTATTTAGGCGATATTCCTTGGGACGAACATAAGGGAGCTAAGGACTGGTATGTCCGAATGAAATCGCGCCCGTCAATGCGCCCTATTCTAGCCGACCACTTGCCTGGAGAGCCACCCCCGAAACACTACGCTGATTTAGATTTTTGAGCGTTTAAATCTGGATAAAAACTAGCCAAGTAGACCCAGTGCCGGTTATTAATGCAATTAACAGAAAAACGTAAAAAAGCTTCTTAACTTGGCAAAAATACGCCCTTCCCTGTCTTTTGTTGATCAAGTAATTTGTACGCCTCAGCCGCTTGTTTTATTTCAAACTGGTGAGTGAAGATGCTATCGACGTCAATTTTGCGGTCTAAAACAAAGCGAGCACAATCCGCTTGTCCATTTTTCGAAAAGGTCCAATGTCCTACAAGTGATACCTGACGAAATGTAAGGTCCGGACCTACATCCAGCTTTAGCTGACCACCGCTGGCAATGAAACACGCTGTTCCCCATTTTCGGGTTCCTTTCACGGCGGCACTACGTGCCTCTATAACACCGGCCGTTTCGACCACTTTGTGGGCTCCTTCGCCGTGCGTGAGATCCTGGATCGCAGAAACTGGATCGACAGCGCTTGGGTCAATCACAGCATATGCACCCTTGTTCAGGGCCAGTTCTCTGCGTTCCGGTGAAGTCTCGATGGCTATCACTCGGGCACCCATCTCGGCGCCAAACTGTGTTGTTGAAAGCCCAACTGGCCCTTGGCCAAAGACAGCTAATGTTTCATCTCCTTCCAAACCTATTCTTTTTAAGGCTCCATATGCCGTGCCCGTGCCGCACGAAATTGCGGCACCCGTGATGAAAGACAACTCGTCTGGCAGGGAAACCAGTGTATGGGCTGCGACGCACATATACTGCGCATGAGCGCCGTGCCCTTGGCCAGAGCCATAAACGGTTGGCCCTTCATCGCAGAGTTGCGACCAACCAGATTTACAATGGCGGCAATTACCGCAGCCATCATAATGGTGTACCATGACGCGCTCGCCAATCTTTGTCTCGCTTGAAGAAACATGATTGCCCAGTTCAACAACGACGCCGCAGGGTTCGTGGCCGGCTATGAAGTGTTTGCTCCCTGTAAAGGGGCGCCGGTAAGCGTGTAAGTCCGTACCGCACATACCGGATGCTTTGATCTCGAGGATTACATCGCGTGGACCCGGGGTTGGGTCTGCAAAATCCCGAATGTCGACTTCACGATCCCCTAGAAAAGTAATACCTTTCAATTTCAGTACTCCCTTTGCAGCTGTTCCACGTTTCAACAATGCCCTCTATATTAACTCCATATTATAGGCACCAATATTTTTGTACAGAAGGAGTGGCTCTTTCGATCTCTATCCGGTCGGTGTTCGCCTTCGGGCTAAAAACATTGGAATAGTTATTGCGAGGGCGAGTAACGCGAAAGTAGCGTTAACACCATAAACCCAAGCCATTGACGTGGCGATGGCCTCACGCCCCGCACCAGGGACAAGGCCGGTCGCTGCGGCCACCAGCCCGGACGCTGCGGCACCAAAGGAAATTCCAATATTACGAATGGCCTGCACGGATGCGCCCGCCATATGTTTTTCCTTCTCTGGAACGATGGATATAATGCGCTGAATTGTCGGGTTGTTGATAAAGCCAAGCCCAATTCCGGTAAACGCGATGGCGATGGCGATGGTTGCGACGGGTCCGCTATTGACGGTCAGCCAAACTCCAATGGCACCGAGGAAAATAAAAAACAGGCCTACAACGAGGCATGTGCTTTCAAATCGACGAGGCAATGTCGAGACAAACAATGCGCTAATGGTCCACATAATTGATTGGATGGCGAACAAATACCCGGCCACAAAAGGTGATACGCCGTGCAGAACTTGCAGATAGAATGTTGAGTAGGTATTAACGATGGCAAGCACAATACTACCAAAAAATAGAATCCAATAGACTGAGCCAAGCTCAGTAGACAAAGTAGTAATTCCATGCGGAAACATGTTGTGCTTTGAGCGTGTATCAAGTTTGAAGGTAAGAATAGCAAAGAAGATCGCCATCAGGACCATCAAACTACTAACCCATAATGTTTCGGTTAACGATGTACTACTTATCAAAAAAACGGTTAGGGTAAGAAGCGCTAAACGTCGGCATGGGAGCGACGATAAATGACCATTGGCACTGGTACTGTCTATCCGCTTCCATACCAGAAAAACAAAGAGGCCGATGAAAGGTACTAGGCCTAAAAAGGCCCAGCGCCACAAAGTGGGCTCGGCAAAGGCGGCACCGAAACCCGGTCCCATAATCGTTGCAGTACCCCATATAGTCGATACCACGCCGAGGATCCGGGACCGTAAATGTTGTGGATAGGCTATAGCCACTAACCCATAACCTTGTGATGCTAGTGCTCCTCCACCTATCCCCTGCACCAATCGCCAGCCGACAAGAGTGGGCATATCCTGAGCGAGTGCGGCGCCTGCGAGACCTAGACCCAATACGATCCCCGCTCCGGCGTATGCGCGTTTCAGTCCAAAAGTCTCGCGCAATCCATGCGCACTTGCTGCCCCGATAATAGCGCCGACGGCGAAAAGTGAAAATGCCCAACTATAGAATTGGACACCCCCAAGATCCTTGAGCACTGTTGGCATAATTGTCGTTACGACAAATTGGTTAATTGCAAATAGCGCCATTCCTAGCCCGAGGACTAAGGTATAAATACCTGTTCGACCGGTAAAAATGTCAGCCCATCGACCGTTCTCTTCTTCTCGAAGCCCCTGTATGTATGTCATGAAGATAATGGGTAAGCAGCTACATTAGCTTGGTGAATGTGGCATAATAAAATGGATAAGGTTAGCTTTTCGGACATATAAGCATTCCTTTTTTATTGCTTTATAGATGTTGGTACTGGGCTAGACTCTTATTCTGTGTGCGTGGATGATCAAAATATTTTTGCTGAATGTTTGGTTCATAATATTTGCATTTGGCACAAACCATTAGATTAGAAGAAATTCTATCTTAATGATCGATATAGGTTTCTGATAGAAGTATGTCTCATCTTTTCTGCTTTGGGTTTGGGTTTAGTGCGCGCCGTTTGGCGATTAAGTTAAAGTCAGAAGGTTGGAAGATTTGTGGAACGGCGCGATCTGAGGAAAAGTGTAAGGCATTGCAAGCAGAGGGTATTGAATCGCAGGTCTTTGATGGCTCGTCAAAGCTCGAAAATTTAGACAACTTAAATAGCGCGACACACGTTCTAGTTTCAACGCCCCCTGATAGTACCGGTGACCCGGTTTATAAATTTCAGCGCGATGATTTGGCTGGGATGGTTAAACTTGCTTGGATAGGCTATTTGTCCGCGACCAGTGTGTATGGAGATACCGGTGGAGTAAAGGTCGACGAGACCGCAATGCTCCGGGCGAAAACAGTGAGGGGGAGGCGGCGCATACAATCTGAGAAAGCTTGGCTAGAAGGTAGTTTGGAATTTGGATTGCCGGTTCATATATTTAGGCTCGCAGGTATCTATGGACCAGGCCGCAGCGCGATTGAACAGCTGCGTTTAGGGCGGGCGCGCCGGGTTTTAAAAGAAGGACATTTGTTCTCCCGTATTCACGTTGAAGACATTGCTGAAATTTTAAAAGGGTCGATAGCCCGGCCACGCATTGGGGCAATTTATAATGTTTGTGACGATGAACCCGCGATGAGTTCGAATGTAATAGAATTTGCCGCTCAGCTAATTGGGGTAGAGCCGCCCCCTTCAATTCCGTTTACTGATGCATCACTCAGCGAGATGGCGCGCAGTTTTTATTCAGAGAATAGGCAGATTGATAACTCTCTGATTAAATCAGAGTTAGGTATTACGCTAAAATACCCAAATTATCGCGATGGGTTGAGGGCGATAATCGGAGAGACTTCGGGCCCTTAGGCTGCAAAGGTATCTATAGCGGCAAAGATCTTTTCAAGGTCTGTATCACGTGATAGGCGGTGGTCGCCGCTCTTAATTAGGGTGATTGTGATGCGTTCTGACAGAAGAGCTCTTGAAATTTCAATGGCATGTTGCCACGGCACCGCTTCATCTTTCATTCCCTGAAAAAGATGAATGGGACACTGAATATCAAGTGGTTTTTGCAGGAGAAGATGCTTTCTTCCATTCTCAATTAGGTTGAGAGTTATTGGGTATGGGATATCTGAGAATTCGGATGGCTGATAATAGATTTTATCCCTTAAAAGGATTTCCTTAACTTCGGGGGAAAAGTGCTGCCACATGAGAGATTCTGTAAAATCTGGTGCCGCTGCTATCCCCACCAGTCCGGCTATGCAACTGGGCCGGGCGAGGGCTACTAGCATCATAATCCAGCCGCCCATCGAAGAGCCAACAAGAATTTGGGGTCCGGAGGTCAGTTGATCAATGGCGTATAACGCATCTTCTGACCAACTTTCGATTGTACCATCTATAAATGCCCCCGATGACTGTCCGTGGCCCTGATAATCAAACCTGAGATATCCCTGCCCCTTTTTTTGACAATGTGTCTCAAGGGCGACCGCTTTGGTTCCTTCCATGTCCGACATAAAGCCTCCAAGAAAGACAACACCCGGCTGACAACCTTCACTTTTGTAGTAGGCAATTGCGGCGCCATTGCTACGATATAAATTTTTTCGAATATTAGTCATTGCATGCCCTACTGGTACGGCGGTAAGTCAAGGTTATGAATATTGCCACACCTCAATCTAACACTGGAAAAACTCCAGGCAAGGGAGCGCCTGTTGTTATGCAGGTTTTACCATCTTTGATAACTGGCGGAGTGGAACGTGGTACAATCGAAATTACACAAGCACTGGTCGCTGAGGGCTGGCGAGCAATCGTTGTTTCAAACGGTGGCCCGATGGCCCATGAGGTGGAGCGTGCCGGTGGTTTACATCTCAAGTTGCCGGTCGGCAGGAAAAACCCCCTAACCGCATATATAAATGTTCATCGATTGGTCAAATTGATCAAGGAACATAAGGTTGATATTTTGCATGCTCGCAGTCGTTTGCCGGCTTGGAGCGCTCTTGGTGCAGTGCGGAAGACAGGTGTTAAATTCATAACCACCTTTCATGGCAATTATAATGCTGAAAACTCTCTCAAGAAGAATTATAATTCTGTTATGACACGAGGCGATCTCGTAATTGCAATATCAAATTTTATTGGTGATCAAGTTTGCAATAATTACGGTGTGGATGAAAAAAAAATACGGGTAATTCCGAGGGGGGCGGATATTAACCTCTTCGATCCAGCGGCCGTGACCCCAGGGCGTGTCATCCAGCTAGCAGAAGCATGGAGGGTTCCGGATGATGCGATGGTTGTAATGTTGCCCGGCCGTCTCACTCGTTGGAAAGGTCATAAGGTCGTACTTGACGCTCTCAGCCGGCTTGAGGATCGCAAGAACTTGCGCTGTATTATGGTGGGCAGCGATCAAGGTAACGATGGGTACGCCCGAGAATTAAAGAGAGAAGTCGTAAGGCTTGGGCTGGAATCCCTCATACATTTCCCTGGAAATTGCAGAGATATGCCGGCAGCTTTTATGCTAGCCGACGTCGTAATTTCCGCTTCAACCGACGCGGAAGCCTTTGGCCGAATAATTGTGGAGGCACAAGCGATGGGGCGCCTTGTTATTGCGACTGATCATGGTGCGGCTCGGGAAACTATCACTCACGGAACCAACGGTTGGTTGGTAGCACCCAATGACGCTAGTGCTATGGCAAATGCCCTCGGTGATGCGTTGAATATTGATAGGCAAGCCCGGGATTTAATCTCACGGCGTGCAATTGCAAATGTACGCGAAAACTATACTAAAGCGCTGATGAGCGAGCGTACAATGCGAGTGTATAAAGAAATTCTTTCGGGTTAATCTGGCCATGACGAATGTTTTTCATCGTAATATTCTTGTGATTAAGCTCGGCGCCTTGGGCGATATCGTTTTAGCCCTCGGCCCCTTTGCTGCAATTCGGGAACGGCACCATGAAGCGAATATAGTACTTCTGACAACGCCAGCCTTTGAGAAGTTTCTCGAACCAAGCAGGTATTTTAACCAAATTTGGACTGATAAGAGGCCGGCGCTTTGGCAGGTGCCTGATTGGTTGAAGCTTAAATCACGGCTAAGGAAAGGGGGATTTACGTTAGTCTATGATTTACAAACCTCCGATCGCAGTGGTTGGTATTTCAGGCTGTTTGATAAGCAGCATCGTCCGGAATGGTCAGGTATTGCTAATGGATGTTCATATCCCCACACCAATCCAAATCGGGATTATATGCATTCTATTGAGCGGCAGAATGAACAACTGGCGATCGCGGGTGTCACCTCGGTGCCGCCAGCTGATCTGTCATGGGCAATTGCAGATATTTCTCGATTTGGCTTAGAAAATCGCTTTGTAATTCTGATGCCCGGCGGGTCACCACACCGCCTGGCAAAGCGCTGGCCAACAAAATTTTATGCGGAGCTTGCCGTCAGGATAAACGAAAATGGTGCCCAGCCGGTTGTTTTAGGAACGTCGGCGGAGGCGCCGTTGGCGGAAGAGATCGTATCGCGCTGCCCAGAGGCTATCGATCTATGCGGCCAAACCGAATTAAAGGATATAGCGGTGCTGGCGCGCAGTGCGGCAGGCGCTGTCGGCAATGATACCGGGCCCACCCATATGGCGGCCGCTGCAGGTTGTCCGACCGTGGTACTGTTTTCTTGTGCATCTGACCCAGCATTAACTGCGCCCCGAGGTGTCTCGGTCGAAGTGTTGCGGCAGCAGAATTTAGCTAATCTTTCCATTGAATCAGTTGCCGCAGCGTTAAGATTGGTTTAAATGGCTGCCTTCTAGCTCCTGCAAAGGATTGAGCACTTTTATTAACTATGGCGGTGATTGCCTGAATGAACGTTAAATGATTAGCTCCTCATGAGTACTGCCGACGAGAACGGAGAGGGTCCCCTTGACGAAAGCGTGTCGGGTAAAGGCGTCGCATTAACCTTGCCAGATGGGAGTGTCCGAAAATTTAACGGAGCGGTTTCTGGTGCCGAATTGGCAACTGACATAGGTCCTGGGCTTGCAAAGGCGGCAATTGCTGTAGTCGTTGATGGCGAGGTGAAAGACCTTACGAGAAAAATAAGGCATGACGCTGAAGTAAGTATTGTCACTCGCAAAGACGAACAAGCATTGGAGCTTATTCGCCACGATACCGCTCATGTTATGGCACAGGCAGTTCAAAAGCTTTATCCGGGAACCCAGGTGACGATCGGACCCTCGATTGAAGATGGCTTCTATTATGATTTTGCCCGCGAGGAGGCCTTCACGCCGGAGGATTTAGAAAAAATAGAAGATTGCATGATGGGGATTGTCGATGCCGATGAGCCCTTTGTCCGTGAGGTATGGGATCGCGATGAGGCTATCAAGATATTTGCCAATATGGGCGAAAAATATAAAGCTGAATTGATTGAAGGCTTGCCGATTGATGAAGATGTGTCGGTTTATCGTCAGGGAGATTGGTTTGACCTTTGTCGTGGCCCGCATCTGCCATCGACCGGGTATGTGGGAAAGGGTTTTAAACTTCTAAAGTTGGCCGGCGCTTATTGGAGAGGCGACGCTCGTAACGACATGCTGCAGCGAATTTATGGAACCGCTTGGCGCGACCCTAAAGAACTAAGGGCCTATTTGCACCGGCTGGAGGAAGCGGAAAAACGTGATCATCGACGCCTTGGCCGGGAGATGGATTTATTTCATTTTCAAGAAGAGGCTGTCGGCTCAGCGTTCTGGCATCCAAAGGGGTGGACCATGTATCGCGCAATTGAGAGCTACATGCGGGCTCGGCTTGAGGACGCTGGATATGAAGAGGTTAAAACACCCACGCTATTTGATCGGGCGTTATGGGAACAATCCGGCCATTGGGATAAATTCCGAGAACATATGTTCACTGCTGATACGGAAGACGAGCGGACGTTGGCGGTAAAGCCGATGAACTGCCCAGGCCACGTACAAATTTTTCGCCAAGGCATTAAGAGTTATCGCGATTTGCCGTTACGGATGGCAGAATTTGGCTCATGTCATCGTTATGAACCATCTGGTGCCCTCCACGGTTTAATGCGCGTTCGAGCCTTCACCCAAGATGATGCTCACATTTTCTGTACCGAAGATCAGGTGACATCAGAAACCAAATCATTTTGTGATTTATTGCAAAAAATTTATTCTGATTTTGGTTTTAAAGATGTCGCTGTGAAATTTTCGGATCGGCCAGAAGTCCGCGCAGGTGACGACAGTGTCTGGGACAAGGCTGAGGGAGCCTTAAAAGATGCCGTGGATGCTGCTGGCTTAAATTATACACTCAATCCCGGCGAGGGAGCGTTTTATGGCCCAAAACTTGAGTTCATCCTTAGAGATGCCATCGGCCGGGATTGGCAGTGTGGGACATTGCAAGTCGATTTTGTGTTACCCGAAAAACTAGATGCAGAATTTGTTGCTGAAGATGGAAAAAAACACCGCCCAGTTATGCTGCATCGGGCAATCCTTGGTTCTTTTGAACGGTTTATTGGAATTCTGATTGAAAATTATGCCGGCCGCATGCCTCTTTGGCTGACGCCAATCCAGGTTGCGGTTGCAACGATAACCGATGCAGCAGAAGATTATGCTAAAGAAGTTGTTGCAGCGTTGCGAGCGTCTGGTTTGCGGGTAGAGCTCGATCTTAGAAATGAAAAGATTAACTATAAAGTGCGTGAACACAGCCTAGCCAAAATTCCTGCGATATTTGTTGTTGGGGCTCGGGAGCTGGAGGAGCGTACTGTTGCGATACGCCGTCTTGGGGGCAAGGATCAGGAAGTCCTTGCCTTGACAGAGGCGGTTGCTAGACTTGCAGAGGAAGCAGCGCCACCAGCGGGTTAACGCTCAAGTTTTCGTGTTATTTAGATTAATTATTGAAGGAGCAATGCCAATCGTGAGAAGACCATTTCAGCCGCCGCAGCCCCAGAAGGATGAACGGCGCATAAACGAATTAATTGAGGTTCCTGAAGTGCGGCTTGTTGACCCTACGGGCGAAGTGCTTGGGGTCGTGCCGACAACGGAAGCATTAGAAAAGGCCGAAGCATTTGGCCTTGATCTAGTGGAGATGGCTTCCAATGCTAATCCTCCCGTGTGTAAGATTCTTGATTACGGCAAGCTGAAATATGAGGACCAGAAGCGTAAAGCCGAGGCTCGTAAGAAGCAGAAAACCATTGAAGTGAAGGAAATAAAGATGCGTCCTGGAATTGATACGCATGATTACGATGTCAAGATGAGGGCAATGAATCGGTTTCTGGATGAAGGAGATAAAGTGAAGGTAACGCTCAGATTTCGGGGTCGCGAAATGGCACACCAGGATCTTGGCATGAATGTGCTCAACCGGGTTAAAGATGATTTGGAGGAGCAGGCGAAGGTAGAGCAGTATCCTCGTATGGAAGGCCGCCAAATGGTGATGGTGCTTGTGCCGCGTTAAACTGTTTTTTAGCGTGTGAAAAAGGGTTTAACCTCATAGGTTTCCGTTTCTAAACCCTTGCAATCTTTGGAGAGGACCGTTATAAACCGCGGCCTTGCAGAGATTTTTATTTAAGTTTTTGCATGAACAGGTGGTCCGGCGATTATTCCTGAAATTTTTGTAGCAGCGAGTAATGGGCATGCCGAGGCGGCCATGACGATATCAGGCCTAATATAAGGAAATTGAAATGCCCAAAATGAAGACAAAATCGAGCGCTAAAAAGCGCTTCTCCAAAACTGGCACCGGCAAGGTGAAACGCAACTTTGCTTATAAGCGCCATTGTCTTGAAGAAAAGTCATATAAAATGCGCCGCAAAGCCCGCGGTACAACGACCTTGGCGCCCCAAGATGCCAAGCTCGTCCGACAATATATGCCTTATCTGTAACCAGTCTTAACGGAGAAACGATATGTCACGTGCAAGAAGCGGTGTTGCAGCACACGCCCGCCACAAAAAAGTTTTAGCACAAGCGAAAGGTTATCGTGGTCGTAACCGAACCGCTTTTAGGGTTGCGAAGGAAAAGGTCGAAAAAGGCCTGCAATATGCCTATCGCGATCGCCGAAATCGTAAACGTAGTTTTCGCGCGCTTTGGATTCAGCGGATCAACGCGGGCGCCCGCCTAAATGGCTTGACTTACTCTCGGTTAATGAATGGATTGAACCGGGCCGGTATCGAACTTGATCGAAAGGTTCTGTCTGAGCTGGCAATTAAAGAACCGGCGGCATTCAAGACAATTTGTGAACAAGCTCAGGATGCGTTGGCTGATTAAGCTGACACTTTCAGAGGTAAACGGCTGGGGATTGCTGCGAAATAATGTGGTGTGGCGTCACCAACGTGACGGGTACGCCCCCAAGTTTGGGGCGTGGTAATGGGCATTGGCAGATGACAACGGATGATTTCGACAGTTTACTTGCCACTCTGCTTGCTGAAATTACTGAAGCAGCGGATTTGGATGAGCTCGAAGCAATTCGCGTTACCGCGCTGGGCAAGCAGGGCAGAGTAACCGGACTTCTAAAGGGCCTTGGGCAGGCTGCACCGGAAGACCGCAAAGTGCTTGGCCAGTCGATCAATACCATCAAAGCTGAAGTTAATAAGGCTTTTACGGCCCGCAGGGAAGGCCTTGAAGCGGCCGCCCTTGATGCTCGTCTTATAAATGAATCTATTGATGTCTCACTGCCGATTCGTCCTGGCCAGGATGGACGGATTCATCCGATCAGCCAGACTATAGATGAGATGCTAGCAATTTTTTGTGAGATGGGTTTTGAGGTCGCTGAGGGACC
>CAYZDH010000026.1:5798-21508 GCA_964477025.1 uncultured Rhodospirillaceae bacterium | reverse complement strand
GCACTAGACTACGAATCTAGGGGTCGGGAGTTCGAATCTTCCCGGGCGCGCCAAACCGTCTAAACTAAATTAATCAAAGCACGGGTTGCGTTGAACAGAATGCGTAAAACCCTTTTCTAATTTTAAATTAGGGCGCTGTTTTCGGGGGGGTAAGAGAACGCTATATTTTTAATAAGGTTCTATAAAAATTAGCTGAAAAAACATATAAACTTTTGTGGTTTGGGGTAATTAACTTGTCTGATCGTGATGCTGTTTTATTTGCTAATGATGCGTTTTATAGGGCATTCGCTGACCGTGATTTAAAGGCGATGGAAAAACTATGGTCCGATAAGCTGCCTGTTTGTTGCCTGCATCCTGGCTGGGGACCAGTTTTTGATCTTCAGGAAATTCTTAAAAGCTGGGCGGCCATTATAATGAATCCAGCATCACCTGAAATCAAATGTCGAGACGCTAGGGCCCACGTTTATGGTGATGTTGCTAGTGTAATCTGCTTCGAAGAGCTACCTACTGGCACCCTTGTCACAACCAATATTTTCCATCGGGAAGAAAACGTTTGGAAAATGATCCATCATCAAGCGGGACCGACCTCTGCTTCACCAAGCGAAGCCGTAGGGGACGAAAAAGCCCATCGCCTGCATTAAACTTTTCTGAACCTATCTTTATCTTAAGCCAAAAAGGCGTTTAATCGCATTCCAAATTACCATCAGACCCATACTGCCGACTTGTATTGGTGCCGCCACAGGCGGGAGAGTTTCTTTTGGCGGGACGGTTTTACTCTCTTCCTGACCTAAATCAATTTCTTTTTCAGCCTCGGTCTCCGCATCAATAACATTATTTTTAAGATTTTCTGCAAATTGGCCGATAATTTGCTGAGAGAGGTCCTTTACCATACCAACGCCGCGGCCGTACTGCGCAACTGCGCCCGAAAGTTGAAGGCTAGTATCGATGATTACCTTGGTGCCATTGTCGCTGGATTCCATTCTGAATGCGACATTAGCATGCGCACCACCACGCCCCTTAGAATCTGTTCCCTGCGCCTTAAGTTTTGCGCTGTAATTTTCGGTATCAAGTTCCTCAAATGTGGTTTGACCGTTAAATGTTAAGGCAACGGGACCTAACTTGACCGATATCTTCCCTTTGTATGTCTTATCATCGACGACCTCTGTCAGCTCAGCGCCCGGCACGCAGGGTGCGATACGCTGAATATCCATAAGAAGGTCCCAGGCCTGATCTAAGGGCGCTGGAACCTCAAACTCATTATCGAACTCCAAAGCTTTATCCCTATCTAGTGAATATAGATTTCAAAGACCTTATCTCATAGCTGTCGCCTAGCGTCCATCCAAGGGTTAAGAAAGGGAAGATATTTTTTCGAATTGTGTCCGGAAGGATTATTTTATATGAAGGGAAACAAACGAGACTAAGAAATGACAGACTTTCCAAAAGTACAACAAGTTTCCAATAAATATCTCGAAAAAATTATTTGTGATGCAGATGCACGAACGATCGACTTAATCGAAGGGCTAGATGAGGAACAGCTGATGGGCCCGAAACTCAGCATTGTAAACCCTACTTTGTGGAGTATTGGTCATATTGCTTGGTTTTATGAAAAATTTATTTTGCGGGATCGTGAAAACCGGGCACCGGTTTTAGATTGTGGGGACACACTATATGACTCCACGGCGGTTGCCCAAAAAACGCGCTGGGATCTTAATTTGCCTGATCTGGAGACGACGATTAAATATCGTGAAACGATTCGAGATTTAATTCTTGAGCGTCTGGGTTCGGATAAACGTGCTTCTGCTGAAAATTCTTATTTTATGCAACTCACAGCCTTTCATGAAGATATGCATGGTGAGGCGTTAACATATACGAGACAAACTCTCGGCTATCCGCGCCCCCCATTTGTTGAAAGTGTACCAGTGTCGATTGAGGGGGCTGGTCCGTATCCTGGAGATGTAGAAGTTCCAGGTGGAGTTCATATGCTCGGCTCCAGACCAAATGCTCCATTCTTTATGGATAATGAGAAATGGGGCCAGGGCTACGAAGTCAAGCCCTTCTCGATTTCAAAGGCGCCAGTAACGAATAAGGAATTTGCCGAATTTGTAGACGCCCGCGGTTACCAGAGGGAAGAACTTTGGACAGGTGCAGGCTGGCAGTGGCGCAGTAAAGTCGGAGCAGAGCAACCCTTTCACTGGAAGAAAATTGACGGCGACTGGCATACAAAATATTTCGACAAGATCGAGGTTTTGCAGCCGCACGCGCCTGTCGTGTACGTTAATTGGTTCGAAGCAATGGCCTGGTGCAAATGGGCTGCACGTCGACTGCCTTGGGAGGGGGAGTGGGAAGTAGCTGCATCACGTATTCCCCAGGCGGATAGTGACAAGCTTAAAGGACACGAGAATAGATATCCGTGGGGTAACGAAATAGCTACACGCAATCACGCAAATCTTGACGGCTATTACGGAAGACCAGTTGATGTTGGAGCATTTCCTCAGGGCGATAGCGCCTATGGCTGTCGGCAGATGATGGGTAATGTTTGGGAATGGACCCAGTCTGTCTTCCTGGGCTTTGAAGGCTTTGTGCCGGACCCTTACGCGGACTACTCAAAGCCTTGGTTCGATGGGCAGCACGCGGTCTTACGCGGCGGTTGTTGGGCAACCAGAAATCGGACTGTTTGGAATACGTTCCGGAATTTTTATACCTGTGACCGACGCGACGTCATTGCTGGGTTTAGAACCTGCGCTCTTGATTTTTAACCAGAGGACCTTTCTATTCACTGGTCTCACTAGAGTTTTCCTGAATTAGCTTCCAAAGTTTGTGGGGTGTAGCCGGCATTGGCACGTCCTTAACCCCATAGGGTTTCAATGCGTCGATTAAAGCGCTTTGAATACAGGGGAGTGCTCCTACACAGCCCGCCTCACCAGCACCCTTGATCCCGAGAGGGTTGGTCGGCGAGGCTGTTCCAGCCGCAATCACATTAATTGAAGACATATCATCGGCACGAGGCATGCAGTAATCTAAAAAAGAAGCTGATAAAAGCTGACCACTTTCTGGGTCATAGTTTAAATCTTCACACAATGCCTGACCAAGCCCCTGACTAACGCCACCATGTATTTGGCCTTTGAGAAGTAAAGGGTTGATGACCGTTCCTACATCGTCGACGACCACGTACGACAAAACTTCAGTATTTCCAGTCTCAGGATCAATCTCCAACTCGCAGAAATGGCAACCATTGGGGAATGTTGGGGCCTTTGGTTTAAAGGCGGCAAAGGCAACTAACGTTGGTTCAATGTCGGGCGGCAAGACCATCAAAGCGTATGCTGTTTGAGCTACTTCTTCAATTCTCACGGAATGGTCTGTACCCATTACTGAGAAATTACCCTCTTTGAAAATAATATCGGTATCAGCAGCTTCCAACATATGGGAAGCTATTTTCTTCCCGTGTTCAATAATTCGATCACTCGCTATTTGCAAAGCTGCTCCGCCATTGCCAGCTGATCGGGAACCAAAGGTGCCACGACCATGAGCGACAACATCTGTATCACCTTGCAGTAAGGTGATATTGTTAAGTTCAACGCCAAGCATTTCATTTATCAGCTGCTTAAAGGTCACATCATGGCCTTGGCCTTGGGCGAGTGTTCCCATCAAAATTGTGCAATGGCCAGATCCATCGAAACGAATTTCTGCAGTTTCTTCAATTGGCGCTGCAGATTGTTCTATCGCAAAGGCAATCCCTATACCGCGAAGTTGCCCGCGTGCCGCCGACTCTGCGCGTCGTTCTTCGAAATTATCATAGTCAGAGAGTTTAACGGCTTTATCTAATACATCGGGGAAATTACCGGAGTCATAGTTGAAAATTAGACCAGTTTGATACGGTATCGCATCTGGAGGGATCAGATTTAAACGTCTTAATTCAACGCGATCAAACCCCATCTCAATGGCGGCGGTGTCTATTACCTTCTCGATTGCAAGGCTCGCTTCGGGACGTCCAGCGCCGCGATAGGGCCCTACCCAGTTCGTGTTGGTAAATACTCCTGTTACTGCTGTATAAATGGATGGAGTAGTATAAACCCCAGCTAAGCCGCCAAGATTATTGGTTGGTGAATGCGGTGTCATTGAACCGAGGTAGGCTCCCAGGTTGGCGGTGGTGTCGACACGTAGGGCTAAAAAATGTCCGTCGTTGTCCAGTGCGAGTTCAACTTTCACGTTATTATCACGCGCGTGGGTATCTGACATTAGGGACTCTGTTCGGTCCGCTGTCCATTTGACGGGCCGTTCAAGTAGTTTTGAAGCCCACAAAACTAAAACCTGATCGTGATAAATATCACCTTTCATGCCGAATGCGCCTCCGACATCCCCCGAAATAACCCTCACTTTGGAGGGTGGTAAATTCATTATGCTTGCCACATGATCACGGATGCCGTGAACACTTTGTGTGCTTGTATGCAGGGTGTACCGGTCGAGCCTACGATCATAATCACCAATCGAGATTCGAGGCTCCATTGCGTTCGCAGAGATACGATTAATGTGATAGCTGATTTGGGTTTTATGGTCAGCTGCTGCTAGTGCAGTTTCCACAGCAGTTTTATCCCCGAGTTCATAAAAAAAACATTCGTTGTCAGGACATTCATCCCAAATTGCCGGAGCACTTTCCTTTATGGCATCCTTGGTCGCAGTAACAGAGGGCAGGATCTCATAATCAACTTCAATAAGTTCTGCAGCATCTTTGGCCTGAGAATAGCTTTCGGCAACAATGAAAGCGACTTCGTCACCAACTAAACGGACCCGGTCGTTGGAGAGTGCTTTGCGCGGAGCCGTGAACATCGGCGACCCGTCGCGTTTCTGCCGTGGTACGGCGACCGGGAAAGGCGAAAAGCCTGCGTTCTCCCAATCTTTACCCGTTAAAATTAAATTTACACCAGGCGCTAATTTGGCTGCAGAATCTTCGAAAGAGAGAATTTTGGCATTTGCGTGTGGTGACCGAAGGAAAAATCCATAGCACTGGTTCGCTAAAATAAAATCATCCCCATACTGCCCACGGCCTTGCAGCAGTCTTGGATCTTCTGTGCGTGGAACTGGTTGTCCAATGCCAAATTCACCCATTTTCCACTCCTGGATTGGAATTCTCTAAAACGGAATAAATTTGTGCTTTGTCCATGTCTGTTTTGAATTTTAGTCAGAAAGGCGAGATAAATATTCCATTCTTAATTAACTAAACCCTACTCGCTTTCCTCCGCTCATCCAAACTTATTCAGAGCTCCGAAGTTCAAAGCCAGCTGGAACCATTTGAGCTTCGGCGGCCTTTGTGGGGTCAATGGCAGTATCCCACTTGTCGGCTTCAAATCTCTTGCCGGTAAAATCATCCGAAGCACTTGATGCTAGCCATAAAATAGGCGGGCCCATTACTTTGGGGTTGACTGGTTTGCTGCCTGAATGGTGAGTACCAGATACGCGCCATTCCGTTGGCATTATATCAGTATTGGCGGCGCGGCCTGGGATTAAAACATTCGAGGTTATGCCCGTTCCAGCAAGATCCTCCGCCCATATTCGCGTTGAGGCTTCTAGAGCCGTTTTAGAAGGGCCGTAGGGAAAAAAACCGTTACGCTGCATGGTGCCAATACTCGTAGTGACATTAACAATCCTTCCCCAGCCCTGTTTCAGCATATGAGGGATTGAGTAGGCTGCCATATGGAATGGACCCATTGTGTTTGTATCAAATGTCGCTTGAACCTGAGTTATATCTGCTTCCCAAAACTTAGTCCGCTCAGTCATAAAGTTCTCACTGAATGGTCGCATTCCAAGGCCAGCATTGTTTATCACCATGTTAATTTGACCAAACCGTTCAATTGTTGCCTCAACAATGTTTTTGCATTCATCAGAGTTACGTAAATCTGCAGCAATAGCATATACATCTCCGCCGCTATTACCGATAACGTCAGCAACATCTGCTTCGATGATTGGTATGTCAGCTGCAATATGGCTGGGCGCGACTACCCTGGCACCCGCGGCGCAGAGTGAAATAGTCATGGCTCTGCCTAGACCACGGCTACCGCCGGTAACAACGCAGACTTTACCCGAAATAGATGGATCAGACATTTGTTTCTCCCTATAAATTTTTGTTATTTTTGAGCCGTTTACGTGGCCTGTGCTGCTTTAGATTTTTGAATTGTTTGCCAAATTCTATGTGGTGTCGCAGGCATATCAATATGATTTATACCTAGTGGCTTGAGGGCGTCCACGACTGCATTGATAGTTGCAGGTAATGCGCCTGTGGGTCCTGACTCGCCACCACCCTTCGCACCAATAAGATTTGATGCGGTAGGAATTGGGGCGCTGATGATATCCATAAAACAAATTCCATCCGCTCTTGGCACGCAATAATCCATCAGAGAGCCTGATATCAGCTGGCCCGAGTTATCATAGACTATGTCTTCCATGAGTGCCTGGCCTACTCCCTGCAAAATGCCTCCATGCATTTGTGCTTTGAGCAACAGGGGGTTGACCACGGTGCCGACATCGTCGACGCATATGAAATTAAGGATATTGGTAGAACCGGTGTCAGGATCAACCTCAAGCTCGCATATCTGAACGCCGGTTGGCCAGTTCCAATACTGTGGTGTGAAGGTTCCAGTTTCATTTAGGCCGGGCTCTATTTCTGCGGGGAGTGCTGCAGCACTAAATGCAGTTTCAGCGACTTCAAGGATTGTCATGAATTTGTCAGTACCCACAACAGTGAAGACGCCATCATCGAACTTAAGGTCGGCTTCAGCAGCCTCTAGGACGTGTGCGGCTATTGTTGTCGCCTTTTCGATCGTTTTGTCACAGGCTAGTGAGACCGCTGAGCCGCCAATCGACATCGAACGGGAATTGAAGGTTCCCCGACCATAGGTGACTATATCGGTGTCTCCCTGTACATATCGGATAGTTGAAGGATTGAGCCCCAACCGATCACAAACGATCTGCTTAAAGACTGTCTCGTGTCCTTGGCCGTGACTGATTGTTCCCATAATTAGTGTAACTGTACCCGAAGGGTCAAACCGGATACTGCTTGATTCTAAATTAGGCGATGATGTTTTCTTTACCGTATTGGAGATACCTAGGCCTCGCAATAAGCCCTTCTCTGCAGCTTCCGACCGACGAGTTTCGAAGGCATCGTAATCGATAGCTTTTAGAGCCTTCTCCATGTTCCCAGGAAAATCACCACAATCATATGTGAAGCCAAGCGCGTTGGTCCAAGGCATTTGGTCAGGTGTAACGCTATTCTTTTGTCTTATTTCAGCTGGGTCCATACCTAGTTCTCGGGCTGCTAAATCAACAAGACGTTCCCCGACATAGGCTGCTTCTGGTGCACCAGCACCACGATAGGGATTAGTCTCACAGTTGTTGGTAAAGACACCAGTTACCTCAACATGTACGGCGGGGGTTTTATAAATACCTGCAAGGGTTCCAAGATTATTAGTTGGTGGGCGCGGGCCACGTATCGATAAATATGCACCCATGCTGGCAATGGTCTTCACTTTTAGGCCGAGAAAGTTACCTTTCTTGTCCAATGCCAAAGCTATATCGGTGATGTTGTCCCGTGCGTGAGTATCAGACATGAAGCCTTCGGACCGGTCGCACCGCCATTTGACAGGACGTTTCACCAAACGTGATGCCCATAGTACAAGAGGTAGTTCATTGTAAGTGCCGCCGCGCATGCCGAAGCTGCCACCAACATCTCCGGGGATAACCCGAATATCAGTTTCCGGAATATTGAAAATTTCTCGTGCTAACTGATAACGCAGTGGGTGTGGATTCTGTAGGCCCGTATAAAGGGTGTAGCGACTGCGGCGCTCATCATAAGCTCCGACGCAGCCGCGAGGTTCCATAGCGACGGCGGTAACCCGATTAACCACCATTTTTTGTTGAACAATATGTTCGGCTTTTTCAAATGCAGCGTCGACGGCCGAAGCATCACCCTTTTCCTCAAAAAATGAAATATTATCCTGGCATTCTGGCCAAACAGCGGGTGCACCCTCAGCGACTGCGCTACCAACGTCTGTTACTGCTGTTAGAGTTTCGTATTCAACATCAATAAGTTCTGCAGCATCACGCGCTTGCGCTATAGTTTCGGCAACGACGAATGCAACACAATCCCCGACAAGCCGAACCCGATCCTTTACCAAAGGCGGGTGCTCAGGGTGGTACATGGGCGAACCATCTTTTTTCTTTTTATTAGCGTCTTCGCAGGGCAACCCACCGTAATTCTCTTTATCCCAGTCTTCACCAGTGAGCACCCTCAAAACACCGGGTGCGGCTTCCGCTGCAGCTGTGTCGATTGACAAAATATTGGCCATCGCGTGGGGCGACCGAAGGACATAGGCCCATGCTTGATCGCGTAAATTTATATCGTCTAGAAACTCACCACCGCCGGTCAGCAGTCTCGGGTCCTCCTCTCGGGGTACGGATTGCCCAACTGCAAATTCGCCCATTTCTTTTTCCCTTCAGACCGGAAATTGACATATTGGATCATACCGGAAGGTGTTGATGGCAACAATGTCTCGTGAGAATTTCAGGCCATCTTTAAGTTAGGCATCCAAAATCAACCAATAGTATTCCCTTTGTATGAAAATTATATGGTATGACCTACTGGCGATGGGTTATCGTTGTTACAACAGAATGATCAAACTATGAAACGCAACATTCCTTCTTATTTCCTACTCACTTTTCTCGGTATTTGGCTGAGCGTTAGTGGGGTAGCGATTTCCCAAACAATTATGACTCCCTCTGTCGAGGCGGTTTCGGCTGAGAATGCAAATGAACTTAAATCGCTTATTAAGACGCTGGAGGATGATGCTGAAAGAAGGAAGCTGATTGGCCAGCTAGAGGTATTACTCGCAGCTAATTCTAGAACCCCATCTGAAAAAGTGGGGCCTCCCGGTATAGGGGTACGTGCGATTGAATTTTTTTCGGGGCGAATGGAACAGCTCAGCACTGAGATTGTTGCGGGGACCCGCACTATTTTAGATTTGCCCAATTTTTTCAGTTGGGCATCAAAACAGATTTTAGATCCCAAGCGCCGTGCTAGCTGGATTGAGGTTATTTGGAAAGTTGTCTTGTCCATCGTGGCTGGATTTTTGATTGAGCGCGGTGTGAGGATGGTTTTGGCGCGGCCAAGGCGTGTTCTTGAAACAAAGGAAATTGACAGTTTGTGGGTTCAAGTATCCGCACTGTTAGCCAGAACGGCTCTCGATATTCTGCCAATTATAGGGTTCGTTGCCGGCAGTTATGTCACATTGCTGATGGTAAGTCCTGGTGTAGTGAGCCAAGAAGTTATCGTTGCTTTGATAATCGCAAACGTAATTGTCCGATTGGCAATGGCATTAGCACGAATGATTTTAGCCCCTGTCGCTGGCTCGCTTCGGCTTGTTCCAATTAAAGATGTTGATGCTAATTATCTTTTTATTTGGACCAGACGTTTGACTGAAGTGACCGTATACGGCTACGCCCTGGTTCAAATATCACAATTTCTTGGCTTGCCGAATGAGGGCGCTGAAACCTTTCTGAAAATAATTGGTTTATTCATCGCGTTACTTCTTGTTGTTTTTATCCTGCAGAATCGGAATTTGGTGGCAAGTTGGTTGCGTGGGACGGATTTAAACGCCGGGACCGCGTCACCTATTCGTATAAAACTCGCGGATATATGGCATGTGCCAGCCTTAATTTATGTATTTGCGCTGTATACGGTTTGGGCGCTTGCTCTTGAAGATGGCTTCAGTAAATTATTGCAGGCGACGGTTATTACCGTCTTTATCCTTGTCGTGTCGCAGCTAGTTCGGACCGTGATCAATCGTACTTCTCGACGGATATTTTCTCTTAGACCAGAGGTTAAACAGCGCTACCCTACACTCGAAGCACGCGCTAGTAGATACCAGCCGATTCTCGAGAAATTAACATCCATCGTCGTCAATATTTTTGCAGGGATTACTATCCTCGAGGCCTGGGGCTTTGATGCTTTTGATTGGTTGCGAACGCCATTTGGCCAGCGGGTCACGGGAAGCCTTATTACAATTGCTTTGTTGTTGGTCATCGCAATCATAATTTGGGAAATTACCAGTGCGGTCGTCGAGCGTTACCTATCGCGCGGCGAGGGCGATGTTTCTGCGCGTTCACTCACTATATTGCCGCTTCTCCGAACAGCAATGTTAGTACTCCTGGTGACACTGGTTGTGATGGTAACACTTTCTGAACTTGGGCTAGATATTGGCCCCTTACTCGCCGGTGCCGGCGTGATAGGGATCGCAATTGGATTTGGAGCCCAGACGTTGGTGAAGGATATTATCACAGGCCTTTTCATTTTGGTTGAGGATCACATCTCAGTCGGTGACGTAGTTAAGTTTGGTGATCATGCGGGAACCGTTGAGAAATTGACCTTGCGTACTATCCAACTTCGCGACGTCGGCGGTACGGTGCATGTTGTGCCTTTTAGTGCGGTAACTACTATTGAAAATATGACGAAGGGTTTCTCCCGCTATGTATTTAATGTCGGCGTTGCCTATCGGGAAGATACAGATCATGTGGTTGATGTTTTGCGGGAGCTAGGTGAGGAGTTTCTGCAAGACGAGAGGTACAAACCATTTATTCTTGAACCGCTCGAAATTCTTGGTGTCGATAGTTTTGGTGACAATGCGGTTAATATTAAAGCACGCATAAAAACGGTACCGGTAAAGCAATGGAGTATTGGACGAGAATTTAATCGCCGAATAAAAATCCGATTCGATGAACTCGGCATAGAAATTCCATTTCCGCACCGCACGATTTATTTTGGTGAAGATCTTTCAGGAAATGCCCCACCTGCGCGGATAGCGACTATAGATCAGGCTGCTTATCAGCAGGAACAGCAGAAAAAGCAGGAATATCAAGATGAGGCTTCTTTGCAAAGACGGTCTAAATCGACTCTTAAAACTGAAACTGGCGGCCCAGATGTGCCGGATGGTGACTAATTAGGTGAAATCAAAAATGAGTGTAACGCCCCCTCGCGATATTGGAGCTTTAAATTGGCTCGGGGTACGAACCCATATCACGAAGGAAATTCACCGTTTTTTCAAGGTCGGTCTGCAGACGCTTATGGCGCCTGCCGCCACGACGCTAATGTTTCTGGCAATTTTTACTTTGGCGCTAGGACGCAACGTTCAGGTGAGTGCGGGTATTCCGTTTGTGGAGTTTTTGGCGCCTGGTCTCATCATCATGGCAATTATCCAAAACTCTTATGCTAATACTGTTAGTTCGGTAATGATCTCTAAAATTCAGGGCAATATCGTCGATATGCTGATGCCCCCTCTATCACCAGGCGAGTTTATCATTGGGTTTGTGACGGGTGGTGTTGCGCGCGGCGTACTCGTCGCTATTTGTGTGGGGCTAGCGATATGGATTTTTGTGCCGCTGCAAATCTATAATTTCTGGTTCATTTTATTTTATGGGATAGCAGCATCTTCAATTTTATCTATGTTGGGCCTGCTGACCGGCATAATAGCGGAGAAATTTGATCATCAAGCTTCCATCAGCAATTTTATAATCACGCCACTCTCTTTCCTGTCTGGGACGTTTTATTCGATCGAAAGGTTGCCCGACATTTGGCAAAATGTCGCTATGGCAAATCCTTTCTTTTATATGATAGACGGTTTTCGTTACGGCTTTATTGGTTATGCCGATGCATCTCTAACCCTTGGGGTCTTGGTCCTGCTAGGGCTCAATATTTTTCTGTGGCTCGTGTGCTATTACCTTGTTGCAATCGGTTATAAGTTAAAAAGCTAGGGCGCTAATCTATGGATTTAAAAAGCATAGCACCACCCCCCCAAACGTTGACATTAGTATACCCAAAGCCTACTTCTCCCCACCTTCGAGACGTTTTTACGCTGTTTAGAAAATCGCGGGAGAAAAGCAGTGATACCTGAAATTATGCCAAGCTATGGACGGGCCGACATTGCCTTTGAACGGGGTGAAGGAGCTCATTTATTTTCGACGGATGGAAAACGTTACCTCGACTTTGCCACAGGGATTGCGGTTAATGTACTTGGTCACAATCACCCACGGCTTGTAGAGACGCTAACTGAACAAGGCGGTAAGCTTTGGCATGTTTCTAATCTCTATCGAGTTCCAGAGCAGGAGGAGTTGGCGCGGAAATTAGTTGGTGCCAGCTTTGCCGATAGCGCCTTTTTTTGTAATTCAGGCGCCGAAGCAGTTGAGGCTAGCATAAAAATTGTAAGAAAATTCCAGGCAGAAACCGGACACCCTGAGCGTTATAGAATCATTTCATTTGACGGTAGCTTCCATGGCAGAACTCTCTCTACCATTGCTGCCGCTAAGAACGCTGCACATGTTGCAGGATTTGGCCCTATGCCTGATGTTTTCGATCAGGTCCCTTTTGATAATTTGAATGAGCTCCGGAGCGCAATTACGGATGAGTCCGCGGGGATTATCGTTGAGCCTATTCAGGGGGAGGGGGGCATTAGGCCTTCGAATGCGGAGTTTCTAAAAGGTTTACGTGAAGCTTGCGATGACTTTGAGCTTTTGCTGATCTTCGATGAGGTTCAGACAGGTATAGGCCGCGCAGGAAAGCTATTCGCTTACGAGAATTTTGGCGTAGAGCCTGATGTCATGTCACTTGCAAAGGGATTAGGCGGCGGTTTTCCTGTTGGCGCCTGTCTCGCATCGGGAAAAGCTGCCGTCGGGATTACTCCCGGAACCCATGGCAGCACGTTTGGTGGTAATCCACTGGCAATGGCTGTGGCTAATTCTGTTATTGACACCCTTCAGGAAGATGGTTTTCTCGCCGGTGTCTGTGAAATTGGCGAACTACTTTTTACTAGCATGGAAAAATTTTCAGATGAGCATCAGGGTGTCTTCGAAGATGTTCGGGGTGCTGGGATGATGATTGGGCTTAAGTGTATCTGCCCCGTTGGCGATTTTGTAACAGCTTGCCGTGAAGAAGGTCTTCTTACCGTTCCAGCTGGAGATAATGTAATGAGATTGTTACCTCCACTTATCATAGATGAAAAACATATTTCTGAATGCGTTGAAATGATGGGCCGGGCGTGGAGCAAATTACAAGAATGACTAATATCAAACATTTTCTTGATCTCGATATCCTTGAGACAGGCGATTTGAGGCAGATGATCGACCTTGGCCTCGGTTTTAAAGATGGTATCGGAGAAGCTTCGCCGCTTGCAGGCAAGACGTTGGCGATGATTTTTGAAAAACCATCGACCAGAACTCGGGTATCCTTCGAGGTAGGCATGAAACAGCTGGGCGGTAAAACAATTGTATTAAATCATGATGACATGCAAATTGGGCGCGGGGAGACGATTGCTGATACCGCGCGTGTTCTTAGTCGTTATGTCGATGCGATAATGCTGCGGACCAATCTTCCTGAAAAAATGCAAGAACTTGCATCGCACTCCTCGGTACCAGTAATCAATGCGCTAACAGATCGGTCGCACCCATGCCAGCTTATGGCCGATGTAATGACCTTTGAAGAACATCGCGGATCTATCGAAGGACGCAAAATTGCCTGGGTCGGTGATGGTAATAATATGGCTGTGACCTGGCTGCATGCCGCGACGAAATTTAATTTCGAATTGAGCCTCGCCTACCCTGCCGAATTATCTATTCCACGAATAGAGGTGCAGAAGGCAACAGCAGCGGGAATCAAGCTCACGGAGACGCAAGACCCCCTCGAAGCGGTCGCTGGCGCTGATTGTGTTGTGACCGACACTTGGGTCTCGATGGGGGATCAACCCGGCGAACGTCGCCAAAAATTATTAGAACCTTATCGAGTAAACGAAACGATCATGGGTCAGGCATCTTCAGACGCTATCTTCATGCATTGCCTTCCAGCTCACCGCGGTGAGGAGGTTACTTCCGAAGTTCTTGAAGGCACACAATCTGTTGTATGGGACGAGGCAGAAAATCGGCTACATGCCCAGAAGGGTATTCTTGTTTGGTGCCTAGGGTGAATAGGATTACCGCAGCTGATAACGTCCTTCAGCCGTTTGAAATTGAAAACCATGCAGCACAAGGGCGAATGGTGAGATTGGGCGATTCTTTGGATCAGATCCTCACAGCCCACGATTATCCAGCTGAAGTTGCTGGCCTCTTAGGGGAATTGCAGGTCATCGCTGCATTAATGTCCGGTACGTTAAAATTTGATGGAGTACTCTCCATTCAGGTTAAGGGTGATGGACCTATCAATATGCTTTTGGTGGACGTGACGACTGAAGGCCATATGCGGGGTTACGCAAAATTCAATGATGAAAAACTTAGCTTGGTTTCCAAAAATGGCAGCGGGGTGCCCCAGCAGCAGGTTCCTCGATTATTAGGTAATGGGTATTTTGCATTGACCGTTGATCAAGGCTCAGACACCCAGCCATACCAAGGTGTTGTTGCCCTTGAAGGCCCCACGCTTGCTGAGTGTGCCCACGTCTACCTCCGTCAATCGGCACAACTTGACGCGGCACTCAAGGTTTTTGTTGAGAACGTCGAAGGTGTCGAGGGAAGTACCTGGCGTGGTGGAGGTATTATGGTTCAGAAGTCCTCTTTCTCGGGGTTTCAGCAGATAGATGGAGAAGCAACAGACTCTGAATTTGAAGATGCTTGGCGGCGCGCGATTGTTTTTCTGGGTAGCTGTACCAATGATGAAATGCTGGAAGTCAGCTTACATCCGCACGATTTACTGTTTCGGCTGTTCTCAGAAGATGGCGTTCGCGTTTTCGACCCCTCTTCTTTGATTATGAAATGCCGCTGTTCTCGAGAACGGGTTCAAAATGTATTAGTTTCATTTCCCCGGGAGGAGGTGGAGTCTATGAAAATTGGTGATGATGTTGTGGTTACGTGCGAATTTTGCAATGTCAATTACAGGTTTGACACTACTAATATTGATGCCATTTTTAACGTGTGTACCTGTGGTTAACAAAAAACCAACTTGATTAATACGGGGTGTGTCGTGAGAAATTTTAAAAAATGGTTCACTGCTTTCGTAATTATGGGCCTCGTCAGCGCCTGTGAGACGGTGGTTGAGCCAAAACAATTCTCGGATTTGCGGTATACCCATTTACCCGCTATTTCGCTTGCGGTGGCAGGGATAGAGATCATTAATAAATACCAACCGTCGACAAGAAAACCAAATGTAGAAGCTGAATTTCCAGTCTCCCCCGCAATAGTTGCCAGCAATTGGCCAAGGGATCGACTTTCCGCTATAGGCGGCTCGGATGTGATCCAAGCGACAGTTACAAAAGCTAGCGTTGTAGAAGTCCCGTTAAAAAGAAGTAGTGGAATTCGTGGCGCTTTCACCAATGATCAGTCAGAGAGATACGATGCAACGCTCGCCCTGAAGATTGATATCTTAGACTCCCGTGGTAATTTGTTAGGCACTGTTTCGTCTGAAGCCAAACGATCGCAGACGGTGTCGGAGGATTTGTCGTTAGCGGAGCGCGAGCAGGTTTGGTTCCATATGATAGAGGCTATGATGAACGATTTAAATGGTTCTCTCGAAAAGCAGGTTCGCCACCACTTCAGTCGTTGGCTCCGTTAACGCCGCCAGAACGACGGTATAAAAAGGATGAGGACAGTAAAGAGTTCTAGACGTCCTAATATCAACCAGCAGCCAAAACCCATTTAGCAGGCTCAGGAAGGGGGGCAAAATTTACAGGAAGGGCGAGTTATGGCCCCGAAGA
>CAYZDH010000026.1:0-5788 GCA_964477025.1 uncultured Rhodospirillaceae bacterium | reverse complement strand
AGAGTTCTAGACGTCCTAATATCATACCTGCCGCAAGAACCCATTTAGCTGCATCAGGAAGGGGTGCAAAATTTCCTGAAGGGCCGATTATTGGCCCCATCGCTGGCCCCACGTTGCAGATAGCTGTCGCAGCGCCAGTGATTGCGGTCATATAATCGAGACCTAAAGCCCCCAAAGCCAATGCCACAAGCGCAAAGGTCCCGATAAATAAGAAGAAGAAATGCATTACAGACTGGACAACATCGTCCGCAATCGGCCGGTGGTTATAATGTGGGACGAAAACGCCATGAGGTTGGAGTAGGCGCTGAAATTGTGAATGGACGGCTGAAAATAAAACTTGAAACCTAAAGATTTTGATGCCGCAAGCGGTTGCACCCGCGCAGCCCCCAATAAACATAAGCAAAAATAAAATAACAATCGGAAAAGCGCCCCAGTCCTGATAGTTGGCTGAGGTGTAGCCGGTTCCGGTCATGATAGAAATTGTATTAAATGCCCCAGTGATAGCAGCTTGATTGAATTGCATGTCACGCGATGCCCAAAGCCACCAAATAACGGCAATGGAAGCAATAGCGGCGATCGCTAAGAAACATCGTACCTGGGGATCTCGGGCAAGTGCGAAGGACCCCTCACGTATCATTCGGAGATAAAGTAAAAATGGCATGGCCCCGACCAGCATGCCGATAGTAATAAAAATTTCGATTGGGGTACTCCTGAACGCCCCAATAGATTGATCGGATGATGAATAGCCGCCTGTTGCGATAGTGGTCATTGCGTGGACTACGGCGGGAAAGCTGTCCATATCCAAAAGCCAAAGGCCTATAGACCAAATTGCAGTTAACCCGATATAAACGAAAGTAATCCAGGCTGCTATTTGACCGGCGCGAGGCAGAGCTTTTTCATGTGTTTCAAATGCCTCGACTTTAAAGAGTTGCATACCTCCCACGCGCAACATTGGCAAAATGGCGATCGCCATTACAATAATTCCAATACCTCCAAGCCATTGGAGTAATGCGCGCCATAGCAAAATACCTTTTGGCGCATTGTCGAGGTTTGTCATCACTGTAGAACCGGTTGTCGTGATTCCGGACATTGCTTCAAAAAAGGCATCTGTATAACTTAATTTGACCTCAGAAAACACAAACGGTAGAGCAGCAAACATAGTGATTGCTAACCAGCTGGCCCCTGTGAGTATAAACGCCTGACGGATAGAAAGTTTGCGGATAGGTGCCTGAGTGGTGAGTACTAGAACCCCACCAACAAAAAGCGTAAGCGTTCCAGCACTAGCAAAGACTTCCCAGTCGGGATGACCGTTCACTATGTCTACGGCGAACGGGGCAAGCATCGCTATAGCAATGGTAGTAAGTAAAATACCAATTACAAATAGAGCTGGTCTAAAGTCGATCATCGTGGGACGTCCCCGCAGGCCTACAGGCCAAAGAGGTCAATCTATATGGCCTGAGCCAGATGTCGGATTGCCGATAGCGGAGAGGAATTCTCGTCGTGTTGACGATTGTTCACGAAAGGCGCCGATCATTTGACTAGTGACCATTGTCAGGCCAGTTTTGTGAATTCCGCGCGTTGTCATGCAGCCATGAGAGGCTTCGATAACGACACCAACTCCTTTGGGTTGAAGAACATCATTGAGTGTTTTGGCGATTTGAGCCGTCATTTTTTCCTGTATTTGAAGCCGCTTGCCATAGGCATCCACCAGCCGCGCGAGTTTGCTTATACCCACAACCCGCCGGTCTGGCAGATATGCAACATGGGCTTTCCCCATGATGGGTGCAAGATGATGCTCGCAGTGTGATTCAAATCGCACGTTACGGAGGACGACCATCTCGTCGTACCCCTCAACTTCTTCAAAGGTGCGCGCCAGTATTTCTGTGGGGTCGATGTCATAGCCTGCAAACCATTCCCCAAAGGCTTTGGTTACTCGCTTAGGAGTATCTAGGAGCCCCTCTCGTGATGGGTTGTCGCCGGCCCAGCGAAGTAAGGTACGAACAGCTTCCTCCGCTTCCTTTTGTGTCGGCTTATTGATTACCTCCACGGGGGTGTAGTGTGATGCACTTTTTAAAGATTCCACAATGTCGATCCTTTTGTCGTTAATTTCTATTATCGCCTATTCTGAAGTTTAAAAGAGGCAAAATGCTTTTATCTTAATTTAACTGCCTAGCTTGATACGGGCTGTCGAGTGAAAAAGCTGGAATTTTGATACTAAATCTCTCCCCAGTCTTGGTCTCCATTTCGTAAGACCCGAACATTATACCGGATGGCGTTGCCAGTGGTGTACCACTAGTATACTCAAATACTTCGCCCGGTTTCAGCATTGGTTGTTCGCCGACGACACCCTCGCCTTTGACTTCCTGCAGTTGACCGCGCGCGTCGCTAATCTGCCAGTGTCGGTTTAGGAGCTGAACTGGCTCAATACCATCATTTTCAATCTTGACCTGATACGCCCAGACGTAATGATCTTCATCCGGGGCTGATTGTTCATCCAAAAAAACCGGTTCAACAGAAACGCGTATACGGCGCGTCGTTGCTTCATACATTTTGTGTCTCCCGACAGCGAATAATTAAACTGCTACCAATATATCTTGTTACCAGAGCGTTCGGTTACACCTTTGATAATGCTTGGGCAATATCTTCTTTCAAGTCCTCAACATCTTCTAGTCCGATTGAAAGGCGGATAAAACCGTCTGTTATTCCTAACTTTGATCGTTCTTCATCTGAGATTCTCTGATGTGTTGTCGTAGCAGGGTGGGTAGTGAGGCTCTTTGCGTCACCGAGATTATTGGAAATATCGATCAGTTTGAGAGCGTTCATGAAACTGAAGGCTTTCTCTTTTTGTCCATCAAGGTCGAGACAGACCACTGTGCCAAAATCCGACATCTGAGCTTTCGCTAGTTCATGCTGCGGATGAGAAGGGAGCCCCGGATAAAGAACACGGGTAGGCTTTTTCTGATCTATTAGAAAATTTGCAATTTCCGAGGCGTTTTCACAATTTTTCTGGACACGCATTTCTAGCGTTTCTAATGCTTTCAAGAGAACCCATGCATTGAAAGGGCTCATCGACGGGCCTGTATGGCGATAAAATGGGCTGAGTGTCTCATTAATCCAATCCTCGGACGCAAGAATAGCGCCGCCCATCGTACGACCCTGTCCATCGATATGTTTAGTTGTAGAGTAAACAACAATGTCGGCGCCCAGCTCAAGCGGGTGTTGCAGAACTGGTGTGGCAAAGACGTTGTCAACAACTACCTTTGCACCCGAGCGATGTGACATTTCGCATATGGTTCGAACATCAATAATTTCTAAACCTGGATTGGATGGTGTTTCGAAAAATACGGCTTTAGTTGGTTTGCTAAGGGCACTTTCCCACTGATCAAGGTCACTACCATCAACTATAATAACCTCGACACCGTAGCGAGGTAATATTTCCGTCAGGATAAATTGGCAAGAACCAAATAACGCGCGGGCACCGACAACCCTATCACCTGCACCCACTTGACAAGCCAAAGAGGCAAAGACGGCAGCCATACCACTCGCTGTGGCGCGGCAGGCTTCAGCGCCTTCCATTAAACACAAGCGGTCCTGAAACATTTCGTTAGTAGGATTAGCATATCGTGAATAAATAAATCGGTCGGTTTGGTTTTTGAAGGCAGCCTCAGCATCTTCTGCTTTTTCGTAGACAAAACCCGAGGTCATGAAGATAGCTTCATTAGTTTCATCAAAAGCTGAACGTCTTGTCCCCCCCCGCACCGCTTGGGTCTGGGGCCTCCAGTTTTTTTCTGTTGATTCGATAGTCACATTTGCCTCCTCGTGGCACATGCTATCATGCTATACAAAACGAAGCAGTACCAAAGCCCTTATCAAAAAACCCCGACTAATTGGGTCAGGGCTTCAACGGGCTCCGACCTTTTTAGCGGTTTGTTTAATGTGGCCGCAAGCCAGTCGGGCTCAAATCACCACAGAGCGCGTTACTACTCTTGTGTTGCCCTCGCGTCAAGAAATTTGATTAATGGCTAACGCTGATAAGGCCTCACCCAATACCTAACTACCTATTAATTTAGCAGGTATTCCGGCTGGGCGCGCACAGTTTACTTAATCACCAATCTGGTAATGGACCCAAATTGCTGCGGTTATCAGGGCAAGTGCACCCATTTGATGAAATATTCCAAGCGCCATCGCTACTCCAGAAAGCAAAGTAGCGATTCCAAGTCCTAGCTGAAAAAGTGCCATAAGCATTAGTAAATTGGTAGCCTGTCGAACCCCTTTAGGCAGAGTCATTCGGTGCGCCAACAGCCAAAAAAGAAATATGAGAATGGCTGTTCCAACGGCAAAGACACGATGGGTAAACTGGACCGCAGCAGTATTTTCAAAAAAATTGATCCACCAGGGTGAACTTAACAATAGGTCTCTAGGTACCAACTGGCCATCCATCAAAGGGAAAGTATTATAGGCACGCCCTGCATCGAGGCCAGCGACGAAGGCGCCCCATACTGAGGTGATCCCGACACAGCAAAGAATGGCGAATGATCCTGCTTGCGCCCATCTGGAACCGCTTTTCGGCGGACGGGAGGTCAAGCAAGAAACGGAATACCAGAACAAAAGCCCGAAGATGACGAAAGCAAGGCTGAGATGCCCAGCCAGGCGATACTGGCTGACGGATGGTTCATCGACTAGCCCACTTCGGACCATATACCATCCAAGCAGACCCTGAATACCACCTAGCAGGAATAGACACCCAAACCGCCAAATTAGGGCGCTTTTGAGAACACCTCGCAAAAGAAAATAGACATAGGGTAGCAGGAACACTACACCGATGAGCCGTCCCCACAATCTATGTAAATATTCCAGCCAGTAAATTGATTTGAAATCGCTGATAGTCATCCAAAAATTAATTTTGGTAAATTCTGGAGTTTGCATATATGCAGTAAACAGAGCCGCCCACTCTTTATCGTTTAAAGGGGGCAGAATACCTGTAACTGGCTGCCAATTGACAATAGAAAGCCCGCTTTCTGTCAAACGGGTTGCTCCACCAAGCGCGATCATTATAGCAACCATTAGGCAACAACTAATCAGCCAGTAACCCACAGCATTGGGAATTTGCTGACCATAGTGGCTATGGCTATTTATCGGAGGTGTTAAAATGGCTCTTCTCGAAATCTGAGTTTGATCTTTAGATAGGTACGGAGCCATATAAGAGCAAGAAAAACTGAGCGTTTACACTAAATTCGTTAAGATCTCTGTAAATTCATTGAAGAATCCAAGAATTTTAATTTTTGCTGTTCTTGACAGGCCGAGATCACGTACCTATATAACCAGCACTCAGCGGGGGAGAGTGCTAATAATTTAGTAAATCCCCCTTATTTCAACGATTAATTGGAGCGTGCAAATGAAATTTAGGCCATTGCATGACCGCGTTGTGGTGGAAGCCCTAGAAGCTGAAGCCAAAACAGCAGGCGGCGTGATCCTTCCCGATACGGCCCAAGAAAAGCCACAGGAAGGTAAAGTTATCTCAGTCGGACCAGGTGTTCGAGGAGATGACGGAAATATTAGTGCACTTGACGTTAAAAAAGGCGATCGCGTCCTTTACGGCAAGTGGTCCGGCACCGAAATTAAGGTGGACGGCAAGGATTTCCTGATTATGAAGGAATCCGATATTATGGGCATCATCGAGTAAGGAGACCGGACCGATGGCAGCTAAAGAAGTAAAATTTGATACAGACGCCCGCAACAAAATGTTGGCTGGCGTAGACACTCTCGCCGATGCGGTGAAAGTGACCCT
>CAYZDH010000025.1:0-22696 GCA_964477025.1 uncultured Rhodospirillaceae bacterium | reverse complement strand
GAAGAGGGTAATGACTCAATACTGCGAAAAAGCGGGTTTCTGCCTGGTTTACAATATGAAACAATTTTATGGAAAAACGATAAACTCTGTTGAAAAATATGCAAAATGTGGTAAAACGTAAATCTTATGACAAAAATACAACATACTCCTTTGCAGGCGGTTGAATTCAATAAGGTGAAGGGCCTCGCGCAAAACCGTGGATGATGGCGATGAAGAAGGTGGGCGTGTTGTCTTCGCAGAACAGCGCAACCTAGCCTCCGCTGAGAAAACATCACTAATTAGTGTCGGTGTAGATATTGGCTCTTCAACATCACATCTGGTCTTCTCACGACTTAAAATGGAACAGCGTGACGGCCAATTCTTGGCTGTTGAACGCGAAGTAATTTATGACTCGGATATTTTTCTTACTCCATACACGGACCAAAAAACTATCGATTCTGAAAAGCTAGGAGAATTTATCTCTGGTCAGTATGGCTCTGCTCAAATCCGATCTGATGAAGTTGATACCGGTGCAATAATTCTTACTGGCCTTGCCGTAAGAAAGGAAAATGCCCGCGCGATTGGCGAACTTTTTGCCCTTGAAACTGGTAAATTCGTCTCCGTCTCTGCCGGTGACAAGATGGAGGCAACCATGGCCGCCCTGGGGTCCGGTGCGTTAGTTAACTCCAGAGACATTGGTGTCAATGTCATGAACGTTGATATAGGCGGGGGGACCACAAAAATAGCCATTTGCGCAGACGGGAAAATTGTGGGGCTTACCGCTGTCGATATTGGGGCAAGGGTTATTGCTTTTGATAAGAATGAAGCCATTACCAAAATCGAAGAAAAAGGACACTTTTTTGCCCGAGAAGCGGGCCTAAACTTATCCCCAGGTAAAGTGATAACAACCAAAGATTGTGAAAAAATTGCCGAGTGTATGGCAATTCGACTGGAAGAAATAATTGCCCTACGCGTTCCCTCCTCTCAAGACGAACTTATATATCGCCTGAAACCGATGGATAGGCGTGGCGAGATAGCTGCCCTTACGTTTTCTGGCGGGGTCTCAGAGTATATCTATGACTACGAAAAAAGAAGTTTTGGCGACCTCGGTCCCTTTCTAGCGCGCGCGATCTACCGACGGGTTGAGCAAGCGGGGTATCGAATAATGCCGCCCGTAGAAAACATTAGAGCGACCGTTGTCGGAGCCTCGCAATATACAATTCAGCTAACTGGGACAACTATTATAGTCTCTGACGAAACGTTGCTGCCCCTCCGCAATATTCCGGTTATCAAACCATTTTTTAAATTAGATCAAAACGAAATTTTACAAAAAGATATCCTCAAAGCTGTTGCACATGGATTGCATCGTCTCGAACAAACTGATGGTAAGCAACCGGTCGCTATCTGTTTTGATTGGTTAGGTTCTGCTAGTTACAAACGCATTGAAGATTTCCTATCTGGAGTCGTTACCGGCTTAGCTAAACACCTCAAAAATAGCCACCCCCTGATCTTGGTCTGCGAAGGTGATATCGGCAAAACCCTTGGGACTCATGCCCTAGAAGAGATGAGTCTTAAGGTCCCCATTATATCAATTGATGGAATCACTCTTCAAGAATTCGATTATATTGATATCGGCCGCGTAATGATTGCTTCCGGTGCTGTTCCTGTTGTCATAAAATCGTTGTTGTTCCCGGGGGGACAATGAGCGAGGACAAAACGTTTAAGGACTACCCTATTCAAAAAACAATTCAGGCTATCAATTTAAATCTAGTTATTTTAAAAATTTCTTTGGTTTTTTAATTAATCTTAGTTAGACCTTTAGGATGAATGAAATTCGTCATTTGAAGAATCAATGGTATGTTGCAGGGCTCAGTAGCGAGGTAACCAACAAGCCTGTCGCTTCTCGCATTTTGGATCAACCACTTGTCCTATTTCGAAAAACGTCGAACGGAAAAGTAGTCATCCTTGAAGATCGCTGTGTTCACCGTCAGGCTCCGCTTTCATTGGGTGAGGTTGTCAAGGATAACATCCAATGCGGTTATCACGGCATTGAATATGATGAAAGTGGGGCTTGTATTCGAATTCCAAGTCAGAAGCAAATACCTCCAGGAGCAGGGGTTCCCACCTACCCCTGCATTGAGCAACAGGGTTTTATCCATGTCTGGATGGGTGACCCTGAGCTTTGCGAAACTAAGTCTCCTTATGATTTCCCATTCGCCTCAAATCCAAATTGGCGTGTCCGCTACGCGCATCTCTACGGTCGTTTCGACAGCCGGCTTCTAATCGATAACTTAATGGATGTTACGCACTTGCCATTCGCTCATAAGTCTACGATAGGTGCCTCGGGTGTGGCAGAAAATGCCGTCGCCAAAACCGAACGAGACGGTCAGAGGGTTCGAGTAACCCGTTTTATGGAAGACATAGTACCTGCCCCAGCGCACGTCGCCGTAACTGGGTATTCCGAAAATGTCGATCGTTGGCAGGTCATAGAATACACCCCACCCGGATATGTATGGCTCCAGGTCGGCTCTTCGAAAACTGGAAAAGGTGGACGGGAAGCCGATCCTGAAAATATTTTATTAAACCGGCATACTTTGCACCTTGCTATGCCCGAAACCAATAATACGACCCTTTATTTCTGGGTAATGGCAAATAAAATCGACGCCTTAACGACTGATCAGGAAGAGGCCATTTATGATGCGTCAATCCTCGCCTTTAACGAGGATATTGTGATTATCGAAGCACAGCAGGCTCGGTGGAATAACGAAATTTCCAAAATCGATGTCGGCGCGGATTCTGGCGCCCTTGAGGTGCGACGCCTAATGAAACGGCTAATTAAAAAAGAGTCCGATAATCCTTCAATGAACAAGCTACAAACATAAAAAAAGGCGGCCAAAGGCCGCCCTTTTTCTTTTCTAGGTCGGATTAACGCTTCCGAAAAATAATTTTCTTAGCTTTTGCTATAACAGCCGGCGAAGCGGATTTAATGGTATTAGCCACCATTTTTTGAATATTTTCACCACTTGTCGGAATTAACCTCAACTTGCGCTTCTTAAGCTCTGCGAGGAACTTCGGAGATTTATTCATTCGGTCATAAGCCGCCCGCAAGGGTGCGACCAAACGTTTTGGCGCTCCTGGCGGTAGGACCAAGCCACGACCCAATGGGCCAGCTGATGCCAAGAATAAGGCTAAAGGTTTGTCTTCTGGCTTTATGAGATCTGTCAGCATTGGCACGCCTTTCATTGCCTTAGCAGGATCTTCTTCATAACCATTTTGCAATATGCATCTAGCAAATGGATTTTTGCCGACGAACCAATGAGGTACTTTTGAGCCCCACGCAAGCCAGTTAGGCGCCGTCATCTGAGTTTCGCCTTGTTCTACTGCAAACATTGCACGGGAAGAACCCTTGTAACCCGCAACGATTTTGACTTTCCAATCGAGCAAATAAGAGGCAAGACTGATAAACAGAAATGTACTGGAAGCAGGACCCGTAACTGAAGCGACTGTTTTAATTCTCTTCATATCGGCCACCTTTTTAACTCCACTATCACTTCTGATACAAATAACAGAGTTAGTCTGGTTGGATGATCCTAACCACGTAAAATCATTCGCGTTATACTTCATTTTTTTTGGACGAAGCAGCTGATTAACAATAGAATTATCGAGTGGCACCAAAAAATTATAACCATTCTTCGGAGCAATATTAGCGAACCAATTCATCGCCCTTGAGCCACCCGCACCAGGCATATACTGCATGATGAGTGTTGGCTTTCCTGGAAGTTCCTTCCCCAAATGGTTGGAAAAACTTGATCCATATTTATCATAGGTTCCACCAGGGCCATATGGAATGGTAATTGTAATCGTTTTGCCCTTGTAGAAATCTCCCAGCCCATTAGCCAAGGTTGCTGTCGAGAGCGTTGCCGCCGCCACAGCAATAGGAAGTGCAATTTTCAATTTTTTTAACATGTAATCTCCAACTATTAATTGCTTCACAAAATTCTATTTTACGCTGTTAACAAAACTTAGAAAATAAATATAGAGCCCTTTTATTTTCCAAACACTAGCTTTCGCACCTTGGCCACAACCTCTGGCGAAGTACTTTTCATGGCATTAGCCACAACTTTTTGAACTTGCACTCCGGTACTTGCCATCAGGCGAAGCTTGCGTTTTTTCAACTCTTTAAGAAACCGTTTATCCGCATTCATATTATCATACGCAGTGCGCAAGGGCTTCACAAGAAACTTAGGCGCTCCGGGTGGTAAAACCAACCCACGCCCGAGCACGCCAGCTGATGCCAAGAAGGAGGCAAGTGGCTTTTGCTCAGGTTTTACTAAGTCCGTTAACATAGGAACGTTAGGTAAATTCGGGTCCTTAAAATAACCATTTTGTAAAATTGGTTTAGCGTAGGGCTTTTTACCGACAAACCAATGAGGAACCTTTGAACTCCACGCCAACCAGTTAGGTGCAGTCAAGTCAACCTCGCCCTGTTCGATAGCAAAAATTGAGCGCGAAGAGCCCTTGTAGCCGGTAACCATCTTCAATTTTAGGCCAAGCAGTTTTGCAGAAAGCATACAAAAAATGTAGGTACTTGAATTTCTACCGCTTGTTGATCCGATAGCAGAAATTTTCCTCATATCCAGGATATGATTTATTCCTTTATCTGATCTAATGACAATAACCGCATTGGTTTGGTTAGAGGATCCAAGCCAAGTAAATTTATTAGGGTCATAACGCATTTTTTTTGGTCGGAGGACCTTATTCACAACAGTATTATCTAATGGGACCATCAAATTGCGACCGCCCTTAGGAGCTACATTGTAAAACCAGTTCATGGCCTTAGCGCCACCAGCACCCGGCATATATTGCATGATCATATTTGGTTTGCCGGCAATGTGACGACCCAGATGATTGGAAAAGCTTGACCCATATTTGTCATACGTGCCACCCGGCCCATAAGGGATCGTGACTGTAATTCTTTCGCCTTTATAAATCTCAGAAATTTTATCTGCCTGTGCCGGCACTCCAATTAAGGTCGCCGCAAAAATCATTAGTAAAGTTTTTTTAATCATAATATCCCCCGAAGTTGGGCTGTTGTTGCGTTCGGTCTTTAAACGCATTTTTTAAATTGCTCTTCAAATGCAGCACGTGTTTATTCTAAAAGGTAACCTAGCCCTTCAGCAAGTCCCTATCCCAAGCAAACCTCTCATGATCGACTGTTCTTATGGAGATTTAATGATTTTCAATAGAGTTTTTCAACCAAATTCTCTAAACACCGGCTCCTAAATACAAGGAACCAAGAAAATTTTTTTTAGCTGATTATACGCTCGAATAAAAACAATGGCTAACAATCCACTCAGCTAGCTAAACTATAATCCATCTTCCTAAACGCATATTTTTGAGACCTAAGATATTTCTGGTGGTTTAAAAGCGAAAGCTTTTTGAAAGGAGCTTAGTTGTTTAATCCTACTCCACCAATCACCCAGCCGCGAACGCTTTACCCAATCGGTCAAACCCGGCATCTTATTGGCCTCAAACCGTTCAATAAATGGTGCCACACTTATATCGGCCAAGGAGAGGTTTGCGCCGCATAGCCATGGCCGTCCACCCAAAACAGTATCCAACTCGTCCAACACCTCAGCTACCCGCGCTTCCGCAAACTCTATATCAGCTTCTGACACCCCCTCCTCGAGTCGTTTCTTGAGGATTGCCCGTTTTTCTTCAGTGGCCTGATCGTCTAGCACCTGTTGCAACTGGTCACTTGTCATTCCGTCAAATCTTTTGTAGCGGCCCTGCTTTATCCATGAGACGGTATTAATGTTGCGGTGCAGGACATGCTCGATCCGATCCATCAAAACTCGCATGCGTGCGCGTTCATAAGGTTCAGCCGGACGCAATGCGGGCTCAGGAAATACTTCATCGAGATATTCAATAATAAAATTTGACTCATAAAGTACTTTGCCGTCATGCACGATGGTAGGTACGACACCGTTTGGGTTGATTTTCAAATACTCCGGATCGAGGTTGTCACGCTTAGAGAGGTCTAGATGCACACTATCCCATTCAACCCCCTTCTCAGCGAGCGTCATTCTTACTCGTTTGGAACAGGTTGATGTTACCCCATGATATAAAGTCAGCATGCAATGCCCCCGAAGAAATAATTTTTCACAACCTACCCCCAATTTCTGGCGAGTCAACGGCGTACCTAAACGCCCGAAATATCTGCCGAATAACGCCTTCCTCTCGGAAATGTTCATACGGTGAGATAAATTCCCAAACGATATCTCCCCCTGGTGCCACCTCAAATAAACGTCCCTGACGGCCCTCACAAATAAAAGTGTTTCCATTAGGCAAGCGGTGGGCACCACTCACACGCGGCGAGAAAAATGTATCTACCGGCGACCCTTTATATTCCCAAACAGTCTCTGCAGTCTCCGGATTTAGTTCAAGGATACGGGAAAATTCTGGCCCAACCTGTTCACTGCCATTAGCAAATATCGTTATATTGCCGTTCTCAAGCCGCCGCGGGTCGTGTTGGCCTCCCCATCTACGTTCCTCAATCTCCCAAACGAGTTTTTTGCTAGCGCGGTCGAGAAGCGCAATTAGATCAAGGTCGCGCCAACTCAGTAAAAAATTTCCATCTTTTTGAACGAAACAAGTATTGGCGTGCGCATATTCATGGCGATGCCGATTAGCCCGCAACGGATATTTCTCGAAGGGAAAATGCTCCATCATGCGCCACTCAAATACCAGCTCACCATTTGGGTTTACCTCACGAACGACGTCGCAATAAATTCCCCCATCCTGATGCTCAGAGCCGAGTTTGCCTCCGATAATACCACTTGCTTCCTCAGTCGGTATCAATTCCCAAGCAAGATATACCGTATTGCCATTTGGACACCGATTAAAATCATGGTGTTGAAGGTCATCAACATGTTCCCAAATTAGATTACCATTCCAATCTAATTCAAGGATACGACCACCTGCCGCTTGAAGCTTGGGACCCTCCCCCGTCGTGCACGATACGAGTAAGTTTCCGTTCGGCATCAGCTGTGCATAATTCCCCAGTTGTTGCGGCAGAATCCACTTATGAACGACCTCCCCCGCCATATTTATTAGAAAAGTCTCACTTCCATCAGAGGGTGAAAATATTGTAAAGCCGGCAAAAGCCCTGGCCGGGTCGTGTTCTGTCAAACCAAATTTATACGGCCGCATTTATTTATCCTTTTGCATTACTTATACTTAAAAAGTCGATCTAGAAAAATGTAAAAAGATTTGGACACAGTGCAATATATTGCCCAACAGGAGAGATTAATGAATACCAAAAAAATTACAGCAGCAGTAATTTCAGCTGCTGCCATTATGGGAGTTTCAAATACCGTAAATGCGAAAACCGCTGCAGAATTCTACGATGGTAAAACACTGACCATTTATGTGGGTGTATCTGCGGGTGGTATTTACGGCACGATGGCACAGCTTCTTTCAAGGCATATGGCCAAACATATGGTCGGCAAGCCTACCGTTATCGTAAAGCATCTCCGTGGCGCTGGCGGAACTAAAGCGGTCAACTATGTCTATAACGTCGCTCCACAGGACGGCTCGGTCGCCATTGCGCCAAACGCTGGAATCGACAAAAGAATGATTCTAAAGCTGACGAAGGCGAAATATGACCCCTCTAAATTTCAATGGCTCGGTGGAAGGGGTGAAGCAACAAACACTATGGCACTCCGCAAGGACGTCGGCGTGCACAGCATCGCAGATGCTAAAAAGAAAGTAGCTATCGTCGGCGCTATCGGTCGTTCAAATAATACCTATATGCTTCCAAGTCTGCTCAATAACGCGCTCGGAACAAAATTCAAAATTGTTACCGGATACCGTGGTGGTTCACCGATCCGCAAAGCTATCGAAACAGGCGAACTAGATGGCTGGGCCGGCGGCTGGCTCGGATGGACACTCCGCAAAGCAGACTGGATCCGCGATGGCAAGGTCGTCGTTTTAGTCCAGATGGGATCATCAAAACATCCTGACCTTCCGAACGTGCCTTTACTTTCAGATTTGGCACAAAATGCAGAGCAGCGAGAGATATTTGAATTTGTTCAGACCGGTGTTTCTGATCGCGCCTTTGCCGCCGCTCCGCGCGTTCCAAAAGACCGGGCCGCAGCACTCGGCAAAGCCTATTGGGCTACACTCCACGACAAGAATTTTCTTTCTAAGGCGAAGGCTCGTTCTTTTCACATCACGCCAATTCCGGGACCCAAGATTCAAAACTTCGTCAATAATATGATGAAAATGTCTCCAGAAAAAATTAAGAAAGTTCGAAAGCTGCTTGGCTTAACGGGTAAACGAAAAAAAGTCGGCAAGAAAAAATAAGCGCCGTTGAATATCCTAGATAAAGGGCCGATGCTCACGCATTGGCCCTTTCTTATCCCATTAATTTTACGCATGCCTCATATTGAGCAGGCAAAGAAATGCGGTCATCAAACAAACTATCTGGATCAGCCGCTGCGTTACGGCAAGCTAGCGCGCGATTAATCAAGCCAATATCTAGTCCCGCAATTGGGTTATTATTAAGATATTTAACTGCGGTATCATTGGAGCCTATCTGGCCCGTTAACCAGCTAAAGGCAAAACGGGCAGGATACAGGTAGGTTTTTAGAAAAGTTTTTCGTTCATCAGGATCGAGCGACAGCTTAGTTGCAAATCTAACTCCACGCCCCGCCCATCGTTCCAAAGGAGACCCACGCATATAAATTTGAACTTCCTCTAAACTAGGCTTCGAAACTTCAACTCTCTCACATTCTTCCAACGGGATGGCGTGTTCAATATAATCTATTCGATCAAGTGGCGGAAAACGACCGACTGAAAAGGCTCGATCAGTCCAGAATATAGAAACTCGAGACCCAAGATCCGGAGCAATTGCGCAGGCCTCGGCCTCCAATGCTTCGAGGAAAGCACCCTCAACACCATTTTCGGAAATTAAGGCTACGTCAATATCGCTGTAACGACGGTTAAAACCACCATGAGCCAAACTGCCGAGAAGATAGAAGCCTATGAAATCTTTACCCAACCTGCCAGCCGAGGAATTTCCAATCTGTTTTGCAAGATCAATCGCAGCTTCACGTGTTTCCTTATCCCTAACAAACAAAGTCACCTAGCTAACTATGACATTGATAATTGCCGTCTTACCCTCCTCAACGGCCTTCATTCCGTCTATTAGGGCGTCATCTAATTTGGTGGGGTCTTCCACCTTTATACCAACTCCACCAAATGGCAGAACCATTTCATCATAATTAACACTGTTAATCTCTGCGCCAAGAAAAATGCCACTCTGTTTACCTACACCATCGGGATAATACGACAGCTGGTTATTCTTCATCGCGCGATATTCTCCATTATTGAAAATTACGATCATAATCGGTAAATTTTCATCACGGGCGACACCGAGGCTTTGCGGTATTGGGTTGTAGAGAAAACCACCGTCGCCAATCACGGAGACAATCAACCTATCCCGCATTCCCAACTTCACACCAAGTGCCACGCCGAGCCCCTGACCTAAGCCAGTTGGCACCTTCACATAATCAAATGCCTGCTCCCATTGAAGAAAATTCTGCAAAGTAATCCGATGCGTCGTTGTTTCATCAACATAACAGGCATTTTTAGGAAGAACGGCGCTTAATCTCGAAGCTAGATAAGCTGGATGAATAACCTTATCAGAACTTACTTTTTCCAAGGTTTGGGTATTTTTTTTCTGCCTATCATCATGAGCAACCTCGAGGCGTTTACGGCGTTGGGTAATTTTAGCTGCATCAACACCTATCCGTTGGACGGCCTTAAGCAGAAGGGTCAACGTTGTGGCTACATCACCTTCAAGATAGCTCGTCGCCTGCAGACTTTGGTAAACCATCGTGTCGTCCAAGGGAGCTTCATCGATTGCAATTACCTGAGCATTGTGTGGACCGGCGCTCGGCGGATACCAGGGTGAACGGCTGCGCACCACCAAAGCTACGTCCGCTGCATCCAAATGTGGTTCTATAGAAAACCCCTGATGCATCTTATTGTCTTTCGGAAAGTTAGATCCCTTCCCCTGATTATTCTCAAAAACTGGCAAAGCCAGGGCATCGCAAAGCGCAACCAGCGCATCAAAACAAGCTTGATCGCGTCCTGCCGCTTCGGTCTGAACAATCGGATTTTTAGCGTTTGCCAACGCGTGGGCAACGTTTTCAATATCCGTATCTATAGCCCGAGTTCGTGTCGGTGGCGGTGCTTTACGAGCCCGCTTTGGGGGTGTCCATTCATGGACCATATTCTCAATAGGAACACTAAGATAAGTAGGTCCCTGCGGAATTCGCTGTGCCAATTCACCTGCCTGCATGACTTGCTCGTACAAAGTCGTCGGACTAGTTGCGCGGTTACACCATTTAGTCACTGGTTCCAGTAATCGATCCGGACCACCAACTATCGATAAGCTGCCATGCCATTGACGGCCCGGGTCAAAATTAGGGTCATCCCCATAGGAAAGCGATTCACCAGACATAATAACCATCGGAATACTGTTGACTTTGGCCGCATTAATCCCCATCGAGCCCTGCAGCAACCCAGCGCCGGCGTGCAGTAGAACCCCCTGCATCTTTCCAGTCACGGCGGTATAACCGTAGGCCATATTTACGGCCAGTGTTTCATGCCAACAGCTGATGTAAGTGGGGCCCTCTGCGCCTTCCACAGTTTGATTAGCAAAGGCTTCCCAAACAGGTCCCCATTCAGAACCCGGGGACGAAATCACATAGTCAAGCTTAAGATTACGAAAGGCTTCAAGAATGGCATCACCGCCATCCACATAGTTTTTCATCAGATCGTGCTCCCCGTAGTGGCGAAAGCTCAATAAACTTACTTATAAAATGTAACGTCAAAACACTGATGCCGGACAGACAATTATCATTTAATCATACAAACTCAAAAGTGCACGCGCTGCCGAAAACGCTTTTGCATCCTGATCGGCATACCCCATTACTTGCAGACCTAGAGGCAAACCTTCGGCCTCCAGTACCGGGAGTGAGTATGACGGTGTTCCCAAAACCGATGACGGCACAGCAAATACAGCGTCACCGGTCCAATCGAGCCCTAAAGGTGCAGGTCCCGGCGCGGAGAGAGTTACACATGCATCAAACTCATCTTGAAGTTCATCATATGATAAGCGAAGAAACTTTCTTTTCAGAACTAAAGCCTGATAATCTTCGAGAGACATTGCTTCAGCTGCAATCAGCCGTTGTTGTGCTTCAGGACTGAGTCGATTGATATCTATATCTTTAGCGTAGGTGTTCAGAGGCCACCGAAAATCCCAATTGTTAAGACCTCCAGATAGTTCTACAGCACCCTCAATAGAGGTTTCTAACTTTGCTACACGATCATCTCCCGTTCTATCCAGGACTTCCACGCCAGCGGATTCCATTCTTATACGAGCATCCAAAAGCGCTTCTTTTGCATCATCGACTGTACGTTCCCAACCCTCAGTAAATAGTAATGCTACCCGTTTTGGCATCGCTGCCTCCGGCGCTTCAATTGGTCCGGATACCCCCATAAACCCAGGGTCGCCTCCAACACGCGCCGTAATAGCGCGCGCTATTTCCCATGTCTCTTCCAACGTCGCACCAAATGTGCTGGTACTACTTTGGCTAATGGTATCGAAACTACCGCCACGGTTGATACCGCCGAAAGACGGTTTGAAGGCAAACACACCACAAAAACTCGCCGGCCGGATTGTCGAACCTAGCCCCTGGGTACCTAGCCCACCAGGAAGCATACCCGCAGCAATGGATGCTGCAGTACCGCTACTTGACCCGCCCGGTGTTCTTGACAAATCCCAGGGATTTCGGGTTCCGCGTGCTGGCTGAGCTGCAAATTCTGTAGTCACTGCCTTAGCAATAATGATAGCTCCGGCCTCACGAAGCGCGGCGACAGCGGCGCAATCCCGCTTACCCCGCCAACCGACAAATAGATCTGAGCCCTGTTCGGTTGGCATCGATGCGGTTTCCATTATGTCCTTAATACAGAGCGGCATTCCATCAATTAAAGATAAAGGCTTCCTTTCCCTCCAGCGTTTATCTGATTCTCTTGCCGCCACCTTAGCTCCATCAATATCAGTCGCGACGAACGCGGCAATCTTCTCCTCTACTTCATCAATGGTTTTTAAACATTCCTCTAGAAAACCGCTTGGGCTAGAGGTTCCGTTTTCAAACGATTTTCTTGCATTGCGATAGGATTTCTTTTCGGGACGAGACATACCAATTTCCGCCTATTGTTTTTCACTTTAAAGGAGAATTACGCACGACTGAGCTACCAACACCGAAGCCACCAAAGGGACAAGCCTCCGATTGGTTATTGAACTCCCCCTGTTTATTCCTGTTAAATTTTGTGGTTAATCAAGTCTAACATGGAACTCGTATTTGTCATCACCCTCACCCATAAACTTCCTAAGTTGACCACTAACAAAATGCCCGCCAAGCTTGGTAATTAAAAATTCCAAGGGAGGAAAACAATGGAAAAAACACTACGTATGGAAAACCGTACGAAAAGATGGCGCGAACAACGCTGGCTTTTAGACTCTGTGATTAAAACCGTCGGCCCCGAATGGGATCAAGGGCGGCTTGGCAGCAAAGGAAGTAAGGGCGGCAGCGCTGGTCTGTCCTCATTCCGTCGCGCCGGTGCTAAGATGAAAAAATTTGACGACATTGGACCGGAACTTGGTCGCGAAGGTCAACGAAGGGAAGGTATAGCTAGAAGTTTTGAAGACCAGGGTCGGAATATTTCAGCCTATGAAAACTATTTTATTGCTTCCCTTCTGTACGCCTCCGCCCAATGGCCTTATTTCGACATTAATGACGAAGATCTTAAATGGGAACGCCGGATGATAGATTGCTATGACAAATTCATCGAATATGCGCCGCATCCCGTTGAGCGTGTCGACATTCCGTTCGGCGATACTGAAATGTCAGCGTTCCTCCACCTTCCCGAAAGACCTAAAGACGGCGCCTCTTTCCCCTGTGTTTTACATATTGGTGGTATGGATGGCAGCAAAGAAAACATGGTTGCCCTCCATGGCGATGCCGCCCTCACGCGTGGGATGGCTGTACTGGCACTTGACGGCCCAGGCCAAGGCGAAACACGAAATCGTGGCATAACAATCTCCTCAGACAATTTTTCTGAGGCCGCTGAAAAAGCTGTGCAATGGCTTGCTGGTCGGCCGGAAATAGACACAGACCGTATCGTAATTCGTGGTTCCAGCTTTGGGACTTACTACGGGACTATCGCCGCGGCTGGGCTAAAGGAAAAAATTAAGGGCTATTGTGGCACTGGCGTATGTCAGGAACCCGGGTGCGATACTATTTTCAATAAGGCCTCGCCGACATTCAAAGTGCGTTTTATGTTTATGGCAGGCTATGAAGATGAAGACGCCTTTGACGAGTTTCGCCAGGAGCTTGACCTTCGTAAGTTTGCCAAGGACATTACCGCGCCCTACATGATTGTTGCGGGGGAAGTGGATCAACTTTCGCCTATTCAGCACACCTATGAGCTCTTTGACTTAATCGAGGCACCCAAGCGACTAGTCGTATACCAGGATGCCAATCACAGTATGGCAACAGCGTCTTCAGGAGAACTAGGCGAAGCACGCGACAGTCTTGTCTATGACTGGCTTCGCGACAGAGTAGATGACAAACCCATAAATTCGGAACGAGTGATGGTTGATAGCCGAGGGCATATGAATGCAACCCCCTACTGAACAGAGGAAGTTTTGATGAACGAACATTGGGCAGCCGCGTGGAGTGCATCGGCACAGGGACCATTTCCGTATGGTCGTGAGACAGCACAGCCCGATCTTTCCGCGTTATTTCCGGAACCAGGGTACAGCGCAACCAATCAATCTTTCAGAATGATCATACGCCCCGACATTTGGGGACGTCAGTTACGTATACGTCTGTCCAACGCGCACGGTTCGAAGCCGATTACTTTCAAAGACATGTACGTTGGCATGCAATCAATGAGTAGCGCAATTTTGCCGGGCACCAACCGACAAATTCAATTTTATGGTTTAGATAATGTCACAATTGAAGCAGGCCAATGGGCGGTCAGCGATCCGGTCACGCTCGATTTCATTACCAACCTGAAGGACCCTCTATTGACGGGAAAGACGATCGCTGTGAGTTTCCAGGTCCCGGGGAATAGTGGCCCGATGACATATCATGCCAAAGCTCTGCAGACCTCTTACTTATCGGAACCCGATGCTAGAGAAGTTTGTTCTTCACAAGAGGAGGCAGGCTTCCCCTATTCGACCACATCTTGGTTTTTTCTCGATGCCGTTGACATGAATATGAATGCGCCAACCAAAGTGATTGTAGCTTTTGGTGACTCTATTTCTGACGGGTCGGGATCAACGATTAACGGCAACGACCGCTGGCCGGATGTCGTCTCAAGGAAGCTCCACGCTAAATTCGGGGATAGTGTTTCTATGGTTAATCAGGGGATCGGCGGCAATCAAATACTTGGCCCACCGGAAAGTACATCAGCAGCGGAGCGGATCGGCGGAATTTCAGCACTAAGACGTCTAGAACGTGATGTCGTCAGCATGACAGGCGTAAGTACGGTTATCTGGTTGGAGGGAATAAACGATTTTGGCTTCACCGGAGTTTCCGAAGAAGATGTGATTGAAGGCGTCAAGCATGGCGTCGCGGAAATGAGGAAATCCATTCCCGGAGTTCGAATTATTGGGGCCACTTTAACAACGGCGTTAAACGCGACTACGGCGGGCCATGGAAAAAAGTCTGTTGATACCAGACGCCGTGCTTTTAATAACTTCGTCCGTACAACTAATATCTATGATGGAATTATAGATTTCGATGCCGTGACTATTTACGAGGCAACCGGCGAACTCAAACCGGAAATGGTTCCAAACAGTTGTATCGGAGGCCCCGGCGATAAACTTCACCCAAACCGCATCGGCTATCAATCGATGGCAGCTGCAGTAGATGTAAATATGCTAGTTGAGGAATCGGATTAATGACAAAGTTCTCTGGCGATATAGGTCTCCAATTCACCATTCACATCGCAAATGAATACCCCGTACCAAAAATTGTCGACCTTACTAAGGTAGCCCTCGACCAAGGGTTCGACCAGGTTTGGGTCAATGATAACCTCTGTCATCGCAATATATTTGTCGTTCTGGCAGCCATCGCCTCCCAAGTCCCTATCAGGTTAGGCAGTGCAATCCTTGTCCCTTATTTCCGAAATCCTGTCGACTTAGCCGACAGTATAGCTTCGCTAACCGAGTTAACAGATGGTCGAGAATTAAGTATCGGTATCGCGCGAGGCGCACACGCCATTGCAGGCAACCAAGTAACCGCCGAAAAACCACTCGCCACTGTCCGGGAGACCGTTGCCTCTGTGAAGGCACTCATCAGCGGTGAAACCGTAACCTACAAGGATTACCCCAATGTTGGATCGTACTTTCATCTCAATCCAGATTGGGAATTCAAACTTGAGTTTGATACTCAAGCGACCGTCCGGTTTTAAAAGGGTGGTAATGGACGAAAGATATTGAAAATCGCGGCACGCATCAAGGATGGCATACTAATCGGTGGTTATTATATCCCGCTGGTTCGTACCGGCAGGCTCGCCGCGATGCTTGAGCCGCCCCGGGCTCTCGCTGCAAAAGTTCAGCCGAATAACCCCCAGTATGACAACTGTGAACTCAACGTCTCAATCTCACGTAATCGGGATGCGGCGTTCCAATTCGCCAAGCCCTATGTCAGCCATATGCTGATATCTTTGAAACAAATGGGTTTTACAGATGACGAATTTAGGACCATCTTTGTAGAACCCGGCCTAGTAAAAGCCGTTGACGACGCGTTTAAAAATGGGGCTACCGTGGACCAGGCAGCCCAGATAATTCCAGATGAAGCAGTAAAAAGTTGTTTTGTCGTGGGAGAACCCGAGGAGTGCAAAGACCAGATACTCGACCTAATGCAGTATGCGGAAGACCTCAATTTTGGGCAGGTCTGTTTAGCTAAACTCGGCCCGGACTATAAGGAGGCTATAACGCTCTTACGGCAGGTAGTTTTAACGGAATAAACAGAATAGTAATTGAGAATGACTAATAAATGTTGAATTTACTCTTTTGCCTAAATTCGTATTCCATAACAGTAAATCCATCACCAATTAATTAGTTGGACTTCCGTCCGCCTGTATATAGTTTTCCCAAATATGGTTATCTTTATAAAGGAGTTGCTCACGAGCTTTTGATGTATCCATCCCACTCCAACAACCCACGGCATCACCCTTGATTTTAGTACCTGGAAGATATTTCTCGATTAACTCAGTTGTCGGTGTTTGGAAACGACTATTCCTGGCGGCTATATTGAAAATCTCATGACCATTAACATTAGCCTCGACCGCAAGTTTGCAAGATTCTGCCGCATCACGGACATCAACATAACTCCAAAACGTCCCAAGGCGTTTACCCGGTTCAGCCCATCGCTTCGGCAAACTCTCATAACTTAAATCAAAATTTATCCCAGCAAAACGCAAGCTGACAACCGATAAATCGAACATACCGACGTATGAGTCCGCCATCTGCTCGCCAAAAACTTTTGAAAAAGCGTATGGGTCTTTCGGTACAAGCGGGTGCGATTCATTCAGTGGTAGGTAGTCGGGGGTCCATATTTTTTGTGCGTAGGCAAAACCATATGCCGCGACACTAGAGGCATGAACAATTCGGCGCACGCCCATATCCGATGCCGCCTTAAATACGTTATACGTCGCCGTTATATTATTGCGAAACACCTCGGCATCAGCCGCCACAAATGGTGCCTGGTGTGCGGCAAGGTGAATAACGGCATCGGCTCCCTTGCACGCCTCATAGAGGTCCCCAGTTTGGTTGAGGTCAGCGATCCAGCTCTCACAGTTACGCTCATGCGGTGCCAGAACATCAAGATTTAATACTTCATAGCCAGCATCAAGGAAGGTACGTAAAGTTACGCGACCAAGATTACCGCTACCGCCTGTCACTACGACTTTTGAATTTGTCACGCGCCCATCCTTATTCCGGCCGTAAACCTACAAAAGAGTCCAACTTTACAAGTCCATCGGAATTTTCTTCTAAACGCAGAGCCTTGGGGTCGTTGCCCTCCAATGTCGCGGCAATAGACGCTCTTACCATTTTACGTAGCATTATTATGCCGCGATCTGAGGTGCCAAGATGTTCTTGGCGATCACTAAGTAGTTTTTGAGTGCCTTGAGTTACAATGTCCTCCTTACGGACGTTCCCTCGGAATGGCATTAAGGGTCTCTTATCATAGGGTTTGCGGTCATCTTTTGGTTCTTCACGTTTGCGCATTGCCTTAAGATGTTCAAAGAAATTTTCATCCGATCCCGTATAGTAATCGACTGTGAACATCATGAAACTGCGGTCATCTTTTGGCGTCATAAACATAAAATGCTCAAAATCTGAACCTTTATTCATCAATTTCTGCGGGTCTTCCTTGCCATGAACAAATTCTGTATCCCCGACTTGCAATATACTTGGAAAGCCTAGGCTCATCTCATCAACCACAACACCGTCTTTATCGTGTGCAGGCTTTGACATCACGATTTTCATTCCATAGGGCATTTCGACAGGCTCAAAATCTGGTGGATCATCCACACTAAAAAATCGATCGCCCCAAGTTTGGTCGCCATAAGCGCTAGCGCCATGAAGAATCCATACATGCACCGGATCGGCACTATTCTCATAAAAGTTGAACCAGTTATAATCAAAATGCCTCACAGGTTCGATCTGACGAATGCCACCATGATCAATAAGTGGCGAATAGTTTGGAAGCGGCGGAGGATCGGCAGCGTCCGGTCCCATATAAGCAAAGACCAAACCACCCAACTCCTTCACCGGATAAGAAATATGCCGGACTTTAGCGCAGAAATCTTTACCATTTTTTTCTGAAGGCTGTTCGAGACATTTTCCATTCACGTCATACAGCCAGCCATGATACGGGCAACGAATACCCGCCTTTTCTATATCACCATATTCCAGTGACGCGCCCCGATGGGCGCAATGTTGACCAAGTAAGCCCGCACGTCCACCGCCATCACGAAAAAGAACCAGCTCTTCATCCATAATTTTGAGCGCCATAGGGATATCATACAATTCAGAAGACAGCGCGACCGGCATCCAATAGCGTCTCAGCCATTGGCCGCCTGGCGTCTCTGGACCCACATAGGGAATATCTTCATTGGTTATCTGCATGGTGAAGTGCAACTTAATCCAAAAAACCTTAGTTTAAGACGCCAACGTCTAGATAAACTTGACGCATCGCCGCGATAGCTTCCTCTGGCAGGGGAGCGGTTTCCCATCGTGGAAACCTCTTTACCGGCAAACCCCGGAGCCTAAAGGTTTCAGCAATTGTGCCCCGACCATATTTCTTCTGTGTCGAGATAAAAATCTGGGTAACCTGCGTGACCTTTGTCTGCGCTTCGGTGGCCTTCTCGTAATCCCCACCTACCAACGCGTCATACAGCCCCACGGTGAGTTCCGGTACTGAGCTAGTCGGCGGATTAATCATACCCGCCACCCCAAATGGCACCAAGCCAAAAAGATCCGCATTCCCGGTAAAAACCGACACATCGTCAGGAAAATTTTTAACGTAATCCTCCATCGCGCCATCTCCATAAGAGACCTTAATTCCGCGGATAGTGGGCACAGCCTCCTTAAGTTTTGTGCCAAAATCCGGTGAAATCGAAATACCGCAATATTTGGGGTTCTCATAAATATAAATTGGGAGGGGGCAGGCCTCCGCCACCTTACGATAATGTTCAAGAACCGCCGAAGGCGGCGCATCACAATAATAATAAGGCGGAATCACGCCAATCGCCGAAGCACCAATCTCATGCGCGTGCTTAGCAAGGGCTACCGTCGTTGGAGTGTCGGCACAGCCGACATGAATAATTACCGGTACCCGGCCTTTCGCCTGATCAATTATGACCTCCGCTACCATGCGGCGTTCGCTTTCAGATAAAGCGGGGCCCTGCCCGGAGGAGCCGAGCGCAAACAGTCCTTGGACCTTCGCGGAGAAATAAAAATCAACCAACTGGCGCAGCGTTTCCACATCTATTGAACTGTCGTCGTGAAACGGCGTGATAACCGGTATCAGGATGCCTCTATACATCTCGTCACCCTCTTAACTTTCATACCCTGACCCCACGATAAAATTAAAATTTCTACTGCCGGAAACAGGGTAACAAGGGCAGTTGCCGAAATTATTACTCAGCCGCAACCGCCTTACTATCGAGCCCCAGACGAAAGCCTTCATATCCCGCAGCAGCGAACGCATCGCATTTTTGGCGATATGCGCCAACGCCACCGATATAAGGCATAAACAGGCGCGGCTTGCCGGGAATATTGGCCCCCATGTACCAGCTGTTAGCCTTGGGAAAAAGCGTCTGATTAGCGGTCTCCTGCACATGATCAACCCAGTCATCCTCAGCTTCGCATTCGGGCTCAATAGTCGAAACTGCATGCTCGCGCAAATATATTAGCGTATTGGTGACGAACTCCACATGCTGTTCGATAGAGGTCAGCATATTACTTTTGACCGATGGACTTCCCGGACCGGTGATTGTGAACAGATTAGGGAAGCTTTCTGACATCAGCCCGAGATAGGTTCGCGGTCCGGCGTGCCATTTCTCTTTTAGGGTCATGCCACCCCTACCCTCTATATCGATCCTCAGCAAAGTACCAGTCATCGCAGCAAAGCCGGTGTCAAAGACTATGCTATCAAAGGTAAAGGAATGCCCACCAGTTTCTAACCCGGTCGGAGTAATCCGGTCGATAGGCGCACTGGAAATATCTATAAGATCAACATTATCTTGGTTATAGGTCTCGTAATAATTGGTATCGAGGCACAACCGTTTGGTACCTAGAGGGTAAGTCTTTGGAGAAAGGAGCTCAGCAGTTTTCTGGTTATTTACCGTAGCTGCGATACGCCCCCTCACCCAAGCAGCAGCGGTTTCGTTCGCTTCATCGCTTGTTAGCAGGTCATTATAGCTTTTTAGTAAGGTCATACCGCCCGCCGCCCAGCGCTCACGATAGGCTTCCTCGCGTTCCTCATCGCTTACTTCTAACGCCGAGAGATCCAATGGAGGGACACTGCGGAGGCTGCCACTTGGCGACAAACGCATATTAGCACGTTTCTCAGCGTAGTTCTCTTTCCAGACCTTCTCATACCCATCCGTCATGGGCACATTCCGCGCCGGTACCGTCCAGTGTGGCGTGCGCTGAAAGACTGTCAAATGACCGGCTTCCGCCGCGATTACCGGAATTGACTGGATCCCGGACGACCCTGTACCAATGATACCGACCCGCTTATCAGTAAAATCAACCTTTTCATGCGGCCAGTTTCCCGTGTGATAGATATTTCCCTTAAAGTCATCTATGCCCACAATATTTGGCATGTTAGCAGTAGAAATACATCCAGTAGCCATAATCAGGAATTGCGTCGTTAACGTCTCGCCTTTATCGGTCTCAATGGTCCAGCGGTTGGCGGTCTCGTCAAAACGTCCGGCAGTGACGGAGGTATCAAAGGTGATGTCCTTACTGAGATCAAACCGTTCAGAGACATGCTGAATATAGGCGAGAATTTCCGGCTGCGATGAGTATTTCTCAGACCAGTGCCATTCCTGCTGCAACTCTTCATCAAACGAGTAAGAATATTGCATACTTTCAACATCGCAACGCGCACCGGGATAGCGGTTCCAATACCAGGTGCCGCCAACATCATCACCTCGTTCGAAAACCCGCGTCGTAAAGCCATGCTTGCGCAACAAATAAAGGAGGTAGAGCCCAGAAAACCCTGCCCCAACAACAACGGCATCGACAGTATTTAGTTTAGCCATAAAGCGCTCCCAAACGATCGTCCAAGCGAACCATGTGACGGAAGAATATGCAAGGTTCGATGGTCTCTTGCTATCCTTTACGCATTGCTTCAGGCTTCCCTTAAATGCGCCGCCACAGAAGGAGCAAGCCAATGGCCACGATGCTGACGCAGCCTTCGGGACAAACCTATCAGTCCGACAATATCACTCCTTTATCGCGGCTCGATCTCCCGGGTGGCGGGCAGGTTACAATCGAGAACAACTACGCCTACGTTGGATATATGTACGGACCGGAAGGCACATCAATCCTCGATATTTCCGATCCGCGCGACCCTAAGGTGGTCTGGACGACCAAACTCGATAACCCTCAGGCTCATTCCCACAAGGTGAGGGTCGTTGGGGACATAATGGTAACAAATTGCGAACAGCGCCCGCGCGCTGGAGTTCGCATGACTAAAGATTATGACGATCACGGCGTAAAGTTATGGAATATCAAAGATAAAGCTAACCCCAAACTGATCAACAATCACAAGACAGGCGGTCGCGGAGTACAACGGTTCGACATGGATGAGAAATATCTTTACCTAACTACGGAAATGGACGGTTTTCTAGGTCATATCTTAGTTATCTATGACTGGAGCAATCCAGAGAAACTCTATGAAGTCTCTCGCTGGTGGATCCCAGGTCAACATACCGCCGGAGATGAAGAGCCAGGCCCATTGAAACGTGAACATCGGTTGCATCATGCACTACGCTATGGCGATAAACTCTACGCCGGTTTGTGGATGTCTGGCTTTGCCATTATCGATATCAGCAATCTCATGACCCCTAAGACACTCAGCACCTATGACCCGCACCCTGCAGAAACCGAGCCCAGTCACACTTTGTTGCGCTTTCCGTTTCAGATTGACGGGCGCGATATTGCGCTTGGTGTCGATGAGGAACGTTCCAACCGCCACGAGCCTGCAGGCAAACAACATGCCCCGCTGTATATATTTGATGTGACTGATCCCACGAAGATGGACTTACTCTACACCTATCATGTTTCAGAAAATGGCATGCCCTATACCGGTAATGACATACGTTTTGGCGCACACCAATTTCGAGAAAAATTTGATGATACGCTAGCCTATGTCACTTGGTTCGCGGCAGGGCTGCGGATAATTGATATCGCCAACCCACACCAACCCAACGAAGTAGCCTATTTCATTCCAGAACCCGGTACCGGATATAATGCCCCGCAAACGAACGATGTAGAGATGGATCATCGCGGGCTGCTCTATATCACAGATAAGGCCCGCGGCTTTGATGTAATCGACTTCAAACGATAGTCGTTACTCCGTTTTAACCTCGTAAATCTGGTCGTTCAGATCCAAAATCTTGACCTTTCAGGGCAAAGGCGCTGATCATATGTGCTACGTTTTAGAATTATATTATCTCTGGGGGAGCTATAATGGCTAAACAACCGGCTGGTATTGGATTTGTTGAATGCGACCTATACCGATCGGCCACGAATAATGGCCGGCACGGTGACACCCCACATAGTCATCGCCATCGCCATATGGTCTCGATTAATGGGAAACGTATTACGACGGTTGATATTCACGCCCATTGCGCAGTCCCTGGTGCCATGGCGATCCTAGGTCAAAATTGTGAAAAGGACGCACTCCTGATGTCCAATCCGTCCGACCGTATCGCGGCAATGGATGCTCAGGGCATCGACATTTCTGCGCTGAGTATAAATGCATACTGGTATCACGCTAATCGCGATGAAGCGGCAAAGCTTATTCAAATTCAATATGAGGCTCTC
>CAYZDH010000024.1:0-23058 GCA_964477025.1 uncultured Rhodospirillaceae bacterium | reverse complement strand
TGCTCCTTCCACGCGAGCTGCCTCGGCACTCACTACTGGCGATAGGGGCTTAAAATGACCATCGATCAATTCCGCTGCATCTTAGGCGATGTAACGCTTTTCTGCGACGACAAGTGCATACGGTTCACCTACGTAGCGAAGTTTGTCATATGCCATAAGAGCTTGATCGGGTATTTCAATTTGTGGATCCATACCATCGCGCCAGGTCTTCGGAGCGGTAACCTGCATGCCACTAATCGGCGGCAAAACATCTTTTAGATCAGCACCTGATAACGCAAGTACCGCGCCTTTAACGTTCCGCGCTGCATCAAGATTAACGCCTTCTATTGATGCGTGTGCTAGTTGGCTGCGAACGATAGCAACGTGGAGCATTCCTTCCAACTTTATATCGCCGACAAATGACCCTTCACCCCTTATAAGACGGTTATCTTCGCGTCGAGTGACCGAGCGGCCAATGTAAGACGGCATCGTATCAGCCATTATTCTCTTTCCCTCTTGCAGGCTTGTCATAAACCTGTTCGGCATAAGAGGTCACCGCCTTGATGATACCTTCATAGCCGGTGCAGCGGCAAAGAGCCGCCGACATACCTATTTTTATATCGTCTTCACTCAGAGAATTATTATTCTCTACTAAATCAATTGCGGTCATTAACATACCTGGAGTACAAAAACCGCACTGCAATGCGCGATGTTCGGAGAATAATTTCTGAAGAGGGTGCAACGCTTCGCCGTCAGCCAAACCCTCAACGGTTAAAATTTCTACTCCTTCGGCTTGGACAGCAAACATCAGACAAGACCGCGTCGCCATTCCGTCGACAATGACCGTGCAGGCACCACAAACCCCGTGTTCACAGCCCACATGCGTCCCTGTTTTCCCGAGAACATCACGTAAAAAATCGACAAGCAACATACGGGGCAACGCTTCGCCTTTCAGGCGCTCACCATTCACGGTGAGTGAGATTGGGCGCGGGGCGGTCACCGGTTTTCCCCGGCACGCTCTGCAGCTCTTGCAATTGCGCGTGACACCACGACCCCAATTAACCGGCGACGATAGGATGTACTTGCATGGGGATCGGCTATTGGATCTGCGGCCGCAGAGGCCGCCGCGGCCGCTGCTTTAATTGAATTTTGGCTAACCCCATCTCTAAGGATCATCTTTTCTGCCGCTAACAATCTTATAGCAGTCGGCCCGGCACCACAGACAGAAAGACGAGCCTCATAGGGATGTTTGTTTTTAAAACTGATTTGTGCCGCTGCACCGGCGAGCGCAAAATCACCATGCCGCCTGGCAATCTCTACAAAAGCGGTACCACTATTATTTGGAATTTTAGGGACTATGATTTTGGTCAATATCTCGTCAGGTTGTAGAGTGGTCGTCAAAATATCCTCAAAAAATTCGGTGGCCTTTATCTTCCGTTCGCCGCGAACACTTTGCGCAACGAATACAAAGTCTAGCGCAAGTGCCACAGCAGGGTACTCAGCGGCAGGGTCAGCATTTGCGAGGCTGCCACCAATTGTACCGCGGCTACGGATTGGCAAATGCGCTATATAAGTTGTTGCCTCCTGCAGCAAGGGAGCGTGCTCACCAATCAATTCGCTGTTTTCAATCTCACGCTCGCGTGTCATAGCACCGATCTCTAAATGGTCACCAATATCCTTAATGAAAGACAGCCCTGCTACTCGATTGAGGTCAATCAAGATTTCCGGCCGACTGAGCCGAAAATTAAGAAGTGGCACCAAACTCTGCCCTCCTGCCAAGAGTCTCGCATCCGTGCCATACTCCGAAAGCAATGACAGCGCTTCGGAAACTGCAGTCGGGGTACAAATATCTAGTGGTGGTGGCTTCACGGAGATCTCTTAATTTGTTTCGTTTAATATATATCAAAGTCAGAACATTTAAACTGAGTCAAACCCGTTTACCCCAGATTAAATATTTGTATTTCTTGTATTTCTCGCACGTTTCAGTTGTAACTGAATTTAATTTTATTCATTAAAGTTTTTGCGTCCGGCTGAGACGTCGATAGGAGCCAGGTTGCTGTCGTGACATCACCGCCAATTTTAAGCCAAATAACTGGCGCATGGCTCAAAATGCCAGGAAATATTCGTGGGATTCTATGGCTGAGCATTGGCGCATTCTTGTTCTCGATTACTGATGTAATTGTCAAGCAACTCGGCCGCAAATTTGATCCTACTGAGCTAGCATTATTTCGCTATGGCATTGGCATGATCATACTAGCCCCCATTTTCATAAAAATGGGCCTAGCAGAGTTGAAGACAACACGTTTAGGCATGCATATTTTCAGAATGTCACTCGCGATGATCGCGCAACTAGGCATTTTTATTACCGTAATTAACATGCCGCTTGCCGACGCTACAGCTATCTTCTTCTCCAAACCGCTATTCACTACAGTTGTTGCCGTCATTTTTATTGCCGAAATCGTTAACGGTCGACGTTGGATTGCAACAATTGTTGGGTTTATTGGGGTTGTCATAATGATCCAGCCGGGAGCGGAGACCATAAACCCCATTGCGCTCATCGGTGTGGGTTCCGCCTTCGCATTCGCAACAGCAAATGTCCTAATCCGGGTTTTGTCTAAAACGGAGCCGCCAAATCGTATACTCTTCTATTACCATATTGGAGGTATATTAGTCTTCACCGGTCCGGCTATCTGGTCATGGACAATGCCAGTAGGAATTGAGTGGGGTATGCTAATTTCAATAGCTGTGCTGACGACAATCGGTATGACCTGTTTCGTCCGAGCCTTCTCCGCAGGTGAAGCAAACGCCGTAGGGCCCATTGAATACGTCCGACTGATTTATGCCGCCCTCTTCGGATATTTTCTATTCAGTGAAATACCCTCTATTTGGACAGGTGTTGGTGCGGCACTGATCGTTGCCAGCGCCATCTATATCGCCCGTGACGAAGCCCGAAAGGCAGCGTCACCGACGTGAATAATCTGCCACCCGTATTGGCCCGATGGAAAAATACGTGGTCTCGGATGTCTGGAAACCTCCGCGGAATACTTTGGATAACGTTAGGTACAGTTGCATTTGCCCTAAATGACGTGCTGGTCAAATTGCTCGGCAAAAAGTTTGGGCCGATGGAACTTGCGTTCTGCCGATATTCTATCGGTCTGATTATTCTATCCCCGGTCTTTTTTCAGATGGGGATTTCTGGGCTTAAGACCAGACGACCTGGTATTCACTTTGTGCGGTTAATAATAGCCTGTATAGCGCAGCTCGGCGTCTTCTATTCTGTTATCCACCTATACCTTGCCGATGCCACCGCAATAGCCTTCTCGCGCCCGCTTTTCACTACCATTATTGCTGTTTTTCTTTTGTCCGAGCTTGTATCCAAGCGCCGTTGGGTGGCTACAGCCGCGGGATTCATAGGCGTCCTAATTATGGTGAGACCTGGTCATGATGGATTTGATATCGTCACAGTTGTCGCACTTATAAGTGCCTGTACGTTTGCGATCGCTAATATATTAATAAGGTTGATGTCAACGACCGAGCCACCAAACCGTATACTATTTTACTACCACGCAGGCGGCGCAATCATCTTCCTAATTCCAACAATCACCCTGTGGCAGGATCCAGCAGGAATCGAATGGGCCCTGCTTGCCGGGATTGGCATTATGACAACCATTGGCATGACCGGTTTTATCCGAGCGTTCTCAGTGGGTGAAGCAAATGCCGTAGGACCTATGGAGTATGTCCGCCTAATTTATGCCGGGATCTTAGGTTACTCAATTTTTGGTGAAGTCCCCGACTACTGGACCTACGCAGGCGCTCTGATAATCATAATTGCGACGCTGTATATTGCACGTGATGAAACGAAGGGAAAACGGGGCTAGGGAAATTATCTCTCACTTTCTATGCGGGTGGGGGCATTGGTTTTGTTGCTTCCATTGCTTTAAGAGCAGCCTCCCGGCGCGCTATATAATAACCACTGCCGAAGATGACTAATGCGCCTGCGCCGGTCCAAATATCAGGATTTTCATGAAAGAAAATAACGCCGAGACAAACTGTGAAGGGTAGCTTCAAGAAATTAAAAGGCATGACTACCGAGGCTTCACCAACAGATAGCGCCCGAATAATTCCTTGTCTTGCAAGCGCACTAAAAATACCGACCGCAAATATCCAGACCAAGTGTTCGGCGCGAACCTCATTCCAATAAACAACCGCTGGGACTAAACCAATTGCCGACATAAGTAGAAAATCGAAATAAATAATTTTGTTAGAGCTATCTAATTTTGCCAATTGTTTCGTTGAAACATTTATTAACGCGTACGCACAACTGGTGACCACGACACCAATCGCTGCCCAAGTAAGTTCCTGGAATCCCGGGCGAATAATGATCATCACACCACCAAATCCGATCAAAAGAGCAGCCCATCGGCGAATTCCAGGTCGCTCACCAAGAAACAAAACTACAAACAAAACTGTGAAGAGTGGCGACGTAAACATCAACCCGGTGACATCCTGCAGCGGAAGATTTGCCAGTGCAAAAATTAAAAGAACCATGCCGCCGTAATTGAGGATAGATCGATACACATAAGAACCGAAATGATCTGTTTTAAGAATGCCTGCGCCGACCTTGAACAACCACGGCGCCATCAGGATCACACCAAGCACTGAACGAAAAAATACGAGCTGAAAAATGCTGAAATCAGTAGATAAATGCCGAACCACCGCATACGTCGCCGCGTAGTTCGCTGTAGCAAAGATCATCCACAGGATACCCCTAGTTGACCCCGGCATCGCTTCGAAAACGGTCATTAGATGAGATAGTCGGCTCAAAGCCTCACCCCTTTACCAACGAAATATGGATGCACCTGCGGAACTCCAAAGATGATATCCTGCCAAAACCACCAGTCCTTCATGCAATGACTTTATCTGAACGGCTTTAAGTTTTTTATCGAAAAAGTAAAAATCTTTCGGGGCGATGGCGGCTTCTCCATCCTTCTAAAACACATCTATATCGAGATTTAGAAGGTTCTACAGACTATTATCGCTGTTTCCACCCCGTGTATACCACAAGGAAAACTATTGGCTCGTTTAAGACAACGCACGGCAGTATGATCCCCTTCAAAAGAGGTTGCCGAGTATGTCCTTAAAGACAAAACAAATCAGCGTTTTATTTGTTTGTACCGGAAATATATGTCGCTCTCCCACAGCAGAAGGTGTGTTCCGCCATATGGTTGAAAATGCCGGCCTAGGAAAGCTGATCCATGTAGACTCCGCCGGTACGATTGGCTTTCATATTGGTGAGAGCCCTGACCCCCGCTCACAAAAGATCGCAAAAAATAGGGGCATTGATCTTGGTAATTTACGGGCACGGCAACTTCATGAGGACGATTTTGAAATTTTTGATTTCCTAATCGCCCTTGATCGCTCACATTTGCAAACTTTAGAAGATCAGGCTCCAGAAAATTGCAGCGCGGTTCTTCGACTGCTCCTGGATTATGATCTCAAATCAACAATCGAGGATGTTCCTGATCCCTATTATGGTGACCTTAGCGGCTTTGACGACGTCCTCAATCTTATTGAAAGGGCGTCAGCTGGCCTGCTAAAGGAGCTACATAAAATATCTTCGCGTTTCTGATAGTGGGTGTATTTGATCAGGGCGACCGAAACTGAATACCATCAGCGCCACGGCTAAGTCACTGCATAATCTAGCGGCAAAGCAGTCGTATACTTAATTTGTTCCATTGCAAAACTTGAACTGACATCGGTCAGATCAACGTACTCTATCAACCTTTTATAAAAATCATCATAGGATGCTATATCCGGTACAACGACGCGGAGTAGGTAATCAACATCACCACTCATTCTGTAAAATTCAACTACCTCGGTAAAAGAGGAAACCGCTGCTGAAAATTTTTCAAACCAAGCCGCACTATGATGGTTTGTTCGGATCGACACAAAAGCTGTGACACCAACGTTTAGCGATTCTGCATTAAGCAGAGCAACTCGTCCCCTAATAATTCCGGCCTGCTCAAGACGTTGAATTCGATTCCAACATGGAGACGTGGACAGACCCACCTGTTTTGCCACCTCACTCACCGGGAGCGTCGCATCAACCTGCAAACAATCAAGAATTTTGATATCAATAGAATCCATACAAATATTCTTAAAAAAAATTTCTTTATAACCACAAAATTCGAAAAATTTATATCAAAATATCTGGCAAAATAAAACATTCGAAAAATTTTGCGTTTTAATTCAGACTTTTTGGAAAGGTCTCACCCCAAATAATAGATTATATTAGATATTCAACGAGCGAACCCACAAATAATCTGGCGGTTGGTCGGTTATTTTTGGCGTAATGCCTCGTAATCCAGCCAATTGATTTTACTTAAATGCCCACCAAATCGAGAACCGCTCGGCCGAGGCGTGTCTCTGGGTCATCCAGGTCAAATATTATGTCGAAATGATTGCGGCCAGTGGCCTCAAATAAATCGCACGCGCCCCCTTCCAAAGTCCAGGCTTCAGCGTAATCTATACTTTGCCTTTTAAACTCAGAAGTCTCGGTTTCACCGTATGAAACAACTATCGGACACCCCGCTTTAGGCAAGTGCCTCTGGGGACTGTTGCGCCGTACCCCAGCCAAATCGAGTTTCATCCATTCATTAATATGTGACCGGCGGATAGGTTCTAGTTCATATAAGCCACTTAGCGAAACTGCGCCTTTTATAGCACCCTCTGGTAAACCAAAATCCGAATGCCAACCGCCAGCAACCAACATGCCAGTCAAATGACCTCCAGCAGATGATCCTCCAACATAAACAGAGTTTCTATCACCACTGAAACTGTCCGAATTTTCCCAGATCCAACTCACCGCTGACCGACATTGACGCACAATCGTGTCAAGGGAAGCTAGCGGAGCTAGTGAATAATTCACGGCAACTAAAGAGATCCCCTTCGCGACCAATCCGGGTGCCATGGAAGCAGAATCTTTTTGGCTGAGCGCCCGCCAATAACCACCATGTATAAATATAAATATTGGTGCGTTGGGCCCAGCTGGGAAAACATCAATTACCTCGTCAGGGTGATCCCCATAAGCGACATCCTCCAAACAGTGCAGGGTGTCACGGGCCATAGCACTGCGCGATGCATACTCCAGTAATAATGCATCGACATCATCGACCGTCGCCCGCGCGTTGTAACCGCGATCGACTGCCGCCTGGTCCATGTCACGATAAATAGCGGTCATACAGTTGCCTCGTGTCTTAATAAAAATTTCTCTAAAGGGGAATAGATCGCGCCAGTATGCGCACGATAACTATGAAAAAGTGTAAAACTATCGACTTTAAAAGACGGCCCCCGAAAATAGCTATTCCCTTCGAGCCAATCGCGCACATGGAGCGGTCGTGCATATTTTAAACGTGCTAACGTTATGTGAGGGGAAAACTTGCGAGTATCCGGGGCTATTCCCTTTCGGATTAAAACGTTTTCAATCCTTTTTTGCAGCCTATATAAGGCGGGGCTGCTTATTATCCCCGCCCATAAGGATCTAATTTTTCTATGCGACCCAAAGTGCCCTACGCCCGATAGTGTAAGGTCAAAACTTTCGGCTTCCACCAAAGATAAAGCCGCCGCTATTTCATCCACTTCTGGTTCCGGTACCTCCCCAATAAATTGGAGTGTCATATGTAGATTCGCTTCTTCAGTCCAACGGGCGTCGCGAACGCCACAACACAGGGCTCTAAGTCGCTGGCACTGATCAGTGGGGAGAGGGAGGGCAACAAACAAACGAATCACAGGATTAACGACAAGACCCCGGTGTAACCGTAGAGACGATTATTTGAAATCTCGCCATTAGCAAAGAAACCAATTAGCGGCACGTCTTCGCCCAGTATTTTTGCTATCGTCCCCAGTTCCACCGATCCGGGGCCGAATAGATTAGGCCCACGAGCAATACACGAAAAATAAAACGCCGCCCGGGGTGGTTTACCTGAGCGAGTTTTCAAGTCTTCTACCATTCGTTTGAGATCGGTATCAGCTGCGGCACCGTCGCGCCGAACGAACATGACCTGATCACCAACACCTACCCGCTCAGCAATCGACAGCCAGCCTTTTTCAGGATACAGCCCCAATAAATTGCGTACGAGATAATCTCCCGTATCAGACCCTTTTATGGGAACAGCAGCATGGACATAACCGTTAATTTTGTTTAGGTCTCTTGCCAGTAATTCGCCAATGTCTTCCTTAAAAACGTCCATTGCTGGTCTGCCGTCGAGCGCGAGAACGATATTGTCCCGCCCTCTGGTAACGTTATGTATGGGACCAATCGGAGAGCAACCCTGCGTCAGGCCAGTCACTGCACCCAGCTCACCTCCAAATAAAACTCCAGAAACCCCGCCATTTGTTACCTCACCGGCAATCTGGTCGTGCACACCGCGCGACGCCGTCATCCCCCCGACGAGAAAACAATGTGTCTGCCCTTCGATACGGGCAAATATTTTTTCGAGCCCAGAAATTCTGGGATCTGCGTGAACGACACCTAAAACGGGGTTATGAGCCCTCGCCCAATCCAGAACTTCTTTTGGTAAGTCCCGATCTTCAGGCCGAATTGTGGGCAAAATACAAAAGCTGTCTTGCGGTATGTCCCCAACCATTATGGCCATTGCCGGGAGATCAAAAAATTCAGCACCGGAAATACAGATCCCAAAACCGATCGTCCCGACCCAATCATGAACCCGGGTTGCGGCTTTCAAACGCTTGAGTATCAGGTGCAAATCTTGATCAAGTGAATCCGACACATAGACAAATCCTAAATTACAATTTTTTGCCTTTTTCCCGAGGCTGAGCAAGCATGCCTCGGTCAACTCCTGCCAATCACCACCGCTAGCGTGGGCGACCGAAAAAGCATCCGACTGAATAGGTGGCGTATTCACTTTTAATTAATTCCCACTTTTGGTTGGCCTTCCAATAAGCGGACCACGAACGGCGTTATGCGGTCAACTATTACAGCCACCCCGCGAGAATTTGGATGAATGCCATCACGTTGATTAAGGCTCGGAATGGCAGCCACGCCCTCAAGGAAGAATGGATAGAGAGAGACTTCATGCTTCTGCGCGAGATCAGCAAAAACTGAATTAAAAGCCCTCCCGTAGTTGGGCCCTATATTGGGCGGCGCACGCATCCCAGTTAACAATATGCCGATATCAACCGCTTTCAATCTTAAGATAATATCTTCGATATTATCACGCATCGCAACTGGATCGAGGCCCCTCAGACCATCATTTGCGCCCAGCTCAATGATAACAAAATTTGGTTTATCAGCGAGAGCCCAGCTAAGCCGCGCTCTTCCCCCAGCGCTGGTATCACCGGATACCCCGCCATTTAAGACCCTCACGTTCTGTCCGATTGAGCGGAGCCTAACCTCAAGTCGAGCAGGAAATGACTGGCTTGAAAGCAGGCCATACCCCGCTGAAAGGCTGTCACCAAGGACGAGTATCTTTTTTACTGGGGTTGCATAAGCCGAAATCAAACTACCAAAGAGCAAAAACCAAAATACTAAAAAAATTGTTATAGACTTGAAAATTTCAGGCGACACGGCATATCTCTCTAAGACAAGTTAATTATTCATAATCCTATTTCTTCATATAAACAAAAAATTGATTGATAATATGAGGTTCCATGATCCAGCTTGAAAACATTCATTTAAAGTTGGGGGGTCCAGCGGGAGAGGTCAACATTCTGCGTGGGATAAATTTATCCGTTGCCGAAGGAGATACCGTCAGTATCGTTGGCCCCTCAGGATCGGGTAAAACCACCATGTTGATGGTAATCGCCGGGTTAGAAAAAGCCACTTCTGGTAATGTTCGGGTTAACAACATGGACCTTAATACCCTTGACGAAGATGGTCTTGCGGTATTCCGACGTGAAACTATGGGAATTGTCTTCCAAAATTTTCATTTGGTACCAACAATGTCAGCCCTTGAGAATGTTGCTATTCCAATTGAGTTCGCTGGTTTCGATGACGCGTTTGAACAAGCACGCGAGGGTCTGGAAGCGGTAGGGCTAGGGCATCGCATCGATCACTACCCCGGACAACTCTCCGGTGGGGAGCAGCAAAGGGTAGCTCTAGCGCGAGCAATTGTAACGACCCCACGCATACATTTAGCGGATGAGCCCACCGGCAACCTTGATAAGGACACTAGCGCCTCAATTATTGAGCTACTATTTTCTCTCACCAAAAAATTTAAAACAACTCTGCTTCTGATCACACATGATCTCGCTATTGGAACCCGTTGCCAACGAGAAGTTCATATAGCGGACGGACAAATTAGCACAAGGTCTACAGCTTGAAAGTTTCCCTGCCATTGCGCCTAGCATTACGTGATCTAAGGGGTGGAATTAGTAGTTTCAAAATTTTTCTTAGCTGCCTAGTCCTTGGCGTGGCTGCCATCGCAGGAATCGGTTCAATCTCTTCATCCATAATTGCAGGGCTAGCAGCTGATGGCCGCATTTTGCTCGGCGGGGATATTGCCTTGCGGATCGCCCACCGCCCAGCATCACTAGATAAGATTCAGTGGTTAAAAGCGCACGGAAAACTGGCACGGACGACCTCGATGCGATCGATGGCGAATAACCCAGCCACAAATTCTCGAATGCTAGTTAACCTCAAATCTGTCGATGGGCCATACCCCCTATTTGGCACTCTGGAACTCACCGGTGAGAAAAACCTTAAACACGCGCTATCATATAGGAAACAGGCATGGGGTGCCGTTGTCGAGCCGCGAATTTTAGAGGGGCTTAATATTAAACTCGGCGATATTGTTACCGTTGGTTCTGCAAAATTTAGAATTAATGCCGTCATCAAATCAGAACCTGATAGGGTAAGCGGCATTAGAGCAATAACCCGAGGACCGCGCTTCACGATTGCCGCGAAGAGCCTACTATCCACAGGGCTTATCCAACCGGGTACACAGATTTCTTACGAGTATCGTCTTCGACTTCCCCCAAAGAAATCGCTGGCATCATTTAAAGAGTCACTTACCAAAGCCTTCCCAGAAGCCGAGTGGCGTATCCGTGACCGCACTGCCGCCGCCCCTAGTACCGAGCGCTTTATCAACTACACGTCGCAATTTCTTACATTAGTTGGGCTTGCCGCGCTGCTCATAGGTGGTCTAGGAGCTGGGAACGCAGTGCGCGGCTACCTTGTTAGTAAAACAAATATTATAGCAACACTAAAATGTCTTGGAGCTGAGCGGCGTATGATTTTCATGATATGGCTCTCGGAAATAGCAATAATGACAACCGCCGCGATATTATTGGGAGTTTGTATCGGAGCAGCGCTGCCTGCAGTCACGGCAGTAGCGCTGGCCGATTTACTGCCCGTATCGTTACGGATTGGATTTTATCCCAAGCCGATTTTCCTGGCAGCCTGTTATGGTGTGTTAGTGTCGACCGCGTTTTCCCTATGTCCATTAGCGCGCGCCTGCACCGTCGCGCCGGGAGTTTTATTTAGGAATCTAATAATTTCGGCAAGATCCCGAGTAAGCTGGAAGATTGTTGCGTTTGTCCTGCTATCTATCAGCTTCCTCGGATTTCTTGCCATCTCCACCGCTCACGATCAAAGGATTGCAATAGGGTTTCTTGGCGGGGCCGCCGGCTCGTTTTTGCTATTTTATAGCGTTGGAAAAATAATTATGAAGCTCGCCGCGCTTCCCAGCAGCATTAAATCAACTAAGGTCCGCATGGCGCTCACCAACCTGCACCGGCCCGGCGCCCAAACGGCTAATATAGTCCTATCCATGGGCCTCGGCCTTACAGTTCTTATTGCCGTCGTTGTAGTTCAGGGTAACCTGGCAAAGCAGATAACCCAGACTATGCCGAATAAGGCCCCCGGCTTTTATTTTGTTGATATTCAACCGCATCAGATTGATGAATTCGAGCGTACGGTGCTGAAAACCAGTCCAATCAAAGAGATCAATCGCGTACCTATGTTGAGGGGCCGAATAACTCACGTTAAAGGAGTTCCTGCTTCCCAGGTTAAAGTAGAACCGAGTTCAGCCTGGGTTTTACGCAATGATCGTGGTTTGACCTGGTCAATAAAAGCTCCGCTTGGAGCCAAGATTAAGGAGGGGGTCTGGTGGCCTCCCAACTATGCTGGCCCTCCGTTAGTGTCGTTTGACGCAGGTGCCGCGGCCGCGATGAACCTAAACATCGGGGATACGATCACTGTAAGCGTCTTAGGACGACCGATCACCGCTAAAATCGCTAATTTAAGGGAAATTGATTGGCGCACTTTACGGGTCAATTTTGTAATGGTTTTCTCGCCTGGTTCGATTCAAAACGCACCACAAACCCACATTGCTGCTATCCGTCTCGACCCAAAAAACGAAAACGCGGTGGAAAATGCCATTACCACAAAATTTGCTAATATCAGCGCTATCAGAGTACGCGACATTCTAAAAGCTGTTAGCGAGTTGATGAAACGGATTGCGGGAGCTATTCAGGCCACCACTGGGATCACCATTCTAGCCGGCACGCTTGTCCTTGCGGGAGCCGTCGCAGCCGAACATCAACGAAGAATATATGAATCCGTCGTACTCAAAGTTCTTGGTGCGCGCCGACGAGATATTTTTCTTACCCTTCTGCTTGAATACGGTTTGTTAGCTCTTTCAACCGCAATGCTCGCTGCAGGACTTGGCACTTTCGCCGGGTGGTCTATTCTGGAATACATCATGCAAGCAGATTGGTTACCCGTTGCTGGCACCGTGGCAATAACAGCTATAGGGGCTGCAATTTTTATGATATGTATTACACTTTTAGGTACTTGGAAGGCATTAGGACAGAAGCCAGCACCGCTCCTCCGAAATGAATAAATTATAATTTTGGTCCTGAATACAGTAAGTCTTGATTTCTAGAGATCAATCACCATACTTACATCAAGTTTTTCTACCCATTAAATGAGGTTTAATATGGCATTCGGAACCCAGCGCAAGGCTGCTTTTACCGGCACCTCTGTTGATCAAGCAGCATATGATGAGGGCCTTCGAGCCTATATGTTGCGTGTATACAACTATATGGCATCCGGTCTGGCTTTAACCGGCATTATAGCGCTTCTAATTGCGCAGATGTCGGTCAATATGAATGATGCCGGACAAATCACCAGTCTAACACAGCTAGGGAACACACTCTTTAACACTCCATTAAAGTGGGTAGTAATGCTTGCCCCGCTAGGTTTAGTGATTTTCCTGAGCGCCAAGCTACATTCCATGTCGTTTACAACTGCACAGACTACATTTTGGGTTTATGCGGGATTGATGGGGGTCTCAATGGCCACTATCTTCATGGCCTTTACTGGACAAAGTATTGCCCGTGTATTCTTTATTTCTGCAGGCACTTTCGCGGCGATGAGCCTTTACGGCTACACCACTAAGAAAGATCTCTCCAAGTTCGGGTCTTTTTTAATAATGGGCCTAATTGGAATTATTGTAGCTTCTCTGGTCAATATTTTTCTTCAAAGCTCAGCTTTGCATTTTGCGATTTCCGTGATTGGCGTGCTCGTCTTCGTTGGGCTAACCGCTTATGATACACAAAATATCAAGAATGAATATGACGAATATCACGACGAAGAGACCACCGGCAAACTAGCTATTTCTGGCGCGCTTCGGCTCTACCTCGATTTTATTAATTTGTTCATTATGTTGCTGCATCTGTTTGGTGATCGACGCTAAATTTGAAGAATCAAAAGAATTTAGACCGGGTGTCTTAGGGCATCCGGTTTTTTATTATTGCCAATATTTTAGCGTGAAGGGTCACATATAAACCCTTTACATACTAAAGAGATAAAACACAGCTACTGAACCAAGGAAAAATCATCCTTAAGAAATCCGACTATACTAACACGGCAAATCTAACTAGATCCCTCTAGGCAGTTGCCCGGATCCTAGAACCGTTAGCCTCTCCTTTTAAGATACGGTCAATCACACGGCGCGCCTGAATGCCGCCGGCGTCCTGACTAAAATCAATCTGCTCAGGCAGTCCTTCACCGAAAGCTTCTAGATTACCCTGTTGCGACCCAATGACCGCAAGATCTTCTAGGAATGCTGTATGAACCTGACGAAAAACAAGTTCCGTGACCGTAGGGTCATCAATTTGGAAGTTGTGTGCCTGCGCCCAAAAGTAATGTGTTGTCGTATCAGTTTCAGGTGTAATTGCGTTCAGATTACGCATGGATACGCCATGAGATCTATCACCCTCAAAGGCACCGGTTCCTGCCCGAGCCCCACCAACATCAAGACGCACAAAGCCGGGTGGCGTGAATTCAATAATTTGCCAACGATCAATATGTTCTTCTGGATTGAAGCCGCCTGCCTTCTGAAGAAACGGCGGAGCGGGGCTATCCGGAATAAAGCGAGTAACACGGATTAAATCACCCTCTCGTTCAGTCTTTATCGGATTTGATGCTATAGCATCAGTGCCCAAAGTTGTCGGGTGCACGAACTGAAGATGCGTTAAATCAAGAAGATTATCGGTCAAAAGCTGATAATTTCCAGGCAAATCGAGCTTCTCTCCCTTAGCCCTCCAATCTGGATCATCAAGCCAGTGAAAATCTTCAATGTCATCATAATTAGCAAGCTCAGGCTCTCCCATCCAAATCCAGATCCAATGGTGTTTCTCAAAAACCGGATAGCTGCGAACTTTAGCTTCGGGCGGAATATTTGCCTGGCTGGGAATATGAATGCAGGTACCTGAAGGATCATACGTGAGCCCATGATAAAGACATTCAACATTATCTCCCTTCAAAACACCATCAGAGAGCGGCATATGGCGATGGCAGCATCGGTCTTCGAGCGCAACCGGGGATCCATCAGTGCGACGGTAAAAAACTATGGGCTCGTTACAAATTGTTCGGCGAAGCAATTCCTGCCTGCGAATTTCTGTATCCCATGCGGCGACATACCAGAAGTTGCGCGGAAACATACTAGGCTCCTTTTTTGTATCTGTTTTCATAGCGAGTTTGGTTTAGGGAAGTTTAGGCCAGCTTCTCGTAAAATCAACCGTCTGATTTGCGATCAAATTTCAATAATTATGAAATGTCCATAACTTCAACAACCACACGGCGCAAAACAGAGTTCCGCTCAACGGTTAGGTCTACCTTATTCCCAATCCCTACCTTGCGAAGCTCTGTTGCGAATTCTGCCAATGTTTTCACTGGCACACTATTTACTTGGGTGACCACATCACCTATCCGTTGACCGTTATCCACACCCAGAAGGCCAGCCTTTTCTGCCGATGTTCCCGGAAAAACATCTGCAATTATCAGCCCATTAACACCTAAACGAGCCGCGATCTCTTCTGGCAAAACAGTAATGCCAATACCGGGCCTCGGAACGCGGCCGTTCTTTATAAGCTGCGGGACAATCCTGTTTACGACATCTACAGGCACAGCAAATCCAATACCTGCGGATGCACCAGAGCCCGAAATTATTGCAGTATTTACACCAATTAAACGACCGGCCGAATCAACAAGCGGGCCGCCAGAGTTGCCAGGATTAATTGCTGCATCCGTTTGGATTACGCCATCAACTTCACGATTATTAGATGTGGGAAGCCGGCGATTTAGAGCGCTGATAATTCCAGAAGTTAACGTTCGACTTAACCCGAATGGATTACCAATCGCGAAGACTGACTGACCAACTTTGAGCGACTTGGAATCGCCAAGTGGAATTGGGTCACGGCCTGAACGTGTCCCTGTCAAGCGAACAACCGCGAGATCATAATCCGGAGTGGAGCCAACAAACTTTGCTGCAACAACTTCTCCATTTTCTAAACGAACAGCAATTTGGTTCGCCCCGGCGATGACGTGATGGTTAGTTACGACATGTCCTGCCCGATCCCAAATAAACCCTGAGCCAGCACCATTACTGTCATTCTGACCACCAGGGCGAGGGCTACCTTTAGTGAAAATATAGACCACCGAAGGAGCCGTAGCCTCAAACAACTCCACCGTACTTTTTTCCAAGTCGGAGAATGATCCACGCGGTGTTACAGCGCGCGGCTCGTCGCCAGTTAACAAGACATCGCGAATAAATTTATCGGCAACAAAAACTGTCACGAGAAGTAAAGACCAGATAATGGCATAGCGCGTGAATTTATGTCCCATAATTAATCTCTATACCAATCAAAGAGAAAAATTAATAGTTATGGCCTATAGAAGACGTATAGGAAATGGAGGACTTGACGGTCTGCTGCGCAGTTCCAAGAATAATCACAACACTTTTTAATAGGGAACACACAAATGGGACAGCTGGATGAAAAAACAATAATTGTTACGGGTGCCGCACAAGGTATCGGCGCCGCCTATGCCCGTGGACTGGCAGAAGAAGGGGCCAACGTTGTGGTCAATGACATTGGCAATCCATCAGCGCTAGTTGAAGAAATCACAAAAAAAGGTGGGGTTGCAACAGGGATTATCGCCGACGTGACCGATAAAGGCCAAATAGCCGACATGATTTCCCAGACAGTCGATAAGTACGGGCGCATTGACGGATTAATCAATAATGCCGCACTTTTCGGCAAACTGCTGCGACAGCGATTTGAAGATATTGATATTAACGAATTTGATGATGTCATGCGAATCAATGTCCGAGGAGTCTGGCAGGTGTCCAGCGCCGTCGTCAAGGTTATGCGCGGGCAGGGTTATGGAAAGATTATTAATATCGCCTCAGGCACGGTATTTAAGGGAACGCCGATGCAGCTGCACTATGTCACGTCAAAGGGCGCAATTATTGCTCTCAGTAGGGCGATGGCGCGGGAGGTTGGCGAAGATAATATATGTATTAACGTCATTGCACCTGGCCTGACCGAAAGCGAGGCCGTAATCAGTGAGGGCCAATTTTCCAAAGAACATTTTGATGCAAATATTGCTGGCCGTTGTATTAAACGAGCAGAAAACCCAGAAGATTTAGTTGGGACCGCTATATTCCTGTTGTCACAGGATTCTGACTTTATTACGGGCCAGGTGCTTTGCGTTGATGGCGGCTCTGTAACCCACTAACCCTATAACAGATACAACAGCAAAAGCGGCAGGGTAACAACAGACATGCCAGTAGAAATCACTACCATGCTAGCAACTTCTTCTGGTTCGCGCTTATAGATAACGGCAAACAGATAATTTGAGACTGCAACTGGCATACTGCTTTGCAATATCACAATGGCCCTGACTATTCCTTCAAGTGCAAAGTATTCAGCAAAGCCCCAACCTATCAAGAAGCCAACCCCAAGCCTAAACAAACCAAGCCCGATGCCCCGCGGTAGAGACGAAATCTGGAAGCGACCAAGGGAGCATCCAAGTGCGATCATTTGCAGTGTGAAAGCCATACCACCCAGTAGCTTTGTCGAATCATAGATCCATTTTGGTAGTGAAATATCGAGCCACATCAAAACCATCGCTATTGCCGCAGCCCATAAAGCTGGTTCACGAACCAGCTTGCCTAGTGACAAACGACCCGACGCGATCGCCGCACCTACCGTAAATGTACCGACAGCCCCAAGCGTGAAGAATACCAATGCCAGAGCTAAACCTTTTTCACCAAAAGCTAAAAGCGAGACCGGTAACCCCATGCTCCCAACCAGCGGAAAAATCATAGACGGCAAGTAAGCCGGAAAGGGCAGACGAAACAACCGGAGAACAATAGCGGCGATCAACGCTGTCACTAGGTAAATTACCGTTGCCGCGAGCGCAATTTCGGCAATTACAGAAAATTCGAGCTTGATCTTGCTGAACGTAGCAATGATGAGACACGGCACCGCGATCTTAAAGACTAAGGTCGTCACGAGATCGGAGTCGAATTTGTGCCCCGCTCGGGTCCAAAATAGCCCGCTGCCAGCGCAAAAGAATACTGGTAGGACGATAGCGGAATGTTCTGCAAAAATTGCCTTATCACCATCCCGACAAGACAAACAGCATTAGAATAGGTAGCGGTGCTAACGACATAAAAGTTGAGACCACCACGATACCAGCGACGCCACTTGCTTGGCGGTCGAAGCGTGCTGCCAGAAGATAATTCATTACCGCTGTTGGCATGGCACACTGGAGGATCAAGACACCACGGGCCACACCCTCTAATTCGAAAATGATAGCGAGAAAGATGCCAAGGCCAAAACCTAACCCGAGCCGCGCCAAGGCAAGCCAAAAACTTTGCTGGAAAACACTAACTTCAAATCGGGACAACGAAACGCCGAGAGCAACGAGCATCAGCGGGATAGACATCCCACCAATAATTTCAGCCGTATTAGCGACCCACCGTGGCGGTGTAGTTTCTGTCACCATAAAAATTAAGGCCGCTGCAATAATCCAGAGAAAAGGGGTTTTAAACATCGAGGCCAGCGACCATTTACCTGACGCAAACGCAAATCCAATAGTTACATTCGCTGTCGACATCAAGACAAAGACACTAATCCCAAGCGCCAGCCCAACATCACCAAATGCGAACAAACAAAGTGGCAGACCCATATTTCCATTATTAGGAAATGAAAGCGCCGGCAGGAAGGCGCCAATTTCTAAATTAAAAATTTTTAGTAGCAGGGCCCCAATAACTAGATTAGCAAAAAGAAATATGCCAAAAATTCCCGTTATTTCGCCAAACTCACCAGGAGAAACCTCAAGATTAGTCAACGTGGAAAAAATTAACGCTGGCACTCCAAAGTTTAACGTCAACATACCAACGAGAGTTGTGTCAAAAGGCTTCCCTAATCGCCCCCATACGTAACCGATCCCGGCTATCACAAAAAGCGGGGCAATAATGCTAGCGATTTGAAAGACAAGTGACACTTAATTACGCAATAGTCTGATGTTCTACAAAAAGATGGAAATATGTTAATAGTAGTCAATGTATCAGAGAGTAAAGGCTACCGACACCAATTCGGCCTGGCTTGTCTATATAAAATTGAGGCCCAATCTGTACGGCCCTGAGTTTATTTTCATTTCACAGGTTGAAAGGCAAAAATGGTCAAGTTAGATAAAATTTACACGCGCGGAGGGGATAAGGGAGAAACATCCTTAAGCGACGGAACGCGATTATCGAAATGCTCGCCACGAATTAGCGTTATCGGGGATGTCGATGAGGCTAATAGCGCGATTGGTTTAGCTCAAACAACCCTACCGACTAACCATCTCTTGTCAGGAATTTTATCGCGCATCCAAAACGACCTTTTTGATTTAGGGGCTGACCTTGCCATGCCAGGTGATGATGCAACTGATGGCAATTTGCGCATACAAGACAAACAGATCACGCGGCTAGAGACAGAGATTGATCTTTTAAACGAATCCCTTGCACCACTAACTTCTTTTGTTCTCCCAGGTGGATCCGTATCTGCATCCCAAATACACTTGGCCCGTGCAGTGACGCGACGAGCAGAACGCACCGCGCTTTCCCTCGCAACAAAGGAACCTATTAATCAATTCGCATTACAATATTTGAATCGACTATCAGATCTACTCTTTGTTGCCGCCCGCACTGAAAACAATAATGGAAATGCCGACACGCTCTGGGTGCCAGGCCTAAACATTAATGAGTAGGCATAAAAATTGCTAGTTGAGGCGTTACTTGCGGGACGAAAGAACGACCGAAAGTAAATTCCCGGCAAGGTCATTCGCTGTTGGATAGTCTGACTTTTTAGCAGCCTTCAGATAAGATTTACAGGTTACCACTGACGCTCTTTCATAACCCGCTAACTTTTCCAGCAACCCTTCTACTGCCTGGTCAAGGTCAACTAACGGAACCACCTCGCTAACCAAGCCTATTGCCACCGCCCGATTAACATCGATCGTATCAGTGGAATAAACCATCCCCAGCAATGATTTCGAAGGGATACGATCAAGGTGCGCCAGCATCGCCAAAGTTGGCGGCAAGTTAGCCCGCATTTCTGGCATGGCAAAGGATGCATTTTCTGCCGCCACGGTCACGTCGGAGATCGCCGTAATTCCGCAACCCAAACCGTTTGCCAAACCTTGAACACCCGTAATTACAGGGACTTCTGAATCACGAATTGCTGAGTATACACCGAGGATTGGTTCAATCAGTGCTTGCCGCATCTCCAATGCCGTAGTCGGCTTTCCCTCTGGTGCACCAGCGGGGTCGCGCCCCTTACAAAAATCATTGCCCGCACCGCGAACTGCCATAGCATTAATGGATGGATCGGCACTTGCCTCACGGATATCATCTGCAATATTTCTCAGCATTGTAAGCGTAAGAAGATTACCCACATCCGGCCGTTCAAATTTTAGGCGCGCGATTGCGCCGTCTTGGCTTACTGAATATCCGTCACCCATTCTCTGTCTTGCCCCTTTGAATTCGCTATTTAGTTTTTTTTTCACCTGCCTCGAAAATTATCCCATTAGCCCGGTGTTTTTCGAATTCTATCTCACTGAGCCCCAAGAAATTTGTCAAAACCTCCCGGCTATGTTGTCCAAGTGCGGGAGGGTACCTGTGCGGCGCTTCGTTTTCACCCATAAATTTTATCGGGTTCCCTGCGACACTGGCCCGTTTTTGCCCGCCGCCCTCAAGATTAAGAACCATCTGGCGATGGATAACCTGAGGGTCACTTAGCGCATCCGCCAACGTGTTGACCTCCCCTACCGGTACACCAGCAGCCAGCAATGACGGCACCCACTCCTTAGCGTCCTTAGCGACAAAGGCCCCCTCAAGAAGAGGCCAAAGTTCCTCGCGATTTTGGTGCCGATCTTCGTTGATCAAAAATCGCGCATCTTTCGTTAAATTTTCAATATCTAGCACTGCACACAGCCCCTGCCACATGCGTTCCGTATTGGCGCAGATCACTAGCTCAGTATCATTTGCGCATGTGAATGATCGATAAGTTGGGATTGATTCATGTCCACGTCCTTGACGGCCAGGCACCTCATCGGAATGCAAATAATAGGCAGCCTGATAGGTCAGCAGCGCCACCTGACAATCCAGCATTGAAATATCGACAAACTTACCCTTGCCCGTCCTACGGCGTTCTTCCAACGCAGCCAAGGCCCCGACTGTTGCATACAGACCCGCAGTGAGGTCACCAATCGGCATACCGGCGCGAACAGGGGAACGCCCAACTTCTCCAGTAAGGCTCATTCCACCCGACATTGCCTGAACAATCATGTCATAGGCTGGTCGCTCGCGATAAGGACCTGTCTGACCAAACCCACTGATTGACGCCCAAATCAGGCCTGAATTTCGGGAAGACAAATCTTCAAAGGTTAGCCCCAGCCGATCGAGTACACCTGGACGGAAATTTTCCATCACGATATCACATTGGTCGGCCAATTTTTTAACAAGGGCGAGACCTTCTGGTTTTTTCAAATCAATAGCAACCGCCTCCTTGTTCCGGTTGATTGATAGGTAATAGCAACTATCATTTCCGACAAAGTGTGGTGGCAGCGTCCGCGACCAGTCGCCCGTCGGGGCTTCAAGCTTTATGACCTCAGCGCCAAGATCCGCAAAGATTTGCGTACTAAATGGTCCGGCTAGAAACTGCGTCAAATCCAAAACTTTTATCCCGTTTAGTGGACCGGGGCGGAGGTTCTCCTGATTAGGTTTATTCATTTGTTAATTATTCTGCTGCCTGTGGAGTTATTCCCGCCCGCACAGCCTCAACGATCTGTGACGGCGTGACGGGCACATTCATAATTTCGGGGTTGAAGGGTTTAAGGGCATTTTCAACCGCCGCAATAACGGATGCTGCTGCCGGAATTGTCCCACCCTCACCCGCGCCTTTTACACCAAGCGGGTTGAGCGGCGACGGCGATTCAATATGAATGGTTTCAGCATCCAACACATCCCCAGCACCGGGGATCAAGTATTCAGCAAAGGTCGTCGTTAAAGGATTAGCGTTTTCGTCGAAAAATTGTTCTTCGAAAAGAGCATTGCCAATTCCATGAGCCAAACCGCCCTGCACCTGCCCATCGACGATCAAAGGATTGATCAAATTACCAGAATCATGAGCGATGACATAGCGTAATAGGCCAACGTGACCAGTTTCTATATCAACCTCAACTTCGGCAATGTGGGTGCCGTTACAATAGGCGGACTGTGATGGTGAAAAATAATGTGTCGCTTCAAGGCCAGGCTCAAAACCCGGCGGCATCGCAAAACCAGGGGAACCGGCAACGGCGTGCGCGATTTCACCTAAAGTCCGACTCATCTCCGGAACACCGCGCACAAACGCTTTGCCATCCTCAAGTTCAATATCTTCTTCAGCGGCTTCAAGCATATAAGCCGCAATCTTGATGGCCTTCTCACGGACATCAAGTGCTGCCATATGAACGGACGGTCCAGCGTTGGCGGCAATACGACTGGCGAAAGTACCAACGCCATGCGCTATCTTTGTTGTATCTGCGAGATAGACTTCAATATCATCGATATCCACACCAAATTTTTCAGCACAGAGCTGTGCCATCGTCGTACGATGCCCCTGACCCTGCGGGGCGGCGCCAGTCATTAGAAAAATTTTCCCTGAAGGAGCAACGCGAACCGTCGCGCCTTCAAACGGGCCAAGCCCGGTGCCCTCAACATAGTTACCGATGCCAATGCCGATGTAACGGCCTTCTGCCAAAGCGGCTTTCTGGCGTTCCTCAAACCCGGCATAGTCAATTTTTTCTAGTGCCTCTGATTGGCAACGCGGATAGTCACCGCTGTCATAGACTACTGGCTTTCCGTCACGGAAGACCAAACCCACCTTATACGGCATTTCATTGGAGGGAATGAGATTAAGCGAACGAATTTCAGCCGGATCAAGTCCAATTTCTCCAGCCGCCTTATCCATTAAGCGTTCCATCGCAAACACCGCCTGGGGCCGACCGGCGCCCCGCACCGGGGTCACCTGAACTTTATTGGTTAAAGCGACAATAGTTTCGAGTTTGAAACTCGGCAGTACATAGGGGCCAGGAACAGTGGTCGACGCGATTAGCGGCGTGACGATCCCCCAGGGCACATAGGCACCAGTATCATGAATCATCATTCCACGAACGCCGAGAAGTTTACCCTTGTCATCAAAGGCCGCTTCAACATCCCAATACTGATAGCGTTCTTGGCT
>CAYZDH010000023.1:9502-23800 GCA_964477025.1 uncultured Rhodospirillaceae bacterium | reverse complement strand
AAACCATCCAACGTCACCCCCCTAAGATTATGTCTTACAACATTTGGTAACGGTCGCAAGTCTTCGTTCTCTATCCATAATCGGAATAGATGGCGTTTAAGATCCCGGTCCTTCCAATCCTCATAGGGCCGCCGCGAATGCAGGGTCACATGACTGTTAAGGATTTGTAAGTCGCCCTGCTCAAATGGCAAGTCAGCCGCCAAGCTTGGCACCAATTCCTGAAATAATTCCACAGCTTCATTGCGTTGCCTATCCCACCTTTCGGCTCCAGGCAAATCCTGTGCCTTGCGGGCATGGGTAGATGCGCCCTTAGCGCTAAAATAACCATCTTTGAACGAAAAAACGGGCAATTTGTACCAGGGTTTCTCACCTTGCGAATACTCGCCATGTTTCGTCCAGAAAAAATTTTTACACAAGTCGGCAACAAGGTCAGGTCGTCGCTTGAGCATTTCATTATAGAGCGTCACAGAGCTTGCTACACGACTTTCACCACCAGACTTTGCCGTATTTACGCACAACAACGCTACCATATCGCAAGGGTCGCTATGAAAGGTCATCGCGGCCTTTGTCTGATAACCACGAACTAGGGGGTCTTTGTAATCCTTGCCAAGATCTTTCACATGACCAAGGACATGGCCTTCTGGATTCTGCGATAGTGCACGACCAAAATGAGTACCAATCCCCCATAGGACCGCTGCTGTTTCTTCGCTACTCATCTCTCCAACCGGAAGACCACGCAATTGCACAAAACCGCGACCGTTCTTCAATTCGTCATAAATTCTTGCGAGAGTATTTTCTGTCCTTGGAAGGACAAAGTCTCTTTTGGTAATCTGTGTCAGGTCTACTCCGTTTTCTACGATGATACGGCCTACTGCAAGGATTTCACCGATTTCGTCTTCGGCCAATTGGTAAACCCAGCTTTTGCTGTTTTCCATCTCAGCTGCATCCCAGGCCGCCGGATCAATAACGGGCTTTAGTTTTTGAGCTGGTTCACGCATCCGGTTTAGAGTCATATCAGCACCTCAAGGGCATATCGAATTAACTAATTATGCCACAAATTTTGATTGTTGCTAGCAGTTAACCCTTTTGTTTCTTGCGAGCTGTTGCAATCCGCGTGAGCCATACTGAAGCCAAAAAAATAATTGTGCCCCCTACCCAAGTCCAAATATCGGGGATTTCAGCAAAGAATAAAAAGCCGAATAGGGCTGCCCAAATCAATCTGGTGAAGTTGAAAGGCAATACGACGGTTGCGTCCGCAAGTGCCATGGAGCGATTGAAGGCCCTCTGAATAACTGTCCCCAGATAACCCAATACAACCATCCAAAAGACATCCTGCCAGCTTGGGTTAACCCAAACAATAACTGCCGGGATTAGGCCAAGAACCGTGTGAGAAATAAATAACCAGGCCGCGACAGTATCCGACGAATCGTATTTAAGGAGCCCCTTGATCAGCATTGCGACAGCTGAACCGGCGATGACCGATGCGACGGCCAATAATAGGCCTGGATTAAAGTCTGCCATCCCGGGCCTAATGACGATCAATGCGCCACCGAAACCCATTAAAGTCGCCACCCACTGCCATAAATTCGTATTCTCCCGAAAAAACAGGACAGCTAGAATTGACGCAACAATCGGCATCATAAAAGTGATCGCCGAAACATCGGCAATTGGCGCGACAGCTAAAGCGCCAAATAAGAACCAAACATTGGCAGCTGAAAATAAACCACGTATTGCATGCATCCCGAAATGGTTGGTCCTCATGGCACCTAACCCGACCCGTATCAACCAGGGAAGCATAAAAACGACTGCAAAAAAATTTCGACCCAGAGCCACCTCAAATACTGGTAGATGCATTGTTAGGTGATGAGCAATACCTATCGACGCCGCATATGCGAAGGCACTAAGGGTCATCCACCAGGCAGCCTGAACAACCACCGGCAAACTAACAAACCAATCGGGAAATATTCTAAGAAACCCCATAAGGGCCGTTATAAGGGGTTGAGGATCAGCGCGAAATGGTAGACACCTACCATTCACCGGTATTTGGCATCGAGGCCCACGGCTCAGAAGGGGGGAGCGCATCGCCCTGTTGGAGCAATTCAATTGATATGCCATCCGGCGAACGGATAAACGCCATGTGACCATCTCGGGGAGGGCGGCTAATTGCTACGCCACCATCCAACAGGCGTTTACAAATTCCATAAATATCATCCACACGATAAGCTAAATGACCAAAATTGCGTCCGCTACTATACTCTTCTGAATCCCAGTTATAAGTCAGCTCAACCGTCGGCCGCCGGGTCTCTTTAGCATCCTCAGCGTCTCCAGGAGCCGCTAGAAAGATTAATGTAAAACGACCCTTCTCGCTATCTTTACGGTTCACTTCGACCAATCCGAGAAGCTCGCAATAAAAATATAGTGACGCATCAATGTCCTGGACGCGGACCATAGTATGCAAATATTCCATTCAACCGTTCTCCAGTGTATGTAACTACTTAGCTTTAATGTGCAGGCCTACTCGCCCAGTCGTAACATTACTCAGTTATCTCAACCAAACGAAATCCCCTATTTATTGTACTATTTTGCAGTGACTTTCTCATGTTCAATCACCGCTAAGCGCATTGCATCTCGTCTTGAAAAAACAAACAAGGCAACAACAGCGCTAATTCCAACACCTGCCAGCATTGGCCAAGTAAAACCCCAATAACCCGACAGACCGCCTATCAGTAACGCACCAAGTGCTGGTCCAGACCTATTGAGCAACCCCCAAAGCGACATAACTCGACCCCGCAAATCACCTCTGACACTACCTTGCACAACAACCTGACCTGAAATATTAACACCAACTTGGGCGGTACTCAGTAAAACCGCACAAAACACTGCAAACCAAAAATTTGATGTTGAAACAAATAATGACAATGACAGTAATGATCCAAAGACCGAGAAAAAGTAGGCATTAAGCAAGGCAATAGGCTGCTTGAGATTGCCTATCAATAGCGAAGCAAAAATTGCACCAACGCCAGCGGCAGAAACAAGAATGGGAACCCCTTGCCCCGGGTCAAATCCAAATACGGTTTCTGAAAGACCAGGCAGCAATTCCATATAGGCCCTTAACAGTAGCGATGCAAAAATCATGTTCAGAAAAAGATACTTTATGACGGGATGTGCACCTGTATAGCGCAAGCCTTCCGCCAGATGACTGCGCATAGAACGGCCAGCTTCTGCCTTGCGATCGGGGTTGATAATTTTTACACCAAACAACGCGAGTGAAAAAATTAAGTTGGAAGCCGCATTGATCGCGAAAACAGCACCAACCCCCCATAAAACGAGGATCGGAGCAACGAGAGCCGGTCCCAAAGTTCGTCCGAGATTAAATAGTATAGAATGAGTAGCAATTGCCGCCGATAAATCCTCTCGGGGCACCAAATTAGGCGCTAGCGACATACGCACCGGCGTCCAATAACCTGCACAAATACCATGAAGGAACGCAAAGCCTGTCAGGATCCAAATATCGACTAGCCCGGCAAAGGTCATGATAGCAAGGAGTGCCGTGACCAACATCATTGCTGCTTGCACAACCCGTGCCATCACCAATCTATTATGGCGATCAGCCAAAGCGCCAGCAATCGGCGAAATAAGGATACCGGGACCCGCTTCAGCTATAGCGATTACGCCTAACCAAAAACCCGACTTGGTTAATTCCCACGCAAAGACCCCCAGGCCAATCCGATAAAACCAGACACCGGCGCCGGCCAACCAGCCTGCCCCCTCGACGATTGCAAAATTACGATGACGGAAAGCCCGAAAAGTGCTTTTAGTCATTATCGTGTCGATTAAGGGTCCAAACATAAACGGGCTTTTCCTTCTAAGGCGCCGCGGCTGTGTTATAGAGTACCGTGGAGTAGGAAGTCTCGATAGAGGCTGCTCAATAAACAAATGAGTATTTGGGAAGTGAAATTGAAGAAAGCAATATTTTTTGATCGGGACGGTACACTCAACGTCGATTCTGGTTATGTACATGACTGGGAAAACTTTGTATGGATTCCCGGCGCCACGGAAGCCATCAAGCTCGCGAACGAAATGGATTACCTTGTCTTTGTTGTCACAAACCAGTCAGGAATTGGAAGAGGCTATTATAACGAGCAAGCAGTCCACAAACTCCATCGTCTGATGAATGCAGACCTATCAAGGTTAAATGCACGCATTGACGGATTTGAGCTCTGCCCCCACCACCCCGAAAAAGCACGTCCAAAATACAAAATAGCCTGCGACTGCCGCAAACCGGCTCCCGGCATGATTTTAAGGCTACTCGAAAAATGGCAAGTTGATCCAACGCAAAGTCTAATGATTGGCGACAATGAAACCGATGTCGCCGCCGCAAAAGCGGCGAATGTGGCGGGTCACTTGTTCCTTGGGCGCAATCTTCATGACTTTCTTCAACGGTTATTGAAGATTCCCGCTTAAACCGAGAACTTGATCAAAGAGAATGTAGCAATATACACCCCTAACAAAACAAGAGAGACTAAGAATACCCGACGGAACATTATTTCGGACATATGTTTTCGGATACGCTGACCAAACATCATACCTAAGACAGCCGGCAAAAGCCCTGCACTGGACGCCACAAAAAGCTTAGTACTCAAGAGCGCATTACTTTGCAATGAAATGGCCAAGCTAATTGTAGACAGAGTAAATAAAATCCCCATCGCCTGTATTAACTCTTCACGCTTAAGAGCCAGCGCCTGAAGATACAATACACCAGGAAATGCGAATGAGCCGGTCATACCGGTCAAAATCCCGTTTATAAAGCCTGCAAATGTCCCGGCTAACCTTTCCTGGGTAGGCCCAATTGTAATACTGTAATTAGCAAGCCCGGAAGATCCATATAGGATGAGAAGAAACCCGAGCAATCCCGAAAGCAAAGACAGATCAACACTGACCAAAGTTCCCCCACCTATCCAGACTCCGCCGGTTGCTAGGATAAAAAACACTGGTGACCTTCTAAGAATTACCAATCCATTGCCACCAACTGTTGCTTGCCAAACATTGGTTGTGAAAGAAGGCAACAACAACAATGCCATCGCCGTTGGCAAATCCAACAGTACGGTTAGTAAAGCGAGACTCACCGTTGGTAGACCCATTCCGATGACACCCTTGACGGTGCCCGCCAACAAAAAAGTAACGACTATAGAAATCAGAGTTAGGGGATCTGCCACACAAACACGCCACTACGCTGCGTTAGAAAATGCTGCCTGAACCTTTTCTTCAAAAGCCAAAAGTTTCCGGACACTCGGCCGTGTTTCCATTCGATCAAAATGAGCCTGACAATTTGGGAAAGATGAAAGGTTAAGATTAAACTGCCCCGCCCGGCGAAAACACCAGTAGAAATTTGCATCTGGTGCCGTAAACTGAGCAAAAAAATATTCTTTACCATCGAGTAAATTTTCTGCGATTTGGAAACACTCGTATACATGTTCCGCAGCGTGATTCCGAATGTTCTCTTCAGTTCCACTTATGTCACAAACCTTTGGCGGTCCATTAATTACCCGCAAAAAAGGGTGGATACCAGATGAGCACCATGAAACAAGCGAAACCGCCTGCAACTCATCCCACTCCTCTTCTGGTAATAATTTGGCCGCCGGAAAAGTACGAGCGATCCATTGCTGAATAGCAACATTTTCCGTCATCTTTTTTCCATCGACAACTAGCATAGGCACCTTATGCTTCGGATTAATTGCCAGGTATTCCGGCGACATATGTTGCTGTTGGCGGAAATTAAGCGGAATCGCCTCAAACTCGGCCCCCGCTTCAGTCAACGTTATATAGGGTGCTAATGCGCAGGTGATTGGAGCATAGTAAAGTTGGATATTCATAAGCATCTCCATTTTATTTTTCGGCTAAATTAAAACCGAAGGCGAGATAACGCCGAAAAGATCTTATTTAGGAATAAAAATAAAATTTTTTACGTAACCACCATCAATTCCACGTTCTGCATTGATCTGGTGTTCTTCCAGAGACAGACGACTGATATTAGATAACACGCCATCAATTAGTGCGAATCCGTCATAGTCAAGTACCTTCATCATATCAAACACATCGGCGACGCCCTCGCCCGCATGTGTGAATTCGTTTTCAACAAAAAGGTTAGGTCTGTCCCTTTCTAGGGTTTCCTGAGCGCCTTCAAGGACAGATTTTTCATGTCCTTCGACGTCAATCTTGATGAAACCAATATCTCTATAATCCAGGTCGTCAATACGGCTGCCGGGTACTTTGACGACATGCCCTTCGCCCTCATCATATTCTATACTGGCGCCATTACTTGACCATCCCTTGCGACCCTTGGGCACCACAAGCTCAGCCTCACCGGTTTTGTTAGATAAAGCCATTTGCAGCACTGTGACATTCTTGTCAGCAACATAGCGCAAAATCCTCAGGGGGATAGGGTTTGGCTCAAACGCATAGACATGCGGGGAGTACCGAGACAGAAAATAAGTAAACAAACCAAGATTTGCGCCGACATCTAGGCAGATGCGTTTTGGATTAACAATAAATTTAAGCAACCCCATTTCGGGGTCAATTCTACGCATGTATTTATGGGATCTATGCCGATAATAGCCCCGGAACGGCACATATCGAAATTTAACGTCGAGGCGAAAATCATTAATCAAATCCCGTAAATTTTCTCTTGGAAGTGTACTCATCTCTGCCTGCAATTCTCAATTTACAAATTAGGGTTAGCTCTAACACGGAACGAATATGAATGGCAGAGAGGAGTTTGTTGTATATCGATTAAAGATCCTACGGTTGATGCCACGGAGACGAAAGGCTATCAACTAGCATGGAGACAAAAGTTCAAAAAATTATTTAGGAGAAACTTTATGGCCCAGGCCGAAGCAAGACATATTCTGGTTGACACAGAAGAGCTATGCGAAGAGCTCAAATCAAAAATTGTTGGCGGCGCTGATTTTGCTGACCTTGCAAAAGAGCATTCTTCCTGTCCATCAGGTGCCAGCGGTGGCGACCTAGGCTCCTTTGGACCCGGCCAAATGGTTCCTGAATTTGACCAAGTCGTATTCAGCGCGCCGGTGAACGAAGTTCAAGGTCCGGTCAAAACACAATTTGGCTATCACCTGCTTGAAGTGACTAGCCGAACCGACTGATCAGCAGTTAAATTTTGATGGCGGGTTAGCGACTTCAAAGGTCATACCCTGCCATCAAATCATCAACAATGACGTCCAGCTCATCCCATCGGGCGTGTTGGTAGCTATAAAGATCCATTATGAACCCCGGGCCGGCATAAAATTTCTCGTAAAGCAAATGTCGTCCCGCGAATTCCGTTCCCAAAATATCCCAGGCAAGTCGAAACAGTTTCATTCTGTCCTTGGCGCTCTGATCAGGTAAAGACCAATATGTTTCAAACTTTTTGTTGAGTTCAGGGTCCTCCATCACAGACGAATCTGCCGGCATCTGAATCGGGCCTCCTCCCATCAGCTCTCTTACAACATCACAAATCGCCGAATAGTTATTGGTGCACCAGTGCAGTGCAGCATACATGAAGCGCCTGTTTATTGTGACATGTCCTCCGGGCATATCTTCACAATCAAATATTTGTCCCCGCACCATTCCGTCCAAAGTCGCGAGTTGGGCTGCTAAATTTCCCAAAGTGCTTTGCACCGCTGGGATATTCCCTGCCTTATTGGATTCGGTCAATTTGCGAGCAATTGCCACGATCAAACGTAGTTTTTCGGCAAATCGGATATTGGCCTGGTGGTTGGCAAGCGCATGTCCCGGCGTCTTGAAATAAATCTCACGCGTCATGGCAACATTGTTGTGCAAAAACACACGCTCCCACGGCACTTTGACATTCTCAAATAGTATCGCCGCATCAGTCTCGTCATATCGCGCTGAAAGTGGCATATCAAACTCGGTGTTCGCCGTCGTTTCATAGGGTTTTCGTGACCAAATTGACACGCCATCATAATTCAGCGGTACTGCGCAAGTTATCGTCTCCGCCTCATTACCCGGAGGGACTGGCTGCAAATTGCCAACCCAGGTCTCATGACAATAAATCGAGCCCGTACCAATCATTTTTAATCCGTTAATTGTCACTCCGTCGTCGTCTTCAGATACCACCCGGAGGGTCGGTGACACGACCCCAGCCGCCTGAATTTCTTCTCCAGCGCGTCGCGAACCCTGGGGGTTTGTAACGGCGTGGGACATATAAAGGTCCTCTCGTCGAGCCTTGAGATAATAGGCCTCAAGAAAATCACCCGTGCCCTCTCGTAATCCGTTAAAAAGCTCTGGTTGAGTTGCAAGACCGGTCAAATAGCTCGGAAAATTATCCGGAGAGCGCCCCATAAATCCATGCGTCCAGGCGGCAACCCTCCGATGCGTTTCATACCGTTTCTCAAGATCATCGCGATTTTTAGGTTTAAGAAAATAGGTTGAAAACTCTTCACCGTCCTCTTCGCTGACCATTACGTCTCGATTTTCCGGTGCTGACTTTCGATCATAAATCATAGCTATAGACTGAGCACCCTTAGCAAAAGCCGGGTGATTAGTGATATCAGTGACCAACTCTTTGCCAATATAGACCCGCCGGCCATCGCGTATGCTTTTGAGATACTCTTTACCAGTTAGCATTTGCTTCATCCTTTAGTCATAATAGCCCTCACCGGTCCCCTATCGGCACCAGCAATCTTCATTGGAAGACAAGTCAAATTGTAGGACCCCGATACAATTTTGCGAAGGTCCAACCCTTCAACAATTATCGCTTCCGCACCGAGTAACATTAGATGGGTCGTTGACACAACATCAGCAAATAGCCGGATATAAAAATAGTCGATCCCAATTACACCAATACCTCTCCTAGTTTTCCCCGCGGAGCAATTGCGCATATAGGCGGGGCACCGTTATTGTGTAACAAACTTACCACAGGAGAACCTTATGTCGCAGGGGACAACAGAAAAACTTGCCGAATTTGCCGCGTCAATAAGCCTCAACGATATTCCCACCGATGTCAAAAACTCTACTATTGCGCTGTTGGTCGATTCATTAGCCTGCGCCCTCGCGGGACATCAGGGGGAAGAAACTAACCAACTGCACGCGATGGCCTCAGCGTTAGGTCAATCCGAGGAAAGCAGTGTTATAGGTGGAAAACAAATTTCTCTCGCCGGCGCCACGATGATGAACGGGTATCTAATTACGGCAGTAACGATGTGTGACGTCCACCGTGCAACCCTTACTCATATTACCCCGGAGGTCGTCCCCCCAGCGCTATCGATCGCCGAGCGCGATAACTTATCCGGGGCGGCATTGCTTGCCTCCTTGGCGGCTGGGTTTGAAGTAACCACTCGCGTCGGCTTAGGCCTAGATTATCCTAAATTCCGCGCTAAAGGCTGGCACGGCCCTGGCGTCATCGGGCCTTTTGGATCTGCTGCAGCCGTCGGCTCCCTTCGTGGCTTTAATACTGAAACAATGGCGCGGGCCTTTGGCCTCGCTGGCAGTCAGTCTGCCGGGACCTTTGCCGCCTGGGGCACACCGACCGTGAAGTTTCATCAGTGTAGAGCTGCCCTGTCCGGGCTTATGGCCGCGTTGTTGGCCGAACAAGGTTTCGTTGCAACCAAAGATTTTCTAACTGCCGAAGATGGAGGCCTCTATAACACCTATGCCGAAGGCGGGCTACCCGACGCCGTTACTAGCAAACTCGGTGATCACTGGGAACTTCAACGCATCGCCCTTCGCATGTGGCCATCCGCAACCGCGTTGCAGGAAGTTATTACCTCCTTATTTAATGTCGTACAGGAACATGACTTTGAATTTAAAGATGTTGCCAAGGTGCGTCTGCGGCTGAGCCAGACGCCCTACAAGATGCACGGCGGATTTTCGACCTATGACGCAAAATTTGAAGCTTTGCTGTCGGCACATTACGTCACAGGAATTTACCTTAAGGACCGGAAGGTTACCCTAGACCAGTTTGAGCCAGAGTATTACAACAGTCCAATATTACGGAATTTTGCTGCCAACAAAGTTGAGATTATTCCCGACGACGATTTGGTAAATGGCCAGGCTATTGCTGAAGTTGACACCAACGACGGCAATACTGTGAGCGCTCGTTGCGATCACCCGCTTGGCGCGCCAGAAAACCCACTGTCACCAGATCAGTTAGAAGAAAAATTACGGAATTGTGCGGGGTATTGCCTCACCGATAATAAGATCGATGAATTGGCTGCAGCGATAAACGACATCGAAAACGTTGGCTCTGTTAGGGAATTAATGACGATGATGCGATGCGGATGAGGGAGGAGACCCTATTCCGCGAAGAACTGGTTGGGGGGTCGGGGCAGGCCCATATTTTCGCGCAACGTCTTTCCTTCATATTCCTTTCGAAACAATCCACGGTCCTGCAACACCGGCACGAGACGGTCAACAAAATCGTCTATACCCTCAGGTACAAACGGAAACTGTATAGTAAAGCCGTCACTGCCGCGAGTCATCAGCCATTCTTCCATTTGATCGGCAACCTCATCAGGCGTACCCATAAGGCAGAGGCTTGAATGTCCGCCAAGTCGCTGTGCGAGCTGACGAACCGTCAGATTGTCTTCCTCAGCGGCTCTTATAGCGCGCTCCCGACTACTTTGGCCGGCCTCCGTTTCAGGAATATCATTCGGTAGCGGCTTATCCTGTTCAAACTTGGCAGCATCAACGCCAAGCGCAATTGAGAGTGACGCGATAGCGCTTTCATAATGAACCAGGCTATCTAGCTTCATCCGCTTTTCACGTGCTTCTTCTCGTGTATCCGCAATAATAACCATACATGCTGGTAGAATTTTCATATGGTCAGGATTGCGCCCAGCGGCTTGCATGCGGCCTTTCACATCGGCATAAAACTTCTGACCGGCGGTGAGATTACTTTGCGCGGTGAATACAGCCTCAGCAGTCTCAGCGGCGAGTTGCCTTCCCGCATTAGAAGCCCCCGCTTGCACGATCACCGGATACCCTTGAACGGGCCGGCCAATGTTCAGCGGTCCACGGACCTTCAAATATTTACCCATATGATTAAGGACGTGCATCTTGTCAGGATCAAAAAATACACCGCTTTCTTGATCGCGGATAAAGGCGTCATCAGCCCAGCTGTCCCATAACCCAGTAACCACATCATAAAACTCACGCGCTCGGTTATAACGCTCATCGTGCTCCATCTGGTCGTCCCGGCCAAAATTCATCGAAGCGTTGGGGTTCGATGTAGTCACAACGTTCCAGCCGGCCCTCCCGTCGCTGATATGATCGAGCGATGCAAAGCGACGTGCGACGTGAAACGGCTCATCGTAAGTTGTTGACCCAGTCGCCACTAAACCGAGATGCTCAGTCACCATTGCTAGGGCAGGCAGCAGTGTCATAGGTTCAAACGATGTTGGGGTAGAAGAACGTTTTAACGCGTCCATCGGCATATTCAACACAGCCAAATGATCAGCCATAAAGAACGCATCAAACTTACCCTGCTCAAGTTTTTGCGCAAACTTTACAATATGTTGGAAATTAAAGTTTGCATCTGCATAGGCCCCGGGATAACGCCAAGCTCCGGTGTGGATGGTTACCGGTCGCATAAAAGCCCCGAAATGGAGTTTTCGGTCTTCACTCATGTTACTTTCTTCCTTCTTTACCTTTAAATAAATGCAAAGGCAGGTTCAGTTGACCCATTAGTCAAATAACCTAATCCTAGGCGAAACAGAAAACCATAGCCCTTAGCTAAGTTGACTTACAAAGACGTTACAGACACATTTTCGCAATGGCAGAGCAAAAACCTAAATTTCTGGTTATCGAGACCACTCCTGAATTTAAGCTATATTCAGAAAACTATAAAAATATGGAGGGTTATAGTTTAGCAAAAGTCGGAAGCTTAAAAAATGACTGATGATCCTACCTGCCGAAAAGTCTATGTGTCTCACCCCGGCAGTGGACTTGCTAGGTCTAATTTTCCCCTTGAATGCCATGTTCAAAACGGAAAAATTATTCGCTCGTTGCCATTTTATATACCGGAAGACGTCCAACTTTATGAAATAAAGACTACCCAACGAGGCACCTACTCGCGTCCCCGCAAAGAAGTACAGATGCCATTAGCATTTGCTGCTAAACAGCGAGTACACGCGAATACACGGGTAAAATTTCCTTTACTACGCGACGGATGGGATCCTAAAAAACCAAACCCTTCTGGACGTGGCAGCGATAGCTACTCACCAATAAGCTGGGACAAAGCTCTCGATATAATTGTCACTCAACTAGAAAAAATTTACGAAACATACGGCTCTATGGAGCCTGTATTAGTTCAGGCTGACGGCCATGGACAAAGCGGCTATCTGCAATCCCTTCATTTTTGGGGTCACTACCTGTTCGATATGCTCCGGGAGCACAAGGGATGGGGTTGGTGGACACAGCAAGTCCGCAACCCCGACAGCTGGGAAGGCTATTATTGGGGTGCTAAACATGTCTGGGGCTTCGACGACACTCTTGGCGAGCCCTATCAGGATGCTGTTTGGGACGACGTGCTCGAACACGCTGAAATGGTAATCTTTTCGGGTAATGATCCGGAGGCAACGGGCTTTGGCATGTCCGGCTCAATCGCCCTTGAAATGCCAAAATGGCTAAAAAAAGCAGGGATCAAGATTGTTGCCATTGCACCCGACCTTAACCACGCCGCGGCCATACATGCTGACACCTGGGTTCCGATTAAACCTAATACTGATGCCGCGCTTTATTTAGCTATCGCGCATGTTTGGATTGCCGAGGACACTTACGACAAAGGATATATCGACACCCACACAATCGGTTTTGACGCATTAAAAGCGCATGTACTGGGTCAGGATGACGGAATCGAAAAAACACCTAAATGGGCTTCCAGGATCACAGGCATCCCGGTTTCGACCATCAAAGCCCTGGCGCGAGAATGGGCTACCAAGAGAACTACTATTTCGGTTTATTTCGGCGGCCCCAAGATACGTGGGACACTATCCCACCTGACGGCCCGGATGGAGGCCTATGTTTTAGCGATGCAGGGTTTTGGTAGTCCCGGCCGGCAGTTCCTTCGGACTGGTGCCCCTTCTTTCTATAAAAAATCACTAGCCCAAGTACCACGCTATCCAGAGGTTGACTTTCATGGCCTGGCCTTTAGTCCAATGATTGAGTACGCCATCGGGCACGGACCGAAATCACCAGTCTTTATTCCTCGCACTCTGGCGGCAGAGGCCATCCAACAGCGCAATATAAGCTGGAAAGGCACGACCGCGGCACTCGCCAAGGCGGATGATCAGTTTGAGAGTTACCGCTACCCACCAACCGATGATCATCCGGGTATCCGTATGGTATGGAACGAGAATGGAAGTCAGCCAGGCAGCTGGGGCCATGGGAGCAACTGGCTGGAATCTCTGCGGAGCGATAATCTCGAGTTTGTAGTTGGTATTCACCCTTGGCTAGAAAATGATCTAAATTTTTCCGACCTGATATTGCCCGCACAAACTAATTATGAACATGAAGACCTTGTCGTTGTTCAGCGCAGCGATATTTTAGCCCTCTTCTATCAGGAGGCCGCTATCGAACCCCTAGGTGCGTCGAAGAGTGACTATGAGATCCATCGGATGATTGGCCAACGACTGGGTTTGGATGATGCCTTCCCTCCTGTCGATGATTGGTTAAAAGAATCTTATGAGGGCACGCTGGCAGCAAAGCGCGATCATTTGTCATGGAAAGACTTCAAGAAGCAAAAATATGTTATTTATGATTGTCCCAGCTGGGAGGAATGGGTCCAAATAAAGAAAGAGTATGGCTACAGCGAACATACCGGAGGGCAGCATTGGTACTGGAAGAAAGCTGACGGACTTGAGACACCGAGTGGCAAGGTTGAGTTTGTTTCCGAGCGTATCACCCAGCTCGCCCCTGACAGCGTTGAGCGCCCGCCCCTTGCAAGGTGGCTGGCCCATTCGGAACAAGTAGGCTCCAAAAAGTCCAAATATTATCCGCTTTCCGTGATGACCAACCATCCTAAATACCGCTTTCACGTCCAAGGCGACGATATCGTTTGGATCCGTGAACTCGGTAAGATAAGAGGGAAAGACAACTATTTTTACGAACCCTGCTGGATACATCCCGACGATGCGGGCGCGCGCGGCATCAAACAGGGTGACATTATCATGGCGTACAATGACCGTGGGGCGATCTTGTTTGGCGCGGTGATTACCGAACGGATCATTCCTGGTGCCCTGTCGATTGATCACGGTGCTAAGATCGATTTTGCCTTACTGGATA
>CAYZDH010000023.1:0-9402 GCA_964477025.1 uncultured Rhodospirillaceae bacterium | reverse complement strand
AAATGTACAGGCTGTAACCTCTGTGTCGTCGCCTGTAAGGACGAACATGTTGATAGCAGCTACGTTCCTTGGTCCAAGCCGCAGCCCGAAAGCGGCCATTTTTGGATGAATGTTAAAGCACTTGAACGCGGCACTATCCCCCGTGTCCGGATGAGTTTTTTGCCGACCATGTGTCAGCATTGCGAAGATGCACCCTGTGTCACCGCCTGCCCCGAGGGTGCAATCAAGACCCGAGATGACGGGCTAATATGGATTGATGGAGAAAAATGTACTGGTTGTGGTGACTGCCAACCCTCGTGTCCCTATGACGTGATCTATCAAAATGCCGATCTCAATATTGCGCAAAAATGTACCGGCTGCGCTCATCGTGTGGATGAAGGCGAACTCCCCCGTTGCGTCGATGTATGCCCACATGAAGCAATCCTTTTCAAACAGGCTGATGCCATGGACAGCTCGCTCGAGATTCTACATCCTGATTACGAGGTAAAACCTCGAGTTTTTTGGAAGGGTCTTCCCAAGCCCTGGATCACTGGGGCAATTATCGATCTCAGTGCTGATGAGGTCATTATTGGCGCGTCTGTTAGAGCAACTAACCTGACGGATGGAACAACTCTCAAAACCAAGTCGAATGAATTCGGCGAATTTTGGTTGACCGGCTTGGCACTCAACAATGACTATCGTGTAGATATTCTTGTTGACGGTTACAGAGATTTTTCGACCAGGGTCTCGCTGGATGGAGAACAGGAAATTGGCTTGATAGAGTTAACGACCGAGCCCAAGGGATAAGTCCCAATAAGAGGGCCCAAAGTTCAGCCGCCTTCCAACATTCGACTTCTGCACTTTCCTTAGGACACATTGTCTCCGAATGTTAAAACAACGTGAGGTTTTTAATAATAAAACCTGATTTTAAATTGCTACCACCAACGATCGACAATGAATTTGTTTTGAGCCATCTAATCCCTCACGGGTACAGAAATTTAGACTGTGGCCCGAAGTTTTCCTTCTTCAGCAATCATTTCGTCCTGACAGGCCTCTGCATATTTCAACTCAGGATTTAACTTCACCGCAATTGACCGAACCTTCATATGCTGGGGATCGCGTCCAGGCGGCATAATGCCTTTGTCACGAAAGTCCGTCGCCGCTTTTCGTAACCGATTACGTGTCATTGCGATTCCGTAGTCGCATTGGACCAGGTTTTCGCGTGATCGATCGACAATAGGCCCCATCGACTCTTGCAGACTGGCATCCTGCATCCCGAAACCAAACACACCAGAATAGGTTTCCCCTCTTTTCTGTGCCTCCCGGTCAATAAGATAGTCATTATCCTTGTTTTGGACGGGCCGGAATGTACCAGGAATATTTTCTGTATGGACCCCTTTGCCATCGAGGCAAGCCTGACGCTCCTCTGCCGTCAGAGGTCGATTTGGGTGATAGTCGTAGCTCCAAGTCCAACAATATTCGTCATTAATGGGTACCCAGAAATGACCGTGCTGGGGGTGATCTGCGCGGGGCGGTATCATTGTGAAAAACGGCATCACCCACTGGGTTATACGCCAATAATATTGACCGTCTTCGGCGTTACGGCGGGCACCGATATAGAGACCACCCTCAGAAGGAGAAACCTCGAAGACAGGTTTAAGGTCGCCCAAATTGTAACTGTTCGCTTTCGCACCTTTAAAAAGTGGATCCCTCTCCAACTCTTGAGAATGTAAAAATGACACGTGGCTAGAATCAATTCCGCCCTCGAGCGCCTGCAGCCAGTTGCATTCCTGTATACGCTTAGTCGTTACTGTTTGTTCGGGGGCAACCGTCGCAAACTCCCACTCGGGTTCTGGGGGAGAATTTTCTGGATCGCCCATGTGGGTCCACAGCACGTCACCAACCTTTATCAGCGGGTAACTTTGCAGTTTGATAGATTGACAGAAACCACTTTCCTCGGGCTCCGACGGCACATCAACGCATTGGCCTGTATGGTCATATTTCCAACCATGATAAGGACAGCGGATCCCTCCTTCTTCAACTCTACCAAACCATAGGGAAACCCGGCGGTGAGCACAAAATTCTTCGATAAGACTATAACGACCTTCGGTGTCTCGGAATGCGATCAATTTCTCGCCAAGAAGTTCAGCACGCACCGGCGGACAATCGTTTTCAGGAAGTTCCGATGCCAACATCGCTGGAATCCAGTACTGCCGAAAAAGCTCTCCCATGGGCGTTCCTTTATCGGTTTGGGTCAGTAGATCATTAACTTCCTTGCGAAGCATAGTCTTCTCCTATCAACTCAATAGCCTGTCTAACAGCAGATAATCATTTTTACGTTGCGCCGCTGTGACGGCCAACAATTTCAGCAGGCGTGGGAGTCAAAAATTCGCCCTTCGATTGGCACATACTGCGTTAACTGTAGAGTTTATGTTAACAACAAAAATCAAGTCAAAGTGTCATTTTAGCGCGCGCAAATTAAAAGATTAGGTGTTCCCCGTCAATGGCTTAAGGGGAAGCAAACGCTTCACTAGCGTTGACAGGTGGGATGGCAAAGGGCAGAAATTATCTGAATAATTTTAGATACAACATTAAATTTTTTGAGAAAAGAAAATGCCCATTGCAAAAATAGACGGGATTGATACTCATTATGAGATAATGGGCGACGGCCCACCAATTCTGATGTACTCACCCGGTGGTTTTGATGCCCGCATTGAGCAATGGACAGACCTTGGCATTTATAAGCGCATCCGATTGCTTGATCATTTGCCGAAGAAATACAAGTGCATCTTGTTTGACCGGCGCGAAAACGGACAATCGGGTGGGCGAGTAGAAAAAATTACATGGGAACACTTTGTCCGCCAAGGGTCCGGCCTTCTCGATCAATTAGGAATCGAGAAAGCCCACGTCATAGGGGGGTGTATGGGCTGCGCACCAGTTACCGCCTTTGGTGTTGCGCTCCCTCACCGTACACTATCGATGACGCATTACTGGCCTGTCGGCGGAGCGAAATATAGGATCAGCAGCCATCAGCGTTTCGCGCAGCACCTATCTTTTGTTCAAGAAAGAGGTTTGTCGGCCGTTGTCGAACTCGTACATAGCCACAATAAAAACTTCTCGGGAGATCCCCGTGGTGGTCCATGGGGACAGCCTATTCGAAATTCGGAAGAATTTTCTCAGGCCTACGCCAATCTAGATGCCGCCGAATACCACATAATGGTCACTGATATGTATCGTGGTCTATTCGACCGTGATACGGCGCCGGGTGCAGAACCCGAGGATCTTATGAACCTCGATACCCCTACCCTAATTATTCCCGGTAATGATAATTTTCATGCGACTTCTGCGGCGCGCTACCTTCATGAATGCACGAGTGGTTCAGAATATTGGGATGTTGCCGTCGATGAGCAGACAGACCAAAACGCGCCAGAACGGGTTTTAACCTTTCTAGATACCCTCTGAGACCAAGCCGGAAATTAAAATCTAAAAACGACAGGTTCAGAGGGCATATGCGCCCATTCTATTCAAATGCGCGATTATCCACGATATCTTCATAACTAGCATTCGCCATTGTCATGTCCCAACCTACGGTCCAATTGTAGGTGTCATCCCACCGCTCGCGAGTATAGGGCTGCGGAGGCGCATGAAGTAAACGTTGATGGCGGAAGTCCTTTTCTTCCAAACGACCACCTGTTTCATTCACAAAGTAATGAACATAAGGCGTCGGATCTTTAGCGAGAACCTCACAAGCGCGAGCCTGCGCGCGAAACATTGCCGCGAGCGTTGGGCCGTCAAGATCATCGCCCGCCGCTTCAGCACGAGTAGAGTGCGCTTCCATCAAAATACGAAGGCCTTCCTTCTCAGCAACGCTAATCCAGGGTTCCATTAAACTGACTGCAGCAACTTCCCCCTTTTTTAGCGCTTCAATGCGTTGAGGCATCGACCCTGCGTTGGTGACCTTGACATGCTCTTTTGCCAAAAAACCCTCAATCATCTTTAACGTAACAAAATGAGAACCATTATTTGGAGTTACCGCAATTGGTTTACCCTTAAGCATTTCGGGCTCGTAACAATTTGAATCTGCACTAACAACAATTGCGAACTTTGACATAGAAGCGCCAAGTGAAACAATTTTTCGGGAGCGCAAGCCGCCAGCCTCTGCCTCCACGGCACGTTTAACGATCCCCCATTCACACATACGAAATTGATCAATTCCGCCATCATTGTAAACGGAGTCAAGAGGACGTTCGAACACTGAATCAAACTGCACCGTGTGGGACGTTGTCACCTGAGCCATCCCCGGGGTTGTAACAAACTCAATATCGAGTCCCTCATCTTTGAAAAACCCTTCATCGCGCGCGACTAGCACCGGCAAGTCATGCACAGCGTTCATTACTGCTAATTTCAGCGGGGTTCCATTAACCGTCATTTTTCCCTCTTCTCTCTATCGACCTCAGTCGTTTTTAAAACACAAAATAGGTTAAAACTATAATCTCACAACGCTATTTAGCAAAAAAATACCTCGCCTGGAAGACCCCCCGATATAGATCTAACAGCAGTCTCCCTCGCCGTCGTCTTCTAGTGACGGCAATAACCATTCAACGGGCACATCTTCATGCGTCACGTCGCTAATCCGCATAAAGATTTTGTGCCGATAACGAGTTTTATCCTTCCAGAAAATTATATTAGTTTCATACGGTGGGAAGCCAAGCTTCGTGCATCGGTCTTCAGAAACTAGAATGATATCTTCTTTTTCGATCTGAAAGCGTTCACGAAAAATAGATTCAACAAGAGCTAAATCATTAAGTATATCTGTTGCGGGACCAAGCCGTCTAAACATCTGAGCGTTACCTGACACTGTCCAGAAATAACCCTTCGAGGGTCAATTCACATAGGAAAATTCAACAAATTCATTGTCCCAGCTTGCCTGCAGACTGCCGCTTTGATAGTTCTTAGTCAACTTCACCCAAGGGAGAGTTCAGCGTGGTTGAAAAAGTAAATGCGGCAGTGCGCATTGCGCCTCAAGTGACAGAATTCCGAGAATACGACATGCCGGATATTCCGCCAGAAGCCGCCCTACTAAAAGTAGAAGTGGCGGGTATTTGCGGTACAGATGTGAAATTTTATTCAAAGCCTCCCTTTGAGGGTCCTGTTATAATGGGCCACGAGAACATTGGTTATATAGCAAAAGCCGGAAAGATTTTTCAGGAACGTCGTGGCCTTAAAGAAGGCGATATGGTTTTTGCCGAGCATTACGTAGGTTGCATGGATTGTGAATGGTGCCACAAAGGGGAATACCGCCTTTGCATGTATACCGATTGGCGTAAATTTCCGGAAGGCCTCCGTTTTGGATACACGCTGGCAGAACGCGCGCCCCATCTTTTTGGCGGCTTTGCTGAGTACATGTACCTACCATGGAATTCGGTGCTTCACAAAATACCTGACGGGTTATCCGCCGAGCACGCTGGCGTCGTCACACCCATGGCCAATGGGATTCAATGGGCTTTATTTGATTGTGGCGTCGGCTATGACAGCCGTGTCCTTATCCAGGGGCCTGGGCAGCAGGGGCTTTGCAACACTATTGCATCTAAAACTGCTGGGGCATCTTTAATAGTCGTTACGGGGACGAGCAAAGATACTAAGCGTTTGGAAGTCGCTAAAAACCTTGGAGCGGATGTTGTAATCAACGTGGAAGAAGAAGACCCCCTAGAAAAAATCATGGAAGTCACTGGGGGAGAAGGAATGGATGTATCGCTAGACTGCACTGCAGGGGCTGGGACTATTCCTGTCCTGCTTGGAATTGAGGCAATGAAACGCAAGGGTGGCACCCTACAAATTCAAGGAGAAGATGTGCCAGTCTTTCCTAATTTTCCGCTTGGGAAAATCGGCAATAAATATATCACGGTCAAAGCCGCTCGAGGCCATAATTTTGAAAGCTGTGAACTAGCTCTCAAACAGCTTAACACAGATCGATATGACATCGGCCAAATCACTACACATAAATTTAGTCTTAAAGATACCCACGAAGCTATTAACGCCGTTGGTGGTAGTGGTGAAGTTATTCACGTTTCACTCATGCCCTGGGACTAACAGGTGTCCATAGAGACTAGCGTATCAGTCAAAAGGGTCCCCGTTACTGTCCTAACAGGATTTCTTGGGGCAGGAAAGACGACTCTGCTGAATCGAATTTTATCAGATATCGCTGGGCGCCAATTTGCGGTAATCGTTAATGAATTTGGTGATATTGGGATCGATGGCGATCTGATCAAGACTGGCGACGAAGAGCTGATCGAACTTAATAGCGGGTGTATTTGCTGCGTCATTCGCGGCGACCTAATTCGAACGATACGGTATTTGCTCGCAGAGAAGCGAAACCTCGATGGCATAATTATTGAGACAACCGGGCTAGCCAATCCGAGCCCCATTATCCAGACGATGGTAATTGACCAGGTCATCGGCGCCCAATGTTATTTAGATTCCATATTATGCGTTGTCGACGCTGTGCAGATACTTGGGCAACTGGAAAATAATAAAGATGTGGCAGACCAGATTGTTTTCAGCGATCACGTCGTTTTAAACAAAGTCCATGAAGCTTCTGTAGCTATCGAAGATATTGAGACGCAGCTAAAGCAAATTAACCCATTTGCCCCAATCACCCGTTCCAATCACGCTAATATCCCTGTCAGTTCCGTACTGAACCAACGTAGATTTGATCTCAGTCGAATAGAAGACCAGCTACCTCCTGAACTGGAAGAGCCTAGTCATCACAACCATATAGACCGCAACGATATCACAAGTGTATCTCTGACCTGCGACATGCCCCTCGATTCCGAGAGGCTCGAAGAATGGTTAAGGGAATTACTGTCCCGACGAGGAAGTGATATACTCAGAACCAAGGGCGTTATGTCGATTATAAACCAAGATAGAAAACTAATCCTGCAAGCTGTCAATATGATGATGGAAGGGGATTTCTCTGGCAATTGGAATGGCGAAGCACGGCAATCACGACTGGTCTTTATTGGACGGAACCTCGATCTAGATGAACTCCGAACTGGGTTTCTGAGCTGCAGGCCCACGGTTGCCGCTTAAATAAGCAGTAACGTAAAACTGAGACTGGAATAGAAAGAGAATTCAAAAATTACCCCTACATTATTTTATCCAAGTTAGGTTGAGTTGAGACTATTATGACAGATTCTGTTATCATGAATTTGTGCAAGAAGTCAGATGTCCCAAAAGATGGGGGCTTTAAAGTCGAGAAGGGAGAATTTTCTCTAGCTGTATTCCAGGTTAAGAGCGAGTTCTTCGTACTTAATGATCTCTGTACTCATGGACCGGGATCTCTATCTCAGGGGTATTTGGATAACTATATAATCGAATGCGATTTTCATGCGGGTTGTTTTGACGTTCGAAATGGCGAAGTCACCGCCCCACCCTGTATGGTCCCCGCGCGTACTTTTAAGGTGGTCTATGATCCAGAAGATGTGGTGATTAAGGTTCCAGAGGGCTCAAACACCGAATAACTAAATAGAATCAACAGGAAATGAAGCAATGACTAGAATAGCGCCGCTCAGTCGTAAAGAAATGGATGAAGACCAGGGTGAGATTTATGATCGGATTGTTGGAGATAATGGGCGGGTCGGCTTTGGGCCCGCAATCGGATATGCTTATTCAGGACCGGTTTGGGACCTCCATAACCTCTCAAGTTCATTCCTTCTCGATTGCCAGATAACCAATGCACAGGTGCGAATTGTCTCGTTGCTAACCGTAAAACACTGGAACGCCTCCTACCCTTGGAGCGCGCAGTCCAAAACAGCAATAAACGCCGGTCTGTCCAAAGAAATTATTGAGGCTATCAACGATGGTATCCAACCCAATTTTAATGACGATGACGACGCCGCCGTTTATGCGGTAGCCAAAGAGCTTCTCGAAACTGGAAATTTGTCAGATAAGGGATTTCGGGCCGCAGAGACTGCACTGGGCAACAAGAGAGTTATTACCATTGTCCATACGATTGGTCATTTCTGTACAACAGCGATGATGGCTAATGTCGTTGGTTGTGTCCCTCCCGAAAACCCGGTTTCGACACTGAATACCTCGACTAATTAAAATACTAAAGAGTGTTTTAACGGTATGACTATAGGGAAAGTGAATGGGGTAAAATTGGCCTTATCGTCTTGAACACCCCAGTTCCTCAATCGTTGAAATTTTCGCGCATTGTGGTGCCGCCATATTCTTTCTTCGAAAGCCCGCGCCGCTGCAACTCAGGGACAACACGCTCAACAAATTCCTTGATATTATCAGTGGCATGGTATCCACGCCCCAAAATAAAGCCACCATTCGCCCCAGTCTCGTAATGCATCATTTCCAATTTGTCGACGATCTCCGTCGGCGTGCCCTCAGCAGTCATAATTCTTTTAGTCATGTAATCTCGACCCAGCTCACGAACAGTCATATTGGGTTCAGTGGTTTTAACAATTTCCTCAAATGTGCCGAGATTTCCATTCACCGCTTTTACCTGGTCGGCAAAATCCGCCAATGTCATGTCTAGTTCAGCGGTAGCAAAATCCACCCCAAACCATTGCGACATCTCTATTAGCCCACCTTCGGGCGGAATTGAGTCTAGAAATGCTTGCTCTTTAGCTTTGGCCTCTGATTTAGATTCGGCGACTTGAACACGCACCGACCAGAGAATTCCTAAATCACGGGGCTGCCGACCAAAGGATAGAAGTTTCTTATCAATAGCTTTTCGATGTTGTTTCATACTTTCGACTGTCCGTCTGGTGCTGAACTGCAGATCCGCATAAGTCGCAGCCAGATCCATACCAGGTCCAGATTGTCCGGCTTGAATAATGAGGGGGCGTTGCTGGGGTGAAGGCAATGCTGGCAGCGGACCGCGTACGTTAAAATAATCGCCTTTGAAATCAATCCGATGAACTTTTTCTGGATCGGCAAATACTCCGCTCTCACGGTCCAATACCAGGGCGTCCGGTTCTACACTATCCCAGAGCTCGCAGGCTACTTGCAAGAATTCTTGGGCCCGACGATAACGCTCACCGTGTTCCATCATCACGTCAAAGCCCCAGTTCGCCGCCTCACCCTTGTATGCCGAAGTTACAGCATTCCAAGCGATCCTCCCCCGGGTGACATGATCCAACGCGTTGAAAGTTCGCGCACAATGGAAGGGGTGGTGGTAGGTCGTCGACATGGTGAGAGCATACCCAACTCCCTCAGTAACCCGTGCTAAGATAGGGATCATGGCTGTCATATCGTGGCGCGGCCATTTAACCCCATTTCGCACTACCGCATCATGGTTGCCGCCGTAATCTTCGGAGGTCCCACCAGTGTCACCAAAAAATAATAAGTCGAACCTTCCGCGCTCAGCAATTTTTGCGATATTTTCATAAAAATCTGAGGTGCTATAAT
>CAYZDH010000022.1:4834-24313 GCA_964477025.1 uncultured Rhodospirillaceae bacterium | reverse complement strand
CGCTGATTACTACTCTCTTAGAGCGTGTCTCGCGACCGAGTAAGACTTTTGCCGGTTTGTCTCTTAAAGAGCCTGTCTTGATGGGTGTTTTAAACGTCACGCCCGACAGTTTTCACGACGGGGGACAATTTGATAATCATGATGCTGCAGTTTCCCATGGCAAAAGACTGATTAACTTTGGTGCAGAAATTGTTGATATTGGTGGGGAATCGACCCGGCCAGGGGCTAAACCGATATCGGTGCAAGAGGAGGTTGATCGTGTCCTTCCGGTAATAGAGCAGCTTGCGGCAGAGGATGTGCTAATTGCAGTCGACACAAGAAGAGCCAGCGTTATGCGTGAGGCTCTCGCAGCTGGTGCTGTTATTGTCAATGATGTTACGGCTCTTACGGATGATGGCGCGATTAAAGTGGTAAGAGAGGCCGGGGCCTCTGCGATCATAATGCACATGCAGGGTAAGCCGAGAACCATGCAAAAAAATCCACATTATGATGATGCGCCCTATGAGATTTCGACCTTTCTAACGAAAAAAGTAATTGAACTAGAAAATGCCGGGTTACCGTTGGACAGAATAGCTATTGATCCTGGTATTGGTTTTGGCAAAACTGATGCGCACAATTTCGCGATTTTAAGATCGATATCAATGTTGCATGGTAGCGGGACCGCTATTGTCCTGGGGTCCTCGCGTAAAAGCTTTATTGGACGGGCTGCCGACGCGGAAAGTACTGATGCTCGGTTGCCTGGTACAATCGCTGCAACTCTGCATGCAGTATCACAGGGTGCGCAAATTCACCGTGTCCACGATGTTGCAGAGGTTAAACAGGCACTTAAAATTTGGCAACAAAGTAGAGACAACATCCTATAGTAAAACGTCTTACCCGCAGTTTGCTTTACAGAAAGATATGTGGCACGTAAAAATCTACTAAATTCTTGATAGGGCAGGATCTAAGTTTTATGCCAAATAAAATGTTTGGAACAGACGGCATTAGAGGTACCGCTAATATTGATCCTATGACTGCGGAAGTCGCTCTTAAGGTTGGCTTGGCGGCAGGAAAAATTTTTACGCGCGGGGATCATCGCCATACCGTGGTTATTGGTAAAGATACTCGACTGTCAGGCTATATGTTTGAACCAGCCCTTGCCGCCGGTTTTATCAGTATGGGTATGGATGTTATTATGGCTGGGCCAATCCCAACGCCTGCGGTGGCCATGTTGACGCGGAGCCTTAGAGCCGATCTGGGCGTTATGATATCAGCATCCCATAACGCCTTCGAAGATAATGGAATTAAATTGTTTGGGCCAGATGGGTTTAAGCTGTCTGACATCACTGAATCCCAAATCGAAGCTTTAGTTGCTGAAAACCATTCTAATGTGCTAGCACCGCCGGACAAACTCGGTCGGGCAAAGCGACTTGATGATGCCGAGGGTCGCTACATTGAATTTGCCAAAAATACTTTCCCGAAAGGGCTAAGACTCGATGGTCTCAAGATAGTGGTAGATTGCGCGAATGGTGCGGCCTACAAAGCTGCTCCTGCGGCGTTATGGGAGTTGGGCGGCGACGTTTTTAGTCTTGGGGTGTCACCCGATGGATTTAATATTAATAAAGATTGCGGGAGTACCAACACTGACCTTATGTGTCAGGCGGTTGTCAGTCAGGGTGCCGATCTTGGAATAGCACTTGATGGTGATGCTGATCGGCTCATAATTGCTGACCAAAATGGTGACATCATTGACGGTGATCAGATAATTGCGCTGGTCGCTAATTCTTGGCAACGTGATCGCAGGCTACGAGGCGGTGGCGTGGTGGGCACCGTAATGTCCAATCTCGGATTGGAGAATTATCTTAAAGGCATCGGGTTATCTTTTGCTCGCACTAAAGTGGGTGATCGGTACGTTGCTGAGCATATGATAGAACATGGATTTAATGTCGGTGGCGAACAGTCAGGTCATATACTCCTTACCGACTACAATACGACCGGAGATGGCTTGATTGCAGCATTGGAAGTTCTCGCATCTCTCGTGCAGTCTGGTAAGAAAGCCAGCGAAATTTGCCGAAGTTTTGAAGCGTTTCCCCAGGTGTTAAGAAATGTTCGATATACCCACGTGTTACCACTAAAGGCTAAAATCGTTAAAGACGCGATTGAAGAAGGTGAGGCGAGACTTGGTTTAACTGGGAGATTGTTAGTTCGTCAATCTGGTACCGAGCCTATTATAAGGGTGATGGCAGAAGGCGAAGATGCAAAATTGATTGATGAAATCGTCGATGATATCTGTGTCGCGGTTGAACAATTAGCGGGGTAAATTCAAAAATTGGTTGGGCGTGTATTGATTATTGCCGGGTCGGATTCTGGAGGCGGCGCTGGTATTCAAGCAGATATAAAATCGTCAAGTGCGCTTGGTGCATTTGCGACTACTGCGATTACGCTCTGACTGCACAAAATACGCTCGGTGTCCATGGAGTTATGCCAGTCCCTGTTGAGTTTATAGATCAGCAAATTAACGTAGTATTGAGCGATATTGGGGCCGACTGTATTAAAACTGGCATGCTGCACGACGCGTCAGTAATTGAGACGGTGGTTAACGCGTTAGACCGCGATGCGGGTAAAATACCAGTAGTTGTTGATCCAGTCATGGTTGCAAAAGGAGGTGCAGCGCTGCTGCAGAAAGAAGCCGTGTCTATATTGAGGAGTCGCTTGCTCCCTCGAGCGACGTTACTGACGCCTAATATTCCAGAGGCTGAAGCACTTGTGGGTATAGAGATTAAAGGGGAAAATGACATGGAGGCGCTCGCTAAAGCGCTATTTGATCTCGGTCCAAACGCCGTCTTACTAAAGGGCGGGCATATGAATGGGGCGGTCGTGCGCGATATCCTCGTTACGGAAAACCAGACACGATGTTATGAAAACTTGCGTATAGATACGCTCCACACCCACGGTACTGGCTGCACCCTCGCATCTTCGATTGCTGCGGGTGTAGCCAATGGATTGCCTATAGAGGCTGCTGTTGAGCAAGCCGAATGGTTTTTGCATAAGGCAATAAAAACAGCCCCTAAATTAGGAGGCGGTCACGGCCCTATTAACCATTTGCATACAGTCAAAAGGACCTAAACCATCCGGGATGGCGTAATAGGGACGTTATTGACCCCGTGGTTTTGATAAAAGGAAGTTTCCACGGTTCAAAAACTTTTCTCGGTCTTTTTCGTTAATCATCCCAAGAATGACTTTCCGATAACCTTCTACCGCCTCAGCGCCTGCAACGCGATAGGCCCGAGCAATTCTGTCGCGTTGGTTTTTTGACAACCGCTTTTCAAGTATTGACCCCTTTTCCGTCAACTCCAAAAGCCGTTTGCGGCGATCCTGTGCCCCCGGCCTTTGTAAGATGAATTCTTCTTGTACTAAGTGACTTAGGACCCGTGATAGGCTTTGTTTGGTGATTTGGAGGATGTCCAGAAGTTCGGAGACGGTAATGCCTGGATTTCGGCCAACGAAATAAATTACTCGGTGATGTGCCCGTCCAAAACCATATTCTGCTAAAATAGCGTCAGGTTCGGCTGTGAAATCACGGTACGCATAAAAAACGAGTTCCATGCCTTGCCGAAGTTCTTCGTCACGCAGAAAGAGGGGGTTAACGCCTGATTTTATGTCAGTCATATTGACATATATGACTGCGAATGATACGGAGAGCAACTACTATTTAATAGGCAGAGTGCTTTTTATCAGTATGAATTAAGTAGGTTGTGCCGGAATGTTGAACTTCGACGATCAAGACGGAAAAATTTGGTTTGATGGTGTGCTACAAGACTGGCGCGATGTAAAATTGCATGTTCTGAGCCATGGCCTTCATTATGGGAGCTGTGTTTTTGAAGGAGAGAGGGTTTATAACGGCAACGTTTTTAAGCTAAGAGAACACACAGAACGGCTTATAACTTCAGCTAATACACTGGGTTTTGAAATCCCTTATTCGTTAGAGGAAATTGAACAGGCCACACTAGCGACGGTTGATTCTCAAGGTTATGAAGATGCGTATGTTCGTCCTGTTGCATGGCGAGGCAGCGAGATGATGGGTGTTTCTGCACAGCAGTCGACGATCCATTTAGCGATAGCGGTATGGGAATGGCCCTCTTATTTCTCACCGGAGGCTCGCATGCAGGGTATTAAATTGAAATGGGCGCCTTATAAAAGGCCGTCACCTGAGTGCGCACCGGTTCACTCAAAAGCCGCCGGACTTTATATGATCTGCACCTTGTCAAAACATGCTGCGGAAGCAGATGGGTTTGACGATGCGCTAATGTTGGATTGGCGCGGACAGATTGCTGAAACTACAGGTGCAAATGTTTTCTTAGTTATTGATGGTGTTATTCATACCCCAACACCGGATTGCTTTTTGAACGGTATCACTCGCCGTTCGGTGATCGATCTTGCTCGTAGTCACGGAATTGAGATCGTTGAACGCGCTATTATGCCTGAGGAGCTTTCGAAAGCCGCCGAAATTTTTGTTACAGGCACAGCGGCAGAGGTTACGCCGGTTAGTCAAATTGATAACATGAAATTTGGGGTCGGGCCGATTACAAAGATGCTTCTCGCAGATTATGATCAGCTGGTTCGCGAACCTTTAAGAGCAAACATATCAGTTTCTTAATGGTGTAAATCTGTTAGATCTAAAAGCTATATTCTAGGGAGCGTTGCCATCCCAACGGCTCGCAGCGTCTTCATCTTCATCGCTAGCTTGAACCCAGCTTTCTCCAGACTCTCCACATTCCATTTTCCAAAATAATGCTTTAGTCTTAAGCCAGTCTATGAGGAAATGGCAGCTTTCTAAAGCAGCTTCTCGGTGTTCAGAGGTTGTGGCAACGAGTACAATCTGGTCTCCGGGTTTTAGACGGCCATACCGGTGGATAATCAGCACACCCTCCAATGGCCAGCGGCTGAGCGCTTCTTCTTCAATTTTTTTGAGCTGTTTTTCGGTCATGCCAGGATAATGTTCGAGTGCCATTTCGCTTATCTTTTTGTCTCCTGCCATATCCCGTACTAGGCCGACGAAACAACCCTGTCCACCAATTGAATGGTTATCGCGTGTCATAGCACTAAGCTCTGCACCAACATCAAAATCCTGCATCTGAACTTTAATCACCTGCTTCAACCTCCAGTCATTGGCGGGAATAAAGCGACTTCGTCCTCGGATGAAATCGTAGCATCTAAGTTCGCCATCTCTTGGTTGATAGCAACCCGTATTGTTGTCAAATCCTCCAAAGCCACCCGGTAGCTTTCGCCACGCTGTTTGAGCCATTCGATAAGGGCCCGAACATCAGTGATGTCTGCCGGTGGTTCAAGTGTCTCCCCACCTATTCCAATCTGAGTACGCACCCATCCAAAATATAGTAATCGCATCAACAAACCTCATTAAAGGGCAGAAAATTGACTAAACTGCCAGCCTTGATAGTCGTTAATTCCTCGTCGAGCTCTATTAGCCCATCGGACGCGACCATCGAGGATAAAATCCCCGCGCCACTTTTGGGAAAGATTTTTGCCTGCAAATCGCCATCTCTAGAAATAAAAAGTATAGCGCGTAACCATTCACGGCGACCCTTTTTCTTTTCATAGGTGAAAGCAGCGGGCACCCGAAAGAAGTTTGGTTCAATATTAGCCGCACCATTCAACAACAATAATGCAGGCCTAGCGAAGCGCATAAAAGTAACCATGCTAGCAACTGGATTACCTGGAAGCCCAATAAAGGGTGCTTTACCAATTTGTCCCAACGCAATCGGCCGTCCCGGGCGAATAGCAAGGCGCCAAAAATAAAGACAGCCCAACTTATCAACTGCACGGCGGATATAATCTTCTTCGCCGGTTGAAACACCCGCTGACGTGATAATGACATCGTGTTCAGTGGCGGCAACTGCCAGAGATTCAAGAATTATATCTTTTTTGTCGGGCAGAATGCCCAGATCATTAACAATACAACCGAGCTGGCTTAATAAAGCCGCAATGGAATAGCGATTAGCGTCAAAAATTTTACCTGGTATAAGTTCATCTTCAAGATCAAGAACTTCGTCGCCGGTAGAAAAAAGCGCCACACGCAACGGACGATAGACGACCAGAGATTTTCTCCCAATGGAAGCAGCTAATCCGATTTCTTGGGGGCGAAGACGTTTTCCTCTAGTCAAGATGGTGCTCCCAATTTCGATATCTTCGCCCGCTAACCGACGATTTGCCCCCCTTTTGATACCTTGCAAAATGGTGACTGTTTTTCCCTCCACTGTGCAGTCTTCTTGCATCAAGACTGTATCAGGACCGGCCGGCATTTCGGCCCCGGTGAATATGCGGTAGGCGCTACCTGGTTCTGCTTTGTTTTGGAGAGGTTGACCCGCAGCAATCCTTCCTTTGATTGGCAGAGACGTATTTTTACTTTGTGAAAGATCATCAAAGTATACTGCATAGCCATCAACTGCCGAATTATCGTGCCCCGGGACCGCGCAGTCTGAGATAATTTCCTCAGCAAGGATGCGTCCTACTGCCTTGGGAAGGGAGACAACTTCGGTTTCGCAGACGCATGCTAATCTGTTGCGTAGTTCAGACAGAGCGGTTTCTGTAGTCATCAATTCGTCACCGAAGGCGAAACAATCGTTGCTAAGTTGTGCCATGCTTATACAACCCCGGGAACGGCCTGGCGCCTCAAAGAACAATGGCTTTCGATAAAATCTGCTATTGAAAGAATATCATCGATATCTAATCGCGGAAGGTTTGTTTCTAATGGTTTATCAGTCGCAATTGCGACAATGTTAGGATCATTTGGATATAGAAACGGTTTCCCATTTCCATCACGATGAATTTCGAGTTTTGGATGTGTATCATCCTTAAATCCCTCAATTAGGATTAAATCGACCGGTGTCATTTCTGCGATCAAAGCCTCGGCGTTAGGTTCGAGCGCTGCACGATGTTCGTGCATTAGCGCCCAACGTTTTTCCGAAGAAATCATCACTTCTGATGCACCGGCTCGACGGTGCTCGAAAGAGTCTTTGCCTGGTTTATCTATGTCAAAGTCGTGGTGCGCATGCTTAATAGTCGAGACGCTGTAACCGCGTCCGATTAGCTCGGGTAATAACCCCATAATTAAACGCGTCTTTCCGCTACCACTCCAGCCTGCGAGGCCAAATTTTTTCATAATTGCAGTCTCCAGGTTCTTTCTAGGCCTTAGTTACCCCTTATCGTGAAGGCCATCGCCCGGCTTATCTAATGTTTCCATATGGCGTAATCCAGCATGCAGGTAGTCATAACCGGTTATAAGGGTCAATACGGCGGCTATCCATAGGCCAGTTTCTCCTATCAACCTGGTTGGCAGGAATTCAGGGCCAGAATCTCCTACAATGAGAAATCCTATGGCAAACATCTGCAGTGTGGTCTTCCACTTTGCAAGTGTACTAACGGGGATTCCTACTCGGATCTCGGCTAAAAATTCTCTTAAACCTGAGACCATGATCTCACGACAAAGGATAACGATCGCAGGCAGGATTACCAGGCCGCTAATCTGGCCAAAACCGGCCATCATTAATAGTGCCGCAGCAACCAAAAGCTTGTCGGCAACCGGATCTAAAAATTGGCCCATTTTAGATTGTTGACTCCACGCCCGGGCTAGGTACCCGTCAAAAAAATCGGTAATCGCAGCGATGCCGAAAAGAGTACAAGCTAAATACCGGCCAAGGTTGGTGTCTAAATATAGTAACGCCACAACACCCGGAATCGCAGCAATTCGGAAGAGAGTTAATAGCATCGGTACAGTTTTTAGCATTCGTCAGACCTGGTTATCCACTACCTTGCCCATGGCAAAGGGGAAAATTATGCCTAGTATGGGAAACATCTTAACCCTCCGGATGGAAATGGTCATAAATCTTTTTTGCCAGTGGGCTACTAATACCATAGACGCCTTCGAGATCGGAGATCCCGGCGCCTCCGACGCCGCGTGCGGAACCAAAATGGTGTAGTAATGCTTGCTTACGTTTTGCGCCAACCCCGGGTATCCCATTTAGTGGAGATTCTCCAATTACTTTTTTGCGAAGGGCGCGGTGACTACCAATAGCAAAACGGTGAGCTTCATCGCGAAGTCGCTGCAGAAAATAAAGGACGGGGTCATTAGGTTTGAGCATAAATGATCGGCGGCCTTCCATAAAAAACCTTTCGCGGCCAGCGTCACGTTCTGTTCCTTTCGCAATAGCGACAACGGGAATATCACCTATTGTCAGTTCCGCCATAACTTCGCTAACTACAGTCAAATGTCCTTGGCCCCCGTCGATCAATACTAAGTCTGGCCAGTTACCCGATTGGCGATCAGGGTCCTCTTGTAGGGCGCGCCGAAAACGGCGGGTAAAAACTTCTCGCATCATTCCGTAATCGTCGCCTGGCGCCAAATTTTGATTTTTGATGTTGAATTTACGATAGGCTTGTTTCAACAGGCCATCCGTCCCCGCTACTACCATTCCACCAACTGCTTTTGTGCCAGATATATGGCTATTGTCATATATTTCCACCCGTTTAGGTAAGGACCCTAGTTTGAGGGTATCCGCTAAACCTTCAAGTAAGCGTCTCTGGGTACCGCTCTCTGCCATGCGGCGTGCTAGCGCTTCCTTGGCATTTGCGAAGACGTGGTCAACCAAAACACGTTTGGGACCCCTGGAAGGTTTGTTGATCGTGACTTTGCGATTAGCACGTATAGAGAGCGCGTCAGCGATTAAGCCGGACTCAGGCAGGGTTTCATTAACCAGAACAACCTGAGGTGGTGTTTTATCCGTATAGAACTGGCCCAAAAATGCGGCAAGCACCTCGGCTAGTCGGAGGCCACCAGCACGAGCAGGAAAATAACTGCGGTTACCAAGGTTTTGTCCATTCCGGAAGAAGAAAACTTGTATACAAACGAGGCCTTTACTTCCAAATACTGCGATAATGTCTGCGTTGCCCAAGCTTTGGACATTTATATCTTGGTGCGCCTGAATTTGGGTTAGTGCTTTAATTCGGTCCCGAAAAATAGCTGCAGTTTCGTACTCCATATTCCTCACTGCTTTCTCCATACGAGCCAAAAACCCTTTTTGCAGATTACGATTTTTCCCTGTTAGAAAATCTCGGGCCTCATCAACAATTATGTTATAATCTTTAGAGCTGATCCGGTCGACGCAGGGTGCGGAGCAGCGTTTAATCTGATATTGCAGGCATGGTCGGTTCCGATTGGCAAACATATTGTCGGAGCAATTACGCAGTGGAAAAGCGCGCTGCAGCGCGGCGAGGGTTTTATTTACGGCGCCGGCCGATGCGAAAGGCCCAAAATACTCTCCTTCGCCTGCGCGTTTCCCTCGATGCTTAATTAGTTGCGGCCAATCATTGTTGCTGGTGAGTAGAATATGTGGAAAGGACTTGTCGTCGCGTAGCATTACGTTATAGCGAGGCTTTAGCTTTTTTATGAGGTTGCTTTCGAGAAGCAAGGCATCAACCTCGGTATGTGTTTCGACAATCTCCATCGATCGCGTCGCAGCGATCATGCGCTTTAGTCGAATAGCTAGTTTGGCTGGTCTTGAGTAGTTTGCGACTCGACGCTTTAAGTTTTTAGCTTTGCCGACATAGAGAGGGTTTCCATCATCATCAATCATGCGATAAACACCAGGGCTACTAGTCAGTGTCTTAACTACATCCGAGATTATTTTTGTGCCGCGCTTTAGCGACGGAGTGATCGGATATGAATTTTCCGTTTTATTTATCATTGGCTTTATTTCGCATTATTCGTGCGCGTGGAGTTACTATCGGGACTAATAAAATTAAGAATTTAATTTTTAGCAAATCTGGATAATAATTATTATCCACCAAAATTGTGGATAAGTCTGTCGATAAGTTATCTAAGTACTACTCACCTACTTGCGATCATTGAGTTTATTAGGATTGCCTATAAATTGGGCTCTTATTTAAACCATTGATTTATAATCAAAATTTTATCTGATTTATCGTGCAACTACATTTGAATAAAAATTCCGAAGAAGTTTTATTATAATACTTAAAACTCCGTTCGATAAGGATAAATTAGTTAGGATGCATAAAAATAGCACTAATTATAATAAAAGCTTACTCTACTTGGTTTGATTATTAATGATGCGAACGCTCGATCTCTATTCCAACACTAGAGGCATCGGCGAATATATCGAGTTTCTCGATCTTTACCCTTACTCTTTCAATTCTTTGATCCGTAAGTATTCGAGCCGCAATTTTTTCGGCAAGTGTTTCAACAAGGTTGATATGTCCTGCATTTACAATTTCTCGAATGCCATCGACTATCTCTTCATAGCAAACGACATCGGAGAGTCGGTCCTTAATAGAACTTTCGGCTTCTGGTACTTCCATATCAAGATTAATCCGAATATTTTGCTGGCCGTCTTTCTCATGCTTATGGACACCAATCAGGGCCGGAATAACAAGGTCCCGGACAAATACATGGCGGATATTGGGATGACTGCGGTATAATATTGGTTGAACAGAGCCTTGAGAATTCATTTATTAAATCCTTTGGCCATTAGACCTATTTTGTTAAATGGCTTTTGCAGGTTTTTCTTTTATTCAAGGGGCACATCATTGTCACTAGGTTGTGTCCAGCCGAGATGCTGACCGCCATCGAGCGCGATCATTTGACCTGTCATTGATGGGGAGGACAAGATAAACCTGACTGCACCACAAATTTCCTCTGGGGTGGTTCCACAACTAAGAGGCGTTTTTGTGCATTGTTCAGCAAACTGTTCCGGCGATTGTCTAGGGCTGGGGAGCGCAGGGCCCGGACCAATTGCATTGACTCGTATTCGTGGTGCTAAAGCCAGGGCCAGGCTTTGGGTCAATGTCCACAATCCGCTCTTGCTGACGGTATAGGAAGCAAAATAAGGCGTCAGGTTCCATACACGTTGATCTAAAAGATTAATGATACCGCCTTTCACACCTTCAGGCAGCATTTCTGAGAAGCGTTGCGACAAGAAAAATGGGGCCTGTAAATTAGTTTTTAAATGACGATTCCAGCTCTTTGGCGTTGCTGTTTCAATTGTATCAGACTCAAAGACGGATGCATTGTTGATAAGGCAAGTCAGGGCTCCAATTTTATTTGCTGCTTCACTGATTAATGTCTGCGGCACACTGTCCTGGGATAGATCGGCCTGAATAGCTACCGCACTTCCACCATCTGCCCGGATATCTTTGACTACGGAAGTCGCTTCTTCCGCAGATTTCTGAAAGTGTACAGCAACACTCCACCCATCGGCAGCTAGATCGCGGGCAATAGCGCCGCCAATCCTGCGTGCCCCGCCGGTTACTATAGCATTTTTATATTGGCTCTTAGACATGCTGGTACAATGCGAGATTGTAGGAGCGGGTTCAAGCCCTCGTTATTTGGTCTTCTGCTTATGTTTAGATGATTTTCTCGAATAGCGAGATTTATTACGGCTATTAGCGTCAGCTGCACGAATTCGGGCAGCTAGGCGTTTGGGGCCGACCGGCTCTGGATCAGTGAGACCGAGCTCAACTGCTTCTAAACGATGGATTTCATCACGAAGCCGAGCTGCCTCTTCGAATTCAAGATCGCCTGCCGCATTGTGCATTCGCCCTCTTAGTTGCTCGATATGTTGTTTCAGATTATTGCCAACCAGATGTGTAGTTTCTTGGTCACCGGTGTCCACAGTAAAATGGTCTCCTTCATAGACAGACTGCAGAATATCCCCGATATCCTTGCGGATAGATTCTGGTGTAATCCCATTCTCTAAGTTGAAAGCCTGCTGTTTTGTCCTGCGTCGGTTAGTCTCCTCGATGGCATAGGTTAACGAGCCGGTCATTTTATCGGCATAGAGAATTACGCGACCATCAACGTTACGCGCTGCCCGTCCAATCGTTTGAACTAAGGATGTTCGGGAGCGAAGAAAACCTTCCTTATCGGCGTCAAGGATTGCGACTAATGCGCACTCAGGGATATCTAAACCCTCGCGCAATAGGTTTATGCCGACTAATACGTCAAAGGCGCCGAGCCGCAGATCTCGAATAATCTCGATACGTTCCAGCGTATCAATATCTGAATGAAGGTACCGAACGCGGATACCGGCCTCCTGCATAAATTCTGTGAGATCCTCAGACATACGTTTTGTTAACGTCGTAACAAGAATGCGTTGCCCCTTACGCGCGCATTCACGGCATTCCGCCATGACATCATCCACTTGGTTGTCTACTGGCCGGATAATACATAAAGGGTCAACTAGCCCGGTAGGCCGAATGACCTGCTCGATAAAGGTGCCACCAGTCCGTTCTAGCTCCCATGGGCCAGGCGTAGCGGAGACAAATACTGTCTGAGGCCTCATACCTTCCCATTCCACAAATTTGAGGGGTCGGTTGTCGACACAGGAGGGCAAGCGGAATCCGAACTCCGCTAGAGTGGTCTTGCGATTAAAATCACCTTTAAACATGCCTCCGACTTGCGGAATGGTCACATGACTTTCATCAACAACCAATAGTGAGTCTTGTGGCAAATACTCGAACAGGGTCGGTGGTGGTTCACCCGGCGCGCGCCCTGTTAGATAGCGGGAATAGTTCTCAATCCCAGCACAATGGCCAGTTGCCTCTATCATCTCAAGGTCGAATCCGGTTCGTTGCTCAATCCTTTGAGCTTCAAGCAGCTTGTTATCCTTCTGCAAATTGGCGAGGCGAACTTTAAGTTCCTGCTTAATACCTTTCACCGCCTGCTGTAGTGTTGGTTTTGGCGTTACGTAGTGGCTGTTGGGATAAATGATTACTTGACCCATATCTCCGGTTTTCTCTCCCGTTAGCGGGTCAAACTCATGAATTGATTCGATCTCGTCGCCGAATAAAGATAGGCGCCAGCCGCGGTCTTCGTAATGTGCTGGGAAAATTTCAATCAGGTCGCCACGCACCCTAAAGGTGCCCCGTGTGAAACTTTGATCGTTGCGCCGGTACTGTAGTTCGACTAACCGCCGCAGCAAAGCACCGCGTTCAATGTCTTCGCGTGCTTTTAAGCGTATAGTCATTTCAGAATAGGTCTCAACCGAGCCAATGCCATAAATGCACGATACAGAGGCTATTATCACTACGTCACGCCGTTCAAGCAGTGATCTCGTAGCGGCGTGACGCATTCGGTCAATCTGTTCGTTTACAGAAGCGTCTTTCTCGATATAGGTGTCAGTGCGTGGTACATAGGCTTCGGGCTGATAGTAATCATAATATGAAACGAAATACTCGACAGCATTTTTAGGGAAGAAGCACTTCATTTCCCCATATAATTGAGCTGCAAGTGTTTTGTTGGGAGCGAGGATTAGGGTTGGCCGTCCCAATGTTTGAATGACTTTGGCCATGGTAAAGGTCTTTCCTGAACCGGTGACACCGAGGAGCACTTGGTCACGCTCTTCGGCATTAATACCGTCGATGATCTCCGAGATTGCTTGTGGCTGATCTCCCGCTGGTTCAAAATTGGAAACAAGTTCGAAATTAGCAGCAGCACCAATTGCAGGGCGGTCGGCGAGAACAAAATTCATTACCCTTTATATGCTCCTCATGAGGCCTGTTTCCAGTTTAGTTCGTGGTTCGTGATTCTTACCGCAGTCTTTATATTAAAACACTGTAAAAGGAGGGATCAAAAACCCTTTGATTTTGCTTATGTACTTTTTTGAGTATGATATAATTGAGAGTTAGGAACGGTAAAGCCAAGAAACATGTCTGTTTATCTTCGCAATCGCTGGTATGTAGCCGCCTGGGATCATGAACTTGGCGATAGACCGCTGGCCCGCACGATAATGGGTGATCCTATCGTGTTTTTTCGAGATACCGCAGGAAACCCTGTGGCGCTTGAGGACAGCTGCGCACATCGGTATATGGCACTATCGGAAGGCGTCGTGGTTGATGGTTGTATTCAGTGTCCCTATCACGGACTAGTCTTTGACAAGAGTGGAAAATGCGTAACTGTCCCCGGTCAGACGAAGATACCGCCCGGTGCTGCCGTCAAATCCTATCCCGTGGCGGAGAAATGGCGCTATATTTGGATATGGACCGGAGATCCAAAATTGGCTGATGATTCATTGATCCCTGATTTTCATTGGAATGATGATCCAAAATGGCAAGCAGTTGGTGATTATTTTTACGTGAAGGGGAGTTACCGGTTACTAATCGAAAATCTTTTAGACCTATCACATGTCGCCTATGTACACGCATCGACCCTTGGCACCGATGGCGTTGTCAACTTCCCCGTCAAGGTTAGTCGAGAAGAAGACAAGGTCCATGTGGAACGCTGGATTTTCGATGAGCCGGCACCACCGATGTTTAAACTGGTTGGAGGTTTCGAGGACAACCAGGCCGTCGATCGGTGGCAGTTGATCCATTATCAGGAGCCATCACATTTTGTGATAGATGTTGGCTGTGCAGTTGCCGGCACCGGGGCGACTAAGGGTGATCGGTCGCAGGGTGTCACAATGTTTTCCAACCATACGCTGACCCCGGAGACTGAAAGCTCAACGCATTATTTTTGGCATCACGCACGAAATTTCCGGCTTGATGAGCCCGAATTGACAAAAAAATTAGCCAAGGCGACTAGTACAGCCTTTGGCGAAGATGTGATCATAATCGAGACCCAGCAGGATAGGATGGAACGTGCCGGACCCCAAAAATCTATCATCGATATCAATGCCGATAGCGGGGTTCTTCAGGCCAGGCGTTTGCTTGATGGGCTGATTGCCGGAGAAAGCTAGTCTTTACATTTCAGCTTTAGGGTCATTTCCTGGAACTTAAGTGCACATAGTCTTATGAAAAATTGCGGGTAGTTGATGCAGGGCCCAATTGAGCCGAGAAAGTAGGGGTAAGTTTTCCCAAGTATAGGGTGGCTAAAAACAGATGGTTTCTGTTGAATTGGGCAAAGCGCGGCATTAATGTGACGCCATTTTTTGTTGGAATATAGGATCTTAACGATGTCCATAGTTGCATCGCGGTTGTCACGCATTAAGCCTTCCGCCACGAATGTATTGACAGGAAAAGTTGGCGAACTTAGGGCTGCTGGCCGAGATATTATTGGTCTTGGTGCTGGTGAACCCGATTTTGATACTCCGGATTATATAAAAGCCGCCGCTATTGAAGCGATAGGCGCGGGCGATACAAAATATACGCCTGTGCCCGGCAGTGTGTCGTTAAGGAGAGCTATATGTCAGAAATTCAAGCGGGAAAATAATCTTGACTACACGCCAGATCAGATAACCGTCGGTTGCGGAGGTAAGCAAGTTATTTTTAATGCGTTTATGGCTTCGTTGGATGCGGGTGACGAAGTAATTATTCCAGCACCATATTGGGTTTCTTACCCCGATATGGTGGCGCTTGCAGAAGGTACCTCTATTTTTGTTGAGGGCTGTGAGGGTAATGGTTTTAAGATTACCGATAAGCAGCTTGAGGCCGCTATTACGCCAAAAACAAAGTGGGTCATGCTCAACTCGCCTAGTAATCCGACTGGCGCAGCCTATAGCAGTGCTGAGCTAAAGGCGCTAACCGATGTTCTGATGCGGCACCCCCATGTTTGGCTGCTAACGGATGATATTTATGAGCATGTTGTCTATGATGATTTTAAATTCCTTACGCCCTCTCAGATCGAACCCGGACTTAAGGACAGGACCTTAGTCCTCAATGGTCATTCAAAGGTGTTTTCGATGACTGGCTGGCGCGTTGGCTATGGCGCAGGACCTTCCGATCTGATTAAGGCGATGAATAATATTCAATCGCAGAGCACGACCCACACCTGTTCGATTAGTCAGGCTGCAGCAACGGCCGCACTCAACGGGCCGATGGATTTTTTACCAAGTTGGATCAATGCCTTTAAATGTCGCCGCGACCTTGTGGTTTCAATGCTCAATCAGGTGGATGGACTAACCTGTCTAACCCCTGATGGTGCCTTTTATGTCTACCCGAGTTGTGCGGGTGTTATTGGCAAAAAGGTGCCGGGTGGTAGGGTCATCGAAAACGATACTGATTTTGTGACGGAACTTCTCGAAGTTGAAGGTGTTGCTGTAGTTCAAGGTGCTGCTTTTGGGCTTGAGCCTTATTTCCGAATTTCCTACGCGACATCTGATGAATTGTTAAAAGATGCGTGTGAACGGATACACAGATTCTGCTCCTCACTTACTTAAAATGAGTTTCCTAATTAAACTTAATTCGATTACGACAGAATTTTTCTTGCATACTAAGTGAGAGGCTGGAACCATATCCCCATAAAAATCAAAACCGCGATCCGGCGATCAATGCCTAAGATCGAAGTTTCTGCCGGATCGCTTTAAACGGGCAAAGCCCCGAGGGGAGGATGATATGGCAGGAATACTTGCGACGGGAACTCGATGTGCGGCTCTCGTAGGGCCTTATCAAAGCGGTAAGACAACTCTTTTAGAATCTCTTTTATATGCTACTGGTGCTATCCCCCGGAAAGGCTCGACAAAAGACGGTAGCTCGGTTGGCGATTCCTCACCGGAAGCGCGGTCTGGACAACGCAGTACTGAAATTTCAGTGGGGCATACAGAATTTTTGGGCGACGAGTGGGTGTTTGTTGATTGCCCGGGATCGATTGAATTAGCGCAGGAGTCCTATAACGCGATACTTGCAGCTGACGTTGCGGTAATTGTTTGTGAACCATTAGTCGAACGTGCCGTAGGTCTAGCGCCACTTTTTCGTTTTCTTCAATCCCATCGTGTACCGCATATGGTCTATATCAATAAGATGGAGGCAGCGACGCAGTCAGTTCAAGTTGTTCTAGATGCCTTACAGGCAAATTCTGACCTGCCCCTGATCTTGCGTCAGGTGCCAATTTCGGAAGGGGAGCAGAATACGGGGTATGTCGATCTCGTAAGTGAACGTGCCTATAAATACAAGCAAGGTAAGGCATCAGATTTAATTTCAATCCCTGATGCCTTGACAGATAATAAGCAGTTGGCACGTCAGGTTATGCTCGAAGCTATCGCCGATTTTGATGATGATTTACTGGAACAGCTCCTTGAAGACGTGGTGCCGGCGACGAATGAAGTTTATCAGCAAATGTCTAAAGATCTGCGAGCAGGGTTGATTGTGCCGGTCTTTCTTGGTGCAGCTGAGCAAGATCATGGCGTGCGGCGGTTACTCAAAGCATTACGGCATGAAACCCCAAATCCGGATGAAAGTGCTCGACGATTAGGTATTGCTTCAAACGGAGAGTCAGTTGCGCAAGTCTTTAAGACTTTACACGTTGCTAAAGCAGGCAAACTGTCGATCAGCCGCGTTTGGCGCGGAGAAGTAAAAGAAGGCGATAGTATGGGGGGCAAGCGCGTAGGTAGCGTGTTTAAGATGATGGGAATCCATCAAAAAAAACAGAGTAAGGTGGGCCTTGGGGACGTTACAGCTTTTGGTCGGATGGATGGGGTTGTAACCGGGGATGTGTTGACCCCGTCAGGTGAAGTTCCCAATGGCATGGCTAACATGCCAGAACCCCTACCGCCGGTTTATTCTCTTGCGGTCCAAACTGAAAATCGTGCCGATGAAGTCAAGCTGACGGCAGCCCTGCAAAAACTTCATGAAGAAGATTCCTCACTAACATATAGGCAAGATACAGAGCTGTATCAGCTGCTGCTGCAAGGACAAGGAGAAATCCATCTTAAAATCGCGATTGAAAAAATGCGAAATAATTACGGCATCGCTGCAGTAACTGAGAAACCGAAGGTCCCCTATAAGGAAACGATTAAAAAATCGATTTCTCAGCACGCGCGGTTTAAACGCCAAACCGGTGGACATGGTATGTTTGGCGATGTTCATGTTGATATAAAACCCCTACCGCGTGGCGGTGGTTTTGCTTTTGCCGAGACAGTGGTTGGCGGTAATATCCCAAAGCAGTTTATCCCTGCGGTTGAGGCAGGAGCCCGGGATTGTTTAAGAGAAGGCGCCCTAGGATTTCCGGTGGTTGATGTGTCGCTTACACTAACTGATGGTCAATTTCATGCCGTTGATAGTAATGAAATGTCCTTTAAGCTCGCGGCACGTGAAGCGATGAAAAAAGGGTTGCCAAAGTGTGCACCGGTTTTGCTGGAGCCTATCCTTAAAGTTGTTGTTGATGTGCCATCTGAGTTTACCAACAAGGTGCATGGGCTTGTTAGTGGGCGCCGCGGGCAAATTCTCGGATTTAAAGCCAAGGAGGGTTGGTCAGGTTGGGACACAGTCTCGGTGTTGATGCCACAAGCAGAAATTCATGATTTAATTATTGAGTTGCGAACGGCGACCCAAGGTGTTGCGACGTTTACGTCAGATTTCGACCATTTACAGGAACTATCAGGCCGCAAAGCGGATTTGGTCATTCAAGAAAACCGTACCGAATAGCTATAAGTATTGGAGGGTCATATTGAAGGGCACATTTCTAGGGTTGGAAAGCGGCCTATTGCCAAGTCGCTAAATTTGCTCGGTATTATTTCTGTTTTCCTGTTTAAAATAATAAAATTAACTTTTGGACGCCAATTAGCAGGAAGCTTTGATAATCAAAGCGAGCTGGAGGTTCCGAGATAGTGAAATTTTGTGCATGGTTCGCATATTTCTTTATATTGAGCGATAATAAATCCCAGCGTCTACTTTGGCGACTTTGAATCCATTGAGGGAATTTCAATTATGCTTCTGCGTTCCAAGCCGAGTTGGGAACTTCTAGAATCTGCGGCGACGCCTGAATCTGTTTTTATAGACCGACGCCGTTTGGTGAAAGCTATCAGTATTGCACCCTTTTTAGGGATTGGGACAACTTTGCCATACCGCCATGCTAATGCGGTGATGGCTGATCCCACGGAACGATTTTATCCAGCGATCCGTAATCCTCGCTACCGGCTCGACCGGTCGCTTAATACTGAAAAAGATGTCACGACCCATAATAATTTCTATGAATTTGGTTCGCACAAATTTATTGCTAAAGATGCACAGAAACTTAAGACGCGGCCATGGACTGTAACCTTCGACGGTATGGTTGAAAAAACGATAGTAGTCGATATCGATAAGTTAATTTCGAAGATGCAGCTAGAGGAGCGTCTTTACCGGTTCCGATGCGTTGAGGCTTGGTCGATGGCGCTGCCTTGGACTGGTTTTCCTATGGCTGATCTCGTGAAGTTTGCGAACCCGTTAAAGGGCGCTAAATACGTCATAATGGAGACTTTCCATCACCCGGCTGTAGCCAAAGGGCAGAAGCAGTTTTGGTACCCTTGGCCGTATCGAGAGGGTCTAACTATCGAGGAAGCTACTAACGAGTTAACACTTATTGGCACCGGAGCTTACGGCAAGCCGATGGTCAAGCAAATGGGCGCACCACTAAGACTGGTCGTTCCATGGAAGTATGGTTTTAAGTCAATTAAATCAATTGTCCGTTTTAGTTTTACAGATAAACGACCCGTAAGTTTTTGGGAGAAAGTTCAGGGTCAGGAATATGGGTTTTGGGCCAATGTAAATCCGGCC
>CAYZDH010000022.1:0-4734 GCA_964477025.1 uncultured Rhodospirillaceae bacterium | reverse complement strand
TATCCACCAACAGCGCGGTGGCAAAGGCAACGGTTATCCCATAACACTAGATCATTATCCTTATACTTGTGTCGGTAGTGATAGCGTCGTTTGCGATCGGTAATCTGCGTGAATAATATATCCAAAATTGGATCGGCTTCGTCTTCGCTCATGTCTTTGATCCCGATAGTAAATCTTGGGGAGCAGTAAAGGGATTTTTTACCCGTTTCGGGGTGGGTCAGCACCAAAGGTTGGATGATTTCTGGGCGCTCCTTAGCCTGTTTTTCGTAAAAGTCCTTAGCTCCGGGGCGGTCAGGAGAAATTATTACCCGCTTGTTGTTTACCTTGCTAACATGGTGGATACCATAAAGCCCATCAATCTTATGTTTGAGTTCGCTGGGGAGGGCCTCATAGACTGCGTACATATTGCAGAATTCCGTGTCACCGCCGCGTTTTGGGTTCTTAACTGACTGTAGGATAGTAATCATTGACGGGACTTCGATGTGTGATGAATCTGAGTGCCAAAAGTCACCGCCATCAACAACGCCAACTGCCGTGCCGTCCGGTCTGATCTCGTTCGATAAAATCATCACCTTAGCGGTTTCTTTTGTTGTGTATTCTATGTTGGAGGGTGTTTCTAACTTTCCCCAAAGGTTGGAGAATATTACCTGTTGCTCCGGGGTAAGATTCTGATTACGAATGACTAAAACTTGATATTTGAGTAACGCATCGCGCATCACTCGTTTGGTCTCGTCATTGATTGAATTTGAGAGATTAACCCCAATAATCTCTGCGCCAACAACATCTGAAATCGGTTTAACCTCCATCGTATGTTCCTTTCGCCTGACCAAGTTTAAGGGTTTTACGATGTTCCAACGGATTCGTCCACGCTGCCGTCTGAACGATAAATGTAAAATATAAAAAAAGGCCGGGCCCGAAGGCCCGGCAAGATAACAGGGAGGCTTCACGTCTAAACGACGTTGGATCCGAAGACCCATTTCCGAATATTGCATTCGGAACTGACAACTAGCTACTAACATATTGTAATAGCTAGTAAACTTTCCGAACCCTTGCCTTGGTAAGGTAGTAAATGAGTTCGTGGAGTGTAACTAAGTTGTTTTAGTGGATTATACCACAGCCAATTCAGCAACCCAGCTATGCTCTTGGTGCATACCAAATCATTTTTATCATAATAAACAATTGGTTACTTTCTGTCTTCCGCGATGCGGCGGAGTAGAAAGTCACGAAAAACGGCAACCCGCCGGGAGTGACGTAGTTCTTCAGGATATACGAAATAAGCTTTGTGAACCGGGCCCTTAAGTTTTGGTAATACGGGGATTAGTCCACTTGTTAGGCCGACCATATAGTCTGGCAAGGAGGCAATTCCCATGGCAGTCGCGGCTGCCCTGTACATCGCGTATAGGTTATTAACTCGCAATACAGGTTTACGCTTAAAATCGCTGTCTAATCCGGCATCGAGCAGCCAATTAATATTTGTAAATGGTGGGTGATAAGTTTCGTCATAGGCAATTAGCCGATGGACTTCGAGATCATTTAAAGAATGGGGCATACCATATTGCTCAAGATAGGCGGGTGCTGCGAAAGCGCCATGGCGTAAATCAAATAGATGCCGTTGAATTAAGTCGGGCTGTTGCGGCGGCGCTAAGCGAATGGCAACGTCTGCCTGGCGCATACTAAGATTTAATTCGTCCTCGCGGAGGATTAAAGCCACTTCAATTTCCGGATACATCTCTAGAAAATCTTTGAGGCGTTCGGTTAGCCACATAGAACCGAAGGCGACAGTTGTTGTAACTCGGAGAGGACCGCGCGGGCGTTCCATCGATTCTGTTACAAGCGATTCTGCAGTTGTTAGCTTGCTGGCTATTTCCTGAGCTGTGCGATAAAGGGTCTCACCTTGCTCAGTTAGCTTAAGTCCTCGAGCATGGCGATGAAATAACGGTACTCCAAGTTCTGTTTCGAGTCCGCTGATCTGACGACTGACCGATGATTGTGTTAGGTTGAGCCTGTCTCCTGCGTGGGTAAAACTGCCAGCTTCTGATACGGCATGAAAAATCCTGAGTTTGTCCCAATCCATCGTGTTTTATCCCTTTGGTGTCGAGATAATCTAAAAACTCTTTACTCAGCGGCCATTGCAGACAGGGGGTTCTCAGCAATAAATTGTTCAGCCTCAAGTGCTGCCATACAACCTGTACCGGCAGCTGTTACGGCTTGGCGAAATTCTTTATCCTGCACGTCGCCTGCGGCAAATACACCCGGTACACTGGTAGCCGTGCTGTCTGAAGCAGTAATTATATAGCCTTCCTCATCCATATCGAGGTGACCAACAAAGAGTTTGGTTGCTGGATCGTGGCCGATGGCAATGAATAATCCATCAACACCAAGTTCTGAAATTTTATCGTTCTTTGTATTCTTAATTTTTATAGACGTAACCCCCAATGGATCCTCGGTGCCGACAACCTCTTCGACCGCCGTATCCCAAAGTACTTGAATTTTTTCATTGGCGAACAAGCGGTTTTGGAGAATTTTTTCTGCACGCAACTCATCGCGGCGATGAATAAGCGTTACCTTAGTCGCATGATTGGTTAGATATAAAGCTTCTTCTACTGCTGTATTTCCGCCTCCGACAACCGCCACCTCCTTGCCACGATAGAAAAAACCATCGCATGTTGCACATGCTGAGACACCAAAACCCATAAACTTTTCTTCCGTTGGTAAACCAAGCCAACGCGCTTGTGCGCCCGTGGCAACAATTACGGTATCTGAGAAATAGATATCACCAGTATCCCCGACGCATCTGAATGGTCTTTTTGAAAAATCAATTTTGGTAATCAAATCGGTATGCATTTCCGTGCCGACTGCTGTTGCCTGACCTTGCATTTGTTCCATTAGCCAAGGACCTTGGATCACCTCTGCAAAGCCAGGGTAGTTTTCGACATCGGTAGTAATTGTCATCTGTCCACCAGTTTCCATACCTGTGACGAGATGGGGCTTTAGGCTGGCACGCGCTGTATAAACCGCAGCTGTATATCCTGCGGGGCCAGAACCTATGATTAAAACAGGGGTATAAATTTCTTCTGCCATTTTTCCAACTAATATTAGAATCCGAACATATGGTCTAAACTAAACGCTCCGCTTTCAGCGAGCAATCCATGATAGCCGAAAAGACGACAAGTAGTATCTCTGACGATTAAATAAGCTCCGTCTCCGGCTTTCTTGCGGTCCACTTCGTTGAATAGGTTGTGGTATCGATGGTGAGCTGATCCACCGCAAGGAATCATGATTTTTTCTCTTGCTATTTCGGCTCCGTCTGCGCCAATAAGCATCAAATCGGTATCAGATGTGGAATGCCAAGCTGTAGAAGCGGGGTAAATCAGATGACAAATTGTGTCCAGAGGCTCGTGCCCTAGCCGCAGAAAAAGTCGGGTGCTGAGGCCTGGTGGCGGTCCGTTATAGGATTGTGGTTCATTATGATATGTCAGAACGGTGTTGAAGATATGAGCGCCGAAGCTTGTGTCAGCTGCGTGACCGGTTTGATGGTTCCTATAATAAAAGTTGCTGTGGAGCCAGCCATCGGCTTCACCGCCATCAGAAAAATCGTAAATTAACTCCATGTGTCCGGAGCCGCCCGGTAGCGGCGCGCTGTTTATCATGCTGCTGGCTATATCTAGCACAGTAGCGTGGTCGCGCGGTAATTTTCCAAAGGGGTGCCTGATTATCTCTTTCCCAGAAGAGTCAATTATTAGAGCGGCGATTGGCAGATCTTTCTGGCAAGTTGACATGGGGCACGGCTGCATTTCGCTAGTCCAGATTTCCATCGGTAATATGGGGGCAGGCAAAATAAAACCCTTACCCATCAGATCACCGAGGTCGAGAATGCCTGGATCAGGCTTGAGATCACTTCTTTCGACATTGACATGTGCAATCCGGCGAGCCTTTTCCGGTGAAGTTATTTCATAGCGCGGTCGGACGAAATGCTTGCCAGCATGTATTTCGATTTGATGCGGCCAACGAGCCGAGGGAAGCAGTTGTTTGACAATTAGTTTATGGGTGCCAAACCCCGGGATTGATTCTTCTAACCATGTAATTTCTTGATTGCCCATCAAATTGAGGCCGACCTCTCCAGAGGAAATGGGTTTTGGATGAGAGTTTTGAACCCACTGGACAGCCTCTTCTTTTTTTCGTGGTGCTGGAAGTCCGGCATATAAATCTGATGGCCAAGCGTTGGCATCATGTGTGCAGGATAGTTCGTTACCGGCGTCGTTCCATGTATCCAACGCATATTTGACGATATCGTGACCGGCAACTCCAATCGCGTGGATAAAGAGTTGGGCTGTGAAATCACTAAGAGAAAATTGTTTTCGAATTTTTCGGCTATCTATCACAATGGATTCTGGCTTATCGCCGAGTTTCTCGTCCCATTCCGCAATTACTCGGCCGTCTTTGTCGAAAAGGATCAAATGCAGGGAAACATTTTGGGCGCCGTAGCCTGCCCAGTAATTTAATGTCGATAGACGTGTCCGTGCACCAGCGTCATCGCGAAAGAAGGCAAAGTTAGTCGCGAAGTTCCGGTTGTCGAGGTAACTATGTTTATTAGTTAAGAAGGCATCATCGAGCCGAATTTCGTCGAAACTTACAACAATACAATTGGTAGGCGTTAGCTGAGCAATATGGTCTTTTAGTTTTTTTGAGTCAAAAGCTGCGATTAGGAGAGTGTTCGCGTCGGTTTTTGGCAGA
>CAYZDH010000021.1:0-24354 GCA_964477025.1 uncultured Rhodospirillaceae bacterium | reverse complement strand
GGGGATCAATGGTGTCTTTGCGCCATGCGTTGGGAAGAAGCACGTCAGGCAGGTTACGCCCCTCGGGTCAAAATTACATCAACCAATATAAAAACATTGGAATTTGTACGCTTAGAACACCTGAAAGAATATCAAGTCGATCTGCACTAGGTTCCCTGCGTGAAACTTCCCTAATCAGAAAATGCAGGGTACTTCTTGAATACGTTGGTCGGATTTAGGTGTGTGTATCTGAACAACTGTCTGACATCCTTGTGTCCAGAGATCAGTGCTACCTCTGGAACTGACATTCCCATCTCAAAGAACCGTGAGACTGCTTCATGTCTCAAATCATGAAATCGTAAATCAGTAATTTCTGCTTTATTGCGTGCTCTGACCCATGCAAGACGAAGACAGTTGGCAGAAATAGGAAACACCTTCTCTTGGTCCTGTGGCACCGTCCTGAGGACTTCTACGCACCTTCTGGTTAGAGGAACTCTCCTATCCTCACCATTCTTGGTGTCATAGAGAGACGCAAATCCATTTTCTAAATCCAGATCACACCATCTGAGTTTCAACATCTCTGAACGACGCATACCTGTCTCGATTGCAAATTCAATAATAGATGCGATGTAGATATTGCGTTGTGATGATGAAGCGATGAGGAGACGGTCTTTTTCATGAGGCATCAATCTGCGTTTGCGAGACTTGTGAGGTGATGGAAGTTGGAGATGTTCAACAGGGTTTGATGGTAGTCCATATCCCCACTTATGTATGGCAGTTTTGAACACCCGTCTGAACATCATCAAATCAGCATGGACGGTTCCTGATTTAACCTCTTTTAATCTCTGATCTCGAAGATGTTCGAAGTGTCGTTGAGTAAGATTGACGAGTTTGTTCTCTGCAATTGGGTGTTTGGAATAGAGGTTGAGTTTATATGTTTCTATTTCTGAACCTTTCAGATGAGCAGACACGTCCTTGGCATAATTTTGAAGGAGATCTCTTAACAAAATGTCACCAACATTTACTACCGGCAGAGTCGTGTTCCTGAGTTGATGCTCTAACTGTTGGACCCAATGCAAAGCATCAGACTTTTTAGCAAAAGATTTGGTGAAACTTCTCCATCCAGCAATCCTCACCTGAGCATTCCAAGACCTGCCTCTTTTACGCACACAACCCATCGATTTGACCTTTTACTGTGTCAAATCTGTGTCAAAACTGCATTTCTCTGAGAACCAACAGATCCCGTGATACGGTAACTATCTGGAATATATGGTGGAGGAGTGGCGCGCCCGGGAAGATTCGAACTCCCGACCCCTAGATTCGTAGTCTAGTGCTCTATCCAGCTGAGCTACGGGCGCATTAACCGCATTCTTACAAATTTTCGACTGATTTACCGAAAAGAGGCGCGGACGTTACTTAAATTGTCCGAAATTAGCAAGCTTTCCGGTTTGTCAAACAAGAATTCCTTGCAATGCGTCTTGTTAAGCTCCTACCCATTGAGTAATATTGGGCAGATACAACTGTTTGGAAATGTTTTTAGTAATAGATTCAAGTTAGTTTATCGTGGATTAATAATTTTCAACCATCAACATAGATGAGGCCCGATTAATGGCCCGTGTAATTTCCCACCTAACTATCGTTTTTTCAGCCGCCGCGCTGTCAGCGTGTTCGACATCCATGGATTCTTTGTGGCCGGATTCGTTGTGGCCTTCTCTAAGAGGGGACAGTTCCAGTATTTCGGCGCCATCACGTGCGGCGATACCAGTACCTTCAGCTAAGGTCAAAAAAATCAGCCAGCCACTTGCCAGCGCAAGTGCACCGCCGGTTCTAGGGAAAACAAGTTTTGTTCCGCCAACGGTGACACCCGGAAAATCCACGGGGACTTTTGTGGGACAAAAAGTAAAGCTGCTGCGCAGTGAACTAAAGCGCATGCGCCAACAAATCAGTAAGCAAAACGGTAAACTGCAAATAATTCGCCGCAACACAGGAGCTCACTCACTAGCTTATCATAGCGCTATTGCGTCTATTAACGCGCGTCTGCAAGTTGGGACTACCCCCGGTAACCCCTATATGATCAAGCAGTGGAATGTCGCCCAAAAAGGTTTAACTAAAATTGATCGCGATATTTCAACCATGAATTCACTAGCGAACTCGGTTGCTAGCACTAGCACCATGTCAGCTTACCTTCTGGAAACTACGCGCGCAGCATACGGGCTAAGTGGGGCAGTTGAGGCTGACCATCGGCAACTGGCAATTTTAGAAGACGAGGTGAATCGTACAGTCGTACTAATTGAAAGACTTCTCATTGAGTTGAGTGAGGATATTAATCGTCAAACTTCCTACGTAGCCTCGGAACGCGGCAACTTGACAACCTTATCTCTGGCAATCAAAAACGGTGAAATACTTGGGAATAGCCTTGCCAACCAAGCATATGCCAAAGCAGCACCACTCGCAGCAAGTAAGGCCAAAAATACTGGAGCTGTCGGAATAGCGAGTCGACGACCATTAGTTCGTATTCCGTTTGATAGGCCGAACGTATCATATCAACAAGCGCTATATACCGCCGTAAATCGTGTCCTTAAAAGGAAGCCGCAAGCAGGATTCGATCTAGTAGCTGTCGCTTCTGGCAAGGGCAGCGCCGCGCAAGTGACGGTCGCTTCAAATAAATCTAAGCGCTATGCACAAAAAGTTTTACGTTCCCTAATGGATATGGGGCTGCCACTGCAGAGAGTAAGACTTTCAGCTATGACAAATGGAGATTCTAAATCAAATGAAGTGCATCTCTACGTCCGTTAGATAACCTTACAATAAATTTCCTCAAACGGTTATCAACTTGCTTCCCGCCGGCCCTATTTAGAAAGCTCTGGCGAGTGCATTTAGGTAAGGAAAGTTTTTAATCAACAACTAAAAAAGTTAACTAGCTGATTAGTAAATTATCAATCAACCGCGCTTGACCCAAACGTACTGCGCCAAATATGCGTGCCGGGGGGTTATAAACTGTTAGTGGTTCGAGTGTCTCCCCGTGACAAATAGTAATATAATCTACTGCCTCAAACCCTTTCTCTAAGAGTTCTACCCTTGCGAGTCGGCAACTAAGTTCGCAGTCATTTGGCCTACCAATGACCCGGTCAGCTGCCACTTGCAGAATTCTATAAAGTTCGGGAGCGATTAATCGTTCTTTTTCAGAGAGATACCGATTACGTGAAGACATTGCCAAGCCATCTTCTTCGCGAACTATTGGAGCGCCAACAATATCCACAGGTATATTTAAATCTTTTGCGAGCTGACGAATTACCAATAATTGTTGATAGTCTTTCTCGCCAAAAACAGCGACATCCGGCAATGATTGTAAAAATAGTTTTGTGACTACCGTGACCACACCATCAAAATGACCAGGACGAAAGGGACCACAAAGTCCCGAAGTCAATCCGGAAATCGATATAACTGTAGAGAATCCTTCAGGATAAATGTCTTTGCGATTGGGGCAAAAAACGAGATCTGTACCAACGCTTACAAGCGCCCTGACATCATCCTCTTCATTTGCAGGGTAAGCATCCAGATCCTCGTTCTCGTCAAATTGGGTTGGATTCACGAAAGTGCTGGCAATCACGCGATCACAGCGAGACTTTGCCTGGGAGATCAAGCTCAGATGGCCCGCGTGAATGGCTCCCATCGTTGGCACAAGGGCAACTGTATACCCCTCTCGGCGCCACTCGGCAGCCACTTTACGTAAATCTAACACATCGCGCACGATCACATCGGTCATTAATGATGAGTTACCGACTTTAGACATTACAATTCCAGAAAAGGCGGGTCGAAGATAAGGGAAAATCTATACCTTTATAAGGCATCTTACGAATTGTTGTTATTTGCCTTGAAACAATGTTCTGGCGCCGGGAAGCGGCGAGCCCTGACATCTTTGCCGTAGGCCTCAGCCGCTTTCTCTACCAATGGCCCAAGGTCGCCGTAGCGTTTTACAAAGCTTGGTGTGAAGCCATTAAATAAGCCTAACATATCTTCTGTTACCAAAACCTGCCCATCGCATTCCGCAGAAGCCCCTATACCAATCGTTGGCACCGTAACCGCATTTGTAATTTTTTTTGCCAAGGGTTCCACAACCCCTTCAACAACTATGGAGAAAGCACCCGCATCTGCAATCATCTGTGCATCCGTCACAATTTTCTTCGCTTCGCCATAGCCTTTACCACGTGCTCTATACCCACCTAAGGTGTTTACACTTTGAGGCATTAACCCGACATGGCCCATTACCGGAATTCCGCGTGATGTCAGAAATCCAATGGTGTCTGCCATTTCCACTCCACCTTCTAGCTTTACCGCATCGCAACCCGTCGACTGCATTACCTTTGCTGCATTACGAAATGCCTGCGATTTTGATTCCTGATAACTACCAAACGGCATATCAACAACAACACAAGGCTTCTCGGAGCCCTTAACAACAGCGGCTCCATGGCCGATCATCATCTCGAGTGTCACACCAAGCGTGGAGTCCATTCCGTAAAACACCATTCCAACAGAGTCGCCCACAATAAACAAATCAACATAGGGATCTAAAAGAGATGCCATGGGAGCACTATAAGCAGTGAGTGATACGATTGGATCACCGCCCTTACGTTCCCTAATATGAGGAACCGTAATATGCCCTTTTTTGTGACCTACTGCGCTCAAATAATTTCTCCAGAGCAATGATTTTAGACGCTGAAATATTCCCTGCGCCCCAGTTGGGCATGCTTTTACCTCGAATTTAACGGGTGCGAAAGGATTTCCTTGGTGCATACTCAACTTTGGATCAGCAATAACTCGTGATACATAAGCAAAAATCCAATGGATTTTATTTTTTTAATTTCAATGAATTATGTAATCGCCATGATACGGACAGGTGTCTTCATTACCTTAACTCTGCTAGCTCTGAATGGGTGCGGGTATGCTAATGCTACCCTCGTAAAGAAACACATGGTGGTAGCAGCCAATCCGCACGCAGCAAAAGCAGGGCTGACAATTTTAAGGGAAGGTGGTAGCGCAGTAGATGCAGCAATCGCTATCCAAATGACTTTAACGCTCGTCGAACCACAAAGCTCTGGGATCGGCGGTGGTGCCTTCATGTTGCATTACAGGCCCAATAAGGAATCAAAGAGCAAAGGCCATATTATTAACGCTTATGATGGCCGCGAAACAGCACCGAGTTCCGCAAATAAAGACCTATTCCTTGATAGGCAGGGTAAAAAGATCCCCTGGAAAAAACGCAAAGCTGGGGGCAAGGGCGTTGGCGTACCGGGTTTATTGCGCATGCTGGAGCTTTCTCATAAGCATCACGGCAAGCTGCCTTGGTCGCGTTTATTTGAACCTGCAATTAAATTAGCCCGAAAAGGCTTTGCGGTTTCACCGCGCCTAAATGCCCTGATTAAACGAGATCGCCACTTGAAGAATTTTCCACAAAGTCGCAATTTCTTTTATACCAAAGAAGGCCAACCCCTCCCGATAGGTTCCCGCCTGCAAAATCTGGAATTAGCCAATACCCTGCAGGAAATTGCTAAAAAAGGGGCGTCAATATTTTATACGGGACCAATAGCAAGGGACATTGCTAAAGCCGTGCGCAATACGCATCACCTACCGGCAAAAATGAATGTTTCTGACTTGGCTGGCTACCAACCGAAAATGCGCGGCGTACTCTGCACCGCCTACCGACAATGGAGCATTTGCGGGATGCCGCCACCCACCTCCGGTGGAATCGCTGTCGCCCAAATGTTAAAGATACTCGAGCCATTTGATTTTTCTCGTATCCCGGTTGGATCAACACAGGCAATCCATTTGGTTGCCGAGGCAGGTAAGCTGGCCTTCGCCGATCGTAATCATTATGTCGGTGATCCAGATTACGTCACCGTTCCAGTCGCGGGGCTTCTAGATCCGATATATTTAGCCTCGAGATCTGCAACTATCTCTGCTGACAAGGCAATGGGCAGAGCCAAACCCGGTAATCTTGCGCACTACGCGCAAGGAAAATTTGCACCCGATAAAGGTGATAACCGGCCGATTTCAACGAGTCACATTAGTGTGGTCGATTCACGCGGCAATGGGGTTTCGATGACCACTTCGATTGGAACAGCATTTGGCTCGCGCCTCATGGTACGTGGCTTTATGCTTAACGATGAATTGACAGATTTTGCGCCCATATCGCATGTTAATGGACGCCCAAAAGCTAACCGTGTGGAACCAGGCAAACGTCCCCGCAGTTCAATGTCCCCAACTATTGTGACGTCTGAGGACGGCAAGCTATTAATGCTGATTGGTTCTCCCGGCGGCTCAAGCATAATCGGATATGTTACAAAGACCCTTATCGCCGGGCTCGACTGGAACTTGACAATGCAGGAAGCTATCGCACTTCCTAACTTCCTAAATAAAAACCGTAAGACAGAGTTAGAAAAGGGTACCAACCTAGAGACTATCGTGCCAAAACTCATAGAGCTTGGCCACGAGGTTCGCATCCGCAAAAAAGTAAGCGGGCTGCACGGCATAAGGGTGAGGGCCGAGGGACTTGAAGGAGGCGCGGATCCGCGCCGCGAAGGTCAAGCCATTGGCGATTAACAAAACCCTCACCCCGTTTAATCCATGACATTCGTCATACATACTTTTGACAAACTACCTGCGACAGCGCGCGGGGCGATATGGATGATTTTAGGCGGAATTTCCCTCATATTGCTTGCCATTGTAATTAGAGATATTCAGGATAAATTTCACGTCTTGCAGATGATATTTTTGCGAAGTGTTGTAAGTTTTTTAATTATTTTACCATGGGCTCTTCGCCAAAAACCCGAAGATATAAAAACTCAGAGGCTAACACTTCATATTTTTCGGAATACGATCCACTATCTTGGAAATGTCGGATGGTTTATTGGTGTCACACTCGTCACTTTAGCTGATCTTCAAGCACTACAATTTACTGTCCCGCTTTTTACAATCATAATGGTGGCAGTATTTTTAAAAGAACGTGTAGGCAGCCATCGATGGATAGCGACGGCGCTGGGGTTTCTGGGGGCGCTAATTATAATTCGGCCCGGTTTCGTGGAACTTAGTACTGGAACAATTGCCGTCGTTTTATCGGCCATCTTTTACGCCGCCTCCCAAACCTCAACCAAAGCCCTCTCCAACACAGATTCAGCCAACGCTATCTTGCTGTACATGTCCGTCATTTTTATTCCGATTTCGGCCATCCCAGCTGTTTATGTCTGGGTAACGCCCAACTGGTCAGATGCTTTACCAATATTACTATTAGGTGTTTTCGGCTACACAGCTCACGCGTGCATTATACGTGCCTTTGCCGCCGCAGACGCGAGCTTTGTCATGCCGTTTGATTTTATGCGGTTACCGATAGCTGCGGCTTTTGGGTTCTTCCTCTACATGGAATGGCCCGACATTTGGGTCTGGATTGGTGGTGCAACTATCTTTGCATCGACCTACTATATTACATGGAGGGAGAGTGTCCTCAGAAAATCCTCCGAACAGACTAGCCGTTAATCTCTTCGGCATAACTGTTCGTATGTTATGATGGATTTTATAGAGAAAGACGGAAAAGGCTATGAACCCTATCCATATTACCAAACTTGATCATATAGTAATGCGCGTTACTAATATTGAAAAATCTATCCATTTCTATCGAGACATTTTAGGTTGCCCGGAAAAACGAATATCGAATGGGCTATATCAATATCAGGCTGGTGCCTCAATGATCGACTTAGTGCCAATAAAAGAGGCCTTAAGCCAAAACTCCGATTACCGCCCAACGGAAACGTGTCGTAACGTTGCCCCCTTCGCCTTAACGTTAGCTGAGTTTGATGAAGAAGCAATTGTTACCTATCTCGAGGCTAATGATATCAAGGTTGAACGCAGCGGACGCCGTTTTGGAGCGCAAGGGTATGGGCCATCAGTCTATTTTAAGGATCCAGATGGCAATTTTATTGAATTGAAGGGCCCGGCAGACGAACCTCTGCAAGGCTAAAATAGAAAAATTAAGGTGCAAAAATGTTAAGGATTATTGGACGCGATACGTCTTCTAACGTGCAAAAAGTTCTGTGGGTTTGCGGTGAGCTTGACCTGCCTTTTGATAGGGAGGACCTTGGCGGCCCCTTTGGCGGCAATGACGATCCGGAATATCGAGCCATCAATCCCAACGGCAAAGTCCCAACAATAATCGATGATGGTTTTGTTCTTTGGGAATCCAATGCCTGTACCCGCTATCTAGCTGGAAAGTATGCACCAGGTACATTGTACCCCGACGACCTGCAAGTTCGTAGTGATGCTGAACGCTGGAGGGATTGGCAAATAGCGACTGTAAGCCCAACTTTAGTCCCAGTATTTTGGGGAATGGTTCGTACAGCCGCCAAAGATCGTGACCTTGAGGCAATTGAAGAGGCTCGCAAAAAATTGTCCGCGAATATTTCCATTATGGATGCTCATTTAGTCAATTCCACCTATTTTGCCGGCGACAAATTTACAGTCGGCGATATTCCTCTCGGAATTACGGCCTACCGGTGGTTCAACATGGATATTGCCCGTGAGCCATATGAAAACGTTCAGCGCTGGTATGACCTATTATGTGAACGTCCTGCGTTTCAGGAACATATTATGAAGCCAATGGCCTAATTGAATGAAATTAATCGGCCGAAAAAACTCTTCAAATGTCCAAAAGGTTCTCTGGTGTTGTGCGGAGCTGGGAATAGAGTATGAACACCAAGATGCGGGACGCGAATTTGGTGTAGTCGATACAGACGAGTTTTTTAAAATTAATCCCAACAGACGAGTTCCTGTTTTGATCGACGGAGACTTTATTCTGTGGGAATCAAATGCCATCGTGCGCTTGCTCTCCGCAAAATACGGGATAGGGAAATTATTTCCAAAAGACTTACAGACGCAAGCTAATGCAGGGCGATGGATGGACTGGCAGCTTGCAACACTCGGGCCTGACTTCACGGCTATGTTCCACGGCCTGGTCAGAGATAAACGCGAAAACAGACAATGGGATGTTATAAATAAGTCTATCATCGCAACGCAGGCAAACCTACAAATTCTAGATCATTATCTAGCGAAACAAGAATTTCTTGCGGGTGAAAACCTTACTATGGGAGACATCCCGGCAGGTATTTATGTCTATCGTTGGTATGAGTTTGACGAAATCAATCGAAAACCCCTCCCAAATTTGGAACACTGGTATGCGAAATTAACTGAGAGACCAGCCTTCAAAGAGTGCGTAATGGTTGGTTTAGGCTAGGAGCTGTAAATCCACAGCGCGCTACTTACCGGCAGCGTATTTCTTTTCCGCTTCGTAATAGTCCTCAAAACCGACAACTTCACGTAAATGCGAAAATTCCGCCAGTTGTTCAGGTGTTTGACCTTTTTTTAGTGTCTTTAGCGCTGTTTCCATGGCAGCAATAGAAGCTTTAATCATTGTGAGCGGGTAAAGAACAATCTTAAAACCCATTTGTTGTAGGACTTCTGGCGGCAGAAGAGGTGTATCCCCTTGTTCCACCAGATTGGCCATTTTGTGCCCAGGGGAACCCTCACAAAATTCACGCATTTCATCTTCGCTTTCAGGGGCTTCGAGGAACAGAATGTCAGCGCCCAATTCGGCAAATGCTTTAATGCGCCACATCGCCTCATCAAAACCATTAGTCGCACGAGCATCAGTTCGAGCCATGATCAAGATGTTGGCGCCCTCTTCGCGAGCATCAACGGCAGCCCGGATACGCCCAACCGCTTCTTCACGATCAACGACCTGCTTACCGCGCGTGTGGCCACATCTTTTAGGCGCAACTTGATCTTCGATCATAATGCATCCAAACCCCGCTTGAGCGTAGCCAGACACCGTGCGCTTAACGTTAAGGGCGTTACCGTAACCGGTATCGCCATCACCAATTACAGGAAATGAAACGGCATTACAGATATTCCGACCCTGCTCAAGCATCTCACCATAGGAAATTAACCCTGTATCTGGTAATCCGAGACGAGCTGCCGATACCGCAAAACCACTCATAAAGCTGAGATCAAAACCTGCACGCTCAATTAAACGCGCAGACAAGGCATCGTAGCAGGCTGGAGCGACAAGAATATCTGGGCCTGCCAATAGAGCGCGAAGGTTATCTGCCTTAGTTTTCATAAAAGACCTAAATCACAAAGGTGCTAAAAAACTTAAGATCCATCGTCAAAGCTGACCCGAATTAAATGAAAAACAAACAAAACGGCGAACAAAAAGAAAAACAGACCCCCATAATAAGGCACACCATGCCCCGCGTTAGCCGCCACAAAAAGTCCACCAATAGCCATCACAGCAGTCACGGCACCCATTATCAAATTTCCCAGTTGTTTCATTGGTGAACCCCAAATAAAAATCAGATTGCAGATTTTGCATAACGCATCAACATATAGACGGAACTTACCTATCACAAACCAAGTTTGCCAAGAACAAATTACAACTAAGGCCTAAGCTATTGTAAATTTTTAGATAAGCTAAGATGATTACTCAGCCGGTATTTGCCTAGACTGACTTTACTATTTATCCTAGAGACAAGAGAAACCGAACCAACGCTTTTATGCGGCCGCCGAACAGAGTTGGTGTGAAATAACTGCCTGCTGCGCGCTTATTGATCTCACCTAGCGTAGGATATGGCAGGACCAATCCGGCAATGTTTTTAATTTTTAATTTTTTTGAAATTGGTAGACACCAGCTCTGGATAATCTCGCCAGCCCCTTCACCAACAAGGCTCGCACCCACTACTACACCCTTGTTTGTAGTAATGACTTTCAGGCGGCCGACTGTTTCCGCTTCTGTGTGAGCACGATCATTATCAGAAAAATCCGCTTCGAGAACCTTTACATCACCAAATTTTGCGCGGGCAGAATGTTCTGTCAAACCTACCTGCGCTAGTTCTGGGGATGTAAAAGTAACCCAAGGTAATGCAGTGTAATCCGCCTTCGCAGGCAATCGAAATAAAATATTACGTATCGCTATTGCAGCATGGTAACCCGCAACATGTGTAAAATTGTGTCCCTCCACGACATCACCAATTGCGTATACGCGGTTGTTCGCTGTTTGCATCCGCGCGTTAACGGGAATGCCGCCTGCCCCTGCCTCTATGCCAGCTGCTTCAAGGTTTAGATCGTCGGTATTGGGCTTTCGCCCAACCGCAAGCAGCAGATGGCTACCTTCAAAAATTAGTTTTCTGCCATCACGTTCCGCCTCAATGGAGATTGCGTTAGCAGCGCCTGTGATTTTCTTGACCAATACTCTTTCCTGAACGTCGACACCCTCTGTGGTAAGACGATCCATAACGACAGCGGCTAAATCTGAATCATCGTTGGCCAGCACTTTAAACGCTTCGATCACCGTTACTTTTGCGCCGAGACGCCTGTGGGCCTGCGCCAGCTCCATCCCAATGGGCCCACCGCCAATGACAAGTAAATGTTCGAATGCTTCGCTATTATCAAATATCGTTTCATTAGTGAAGAAGGGCACTTTGTCGAGACCACTAATATTTGGTATGGCGGCAGCTGACCCAGTGGAAATGATTACACGCTTCGCAAAAATTTCGTAATCACCCGCACCAATACTTCGCGGTCCAATGAAACTCCCGTGCGCACGTACAACTCTTACCCCAAGTTCCCTAAATCGTTCCTCAGAGTCATGCGGTGCAATATCGGCAACAACTCCTCTTATGTGGTCGCGTATCTTTTTAGGATTAATTTTTGGTTCCGCTGATTCAACACCAAATCGTTCGGCAGACCGGATAGTATGTGCCGCCCGAGCAGCAGTGATAAGGGCTTTGGATGGGATGCAGCCATAATTTAGGCAGTCGCCGCCCATTTTATTTTTTTCAACTAGAGTCACATCTGCGCCCATTTGTGCTGCTCCAGCAGCAAATGACAGACCGCCCGCTCCCCCACCAATGACACACACATCGGTGTCAACTTGCTCAGCCATAAGAAACCCCGTGAAAACTTTAGTTATAAGGCGGACGAGCCTTTAAATTTTTGTATAACACCGGCAGAAGGACAAGCGCACCCAACCCGCAAACCGGAAGCAGAAAACGTAGCTCAAAAATGATTCCCAGATTAATGTCCTGGCCAGCTTCCAATAAAGCACCAACTCCGTCACCGAGCAGGGAGTATATGAGTGTCCCAGGAATTATTCCAATAGCCGTGCCAAAAATATAGATTTTTATTGGCACATGAAGCAACGCGGGTATTAGATTTACAAGCCAAAAGGGAAACAAAGGAATGAGACGTAAAAACAGAAGATAGGTTAATGGGTTTTCATTAAATCCTTTCTCCATTTTGAGCATGTTACTCCCCATTTTAGCCTTTAGGAGATCAGCCAAAGCATAGCGTGCGGCCAAAAACACAACCGTGGCGCCAACTGTCGCGCCAACTACAGAAAGTGTCCCGCCAAGCCACGGACCGAATAAAAACCCGCCGAAAATTGTCATTACCGCCCCACCAGGCAACGAGAACGCCGTTACGAAAGCATAAAACCCTCCATAAACTAACCAAGAAAATGCACCCGCTTGGGTCACCCAAGCCGACAGGAAATCACGGTTCTCCTCAAGGGCCGCCAGTGAAAAGTAACGATCAAGATCCAAAAAAAAGAACGCAACAGCTCCGAAAGCCAAAACAAAGATTGGAATGACTTTCATCAACTTCGGGATCAGTTTCTCTCGGATTACAGTCATTTAGAAGTCCTTCTGGGTTTGATCACCCAGGGTGCCCTCTTAGTTTCTTTTACTGAAATACCGTCTGAATCTTGGCAAAGATGAAAAATGCAGTGCTGTCGCAATTAAGAACCAAAAGCCAAGCGCATACCAATCACCATTTTTGAGCATATCTGCATGATATTTCAAACCAACAAAAACTCCGAAAATGGATAGAAAAAACAAAAACGTTTTTAAAAAATGAATTGGATAAAGTTGCTTGCTTCCCTTTATTAAATGCATCAAACCATAAAATGCAAATGTCCCAAAAATTGCAAGACGTAATGCACATAAGCGATGATAAGGGATCGCGTCGTGCGTTATTTTATCCAAGGGAAATGAAAGAGTCACGCCAAACAAATAGGCAACAACAACAGAAATTGCCCACAATGTGATGAACGCGATAAGTAAATTAGCAATTTTATGTCCCATCTCAAACCCGAATTAAAACCAGCAAAGCAACTCTATGTTACTAAATTTTTTGCGATAGAAAAAATTTATGTGAGCCTAGATAGAGAGATTTCAAAATTACTTCAAATATATGGAAAACTTCTGATACTCGCATATTAAAATTGACAGCAGATAGCCGCAACAATGCCCAATTCTCCTGTATTTGCCATAGCACTCTCCACCTTTTCGAGTGAAAGATTATTTAATTCAAAAATGAAGCTTGAACGGTATAAATTTAACATGCCGCTATGAATTGACTTAAGCGCTTCAAAACCTTATACAGCCACCTCTTTTAAACAGTCTCCTATCCGAGGAGTTCGACCGTGAAACGCACATATCAACCAAGCGTTCTCGTACGCAAACGTCGTCATGGGTTTCGTGCCCGTAAAGCCACCGTTGGTGGTCGCCGGGTCCTTGCCACCCGTCGTGCCCGCGGCCGTAAACGTCTGTCCGCCTGAACGATGAGTGAGGCGCCTCAGCGCCTGAAACGACGCCATGAATTTCTCCGTGTCGCCCGCGGCGGCAGGAAGTGCGCTATGCCAGGTCTTGTCCTTCAGGCTCACGAAATCCAAATTCATCCAAATGAAAGGGCTGCAGATACTATCAAGGTGGGATTTACAGTCACCAAACGAGTGGGAAATTCCGTGGTCCGCAACCGTGTACGCAGGCGCCTTCGCGCGGCGGCCAATGTCGTGATACAAGAGCACGCAGCAAAGGGGAACGACTATGTCATTATTGGCCGTATTGGAACCACCCAACGAAAATTTGACGAGTTGGTTAAAGATTTAGAAAGTGCGTTGCAAAAACTTGGGAAATGGCAGAAGCGTGTGAATGAATATGACAACACAATTAAGGGACAGATATAAGTGATGATGTTCTTATCGCGCCTTTTCCGGACCATCCTTTTGGTTCTTATCCGGTTTTATCAGTTAGTAATATCACCTTTATTTCCGGTGAGCTGTCGCTACGCGCCTTCTTGTTCTGATTATGCAGTAGACGCGGTTGCACGTTTTGGGGTTTTCCGCGGCAGCTGGATGGCGGCGAAACGCATATGCCGATGCCACCCCTGGGGAGGAACTGGTTTTGATCCAGTTCCCCAAATAACCGAAACAAACAACAAGAAAGCAAAATAAAGGTCATGGAACAGCGCAATCTCATAATGGCCGTTGTCGCCTCTGTTACCATCCTGCTTGGGTGGCAATTTCTTTATGAACAACCGCGGATTGCAAAAGAAATGGCAGCCCGCGAATCCACTCAGTTGGAAGGCGTTAAGAATAAAGCTTTACCCGATAGCCAAGGAGCCACTGTCCCCTCGCCCACACCACAACCAAAAACTGCATTGGTCGTTCCCGGCAGCGGCACCCAAGTCCCAGCCCCCCCGATTATCGGGGTCCCCCTTAAACCGGTTGTCCCGGCTCGCACTTCAATTTTGGGGAAAACGCCGCGGGTGGAAATTAGTTCAGATCGCTTAACCGGCTCCATTCAGCTCAAAGGCGGACAATTTGATGATCTTATCTTAACCAAATACCGCGAGACCCTAGATAAAAATAGCTCACCGATAACGCTCCTCTCACCAACAGGCGCCAAGAATCCCTACTACGCACAATTTGGCTGGGTCACCAGCAACTCGAACATCAAACTACCAACACCCGAAACCTTATGGGTGGCTGATCGAACTGCATTATCACCCGAACAACCTATAAAATTGAGTTGGGATAATGGCCAAGGGATCAAATTCATTCGCACTATCTCGCTGGATCAGGATTACATGTTTTCCATTAAGCAATCGGTGGAGAACCAAAGCGGAAAAAGCATTACGTTATACCCTTATGCGCTCGTATCGCGGACTGGAACCCCTGAAACCCTCGGGTTTTTTATTCTGCATGAGGGTTTATTAGGAGTCTTTGACGGCCAGTTGAAAGAGATCGACTATGACGACCTTCAGGACGCGAAGAATATTAGTCAAAAAAGCAAAGGTGGCTGGATCGGGATCACGGACAAGTACTGGCTAACGGCGCTGATCCCTGATCAAAAGGCCGACATACAGACCAATTTCAGACATAATTTACAATTAAAGAAGGATAAATATCAGGTCGATTATCTTGGTGGCCCAAAAGTAATTTCAGCCGGGGGCTCAGGATCCGTTAGCAACCGTTTATTTGCGGTAGCTAAGGAAGTTAAACTACTCGACTCCTACGAAGAAAATCTTAATATTTCTCGGTTCGATCTCTCCATAGATTTCGGCTGGTTCTATTTCTTAACAAAGCCAATTTTTTATGTGCTTCTTTGGTTTGCCGAATATCTTGGCAACTTCGGGTTAGCTATCCTTCTACTTACAGTTTTGATTAAGCTCGCTTTCTTTCCGCTTGCTAATAAGTCCTATCGCGCCATGAGTAGACTGAAACAATTACAACCTAAAATGACGAAAATGAGAGATCGGCATAAGGATGACCGAGCAAAAATGAATGAAGCTATGATGCAGCTTTACAAGAAAGAAAAGGTCAACCCTGCAGCTGGTTGTTTTCCGATGCTCATACAAATTCCAGTGTTTTTCGCTTTGTATAAGGTGCTTTTTGTTTCAATTGAGATGCGACATGCCCCCTTCTATGGATGGATTCAAGACCTATCAGCGCCCGACCCAACATCGATTTTCACATTGTTTGGCGCAATTCCCTGGACGCCGCCAGAGATACTGATGATTGGCATCTGGCCTATATTGATGGGTATTACGATGTATCTTCAGCAAAAACTGAACCCAGCCCCAGCGGACCCTATGCAGGCTAAAATCTTTATGTTCCTGCCGTTTATGTTCACGTTTATGCTAGCGCGGTTTCCTGCCGGCCTGGTTATTTACTGGGCGTGGAACAATATTCTTTCAATCGCTCAGCAATGGGTCATCATGCGGCGTATGGGAGTTAAAGTGAACCCGTGATTGACGCGGCACCTATAATAAGGACAGCGCATGGAACAACAGCCGGGTGCCGATTTCGAACAAGAACAGCTCGAATATAGCCGAAAGCTGTTTGCTGGTAGCTGCCAATTTTTTGCAGGCTCGACCAAAATTGAAAACCTTCCGCCGGCTGGATTACCAGAGATTGCCTTTGCTGGGCGATCTAATGTTGGAAAATCTAGCCTGATAAATGCCCTAACGGATCGAAAAACTCTCGCGCGAACATCGCGCACCCCCGGACGGACGCAGCAACTCAACTTTTTTAATTTGGATAACCGAATAACCCTTGTAGACATGCCTGGCTACGGTTATGCCCGCGCCTCAAAATCTCGTATCCAGGACTGGACGACACTCATGCATGACTATTTAAAAGGCCGCGCCACCCTAAAACGCCTATGTATGTTGATCGATGCACGGCACGGTATAAAGGCGTCAGACAAAATATTGATGAATGAACTGGATAAGGCAGCAGTAGTCTATCAGATTATCCTAACCAAAGCTGATAAAGTATCCGAAACAACAGTGTTAGAATTTTCAAAAAACTTTGATAGAATGCGCAAAGAACATCCCGCAGGTCATCCGGATATCATTGCCACCAGTGCTAGGAAGAGGTTGGGTATTCCGGAGCTGAGGGCTTCTTTGGCGGCGCTGGTGGCGCCCCATCAATTCAGATAAAGTTTCGCGCGTTGAACAAACGATTAGGCCGATGACTAAAGCAAGATCAAATCAAATTAGCGGGCCAAGCGCTCAAAACCACCTACTTGAAAAAGCGAGGACACTTTCAGAAGCCCTGCCCTTTATGCGTGCTTACGCGGGGAAAACTTTTGTGATCAAATATGGCGGTCATGCTATGGGTGATCCAGAACTCGCCAAACTATTCGCTCGTGATATAGTTTTACTGAAGCAGGTTGGCATCAACCCAATTGTTGTGCACGGCGGCGGGCCACAAATTGGCGCTATGCTTGAAAGACTTAAAATAAAAAGTTCCTTTGTCGACGGGCTTCGGGTCACCGATTCAGCGACTGTTGAAGTGGTAGAAATGGTCCTCTCAGGGAGTATAAATATACAAGTCACTGGCGCAATTAACGAAGCGGGTGGCACGGCTATTGGTCTTTCGGGCAAAGATGGAAGCCTCATCCAAGCCCGAAAGCTTAAACGAAAAAAAAGGGACCCAGATTCAAATATAGAAAAAGTGCTTGATCTGGGCTTCGTAGGGGACCCGGTTTCTGTTAACGCTGTTGTACTCGAAGATCTTGCGTCTTCTGATATTATTCCAGTTATTGCTCCACTTGGCACAGGGCCAAAAGGGGAGACTTTTAATATTAATGCAGATACCGCGGCAGGGGCGATCGCCGCTGCAGTAGGGGCTTCCCGCCTGTTAATGCTTACAGATGTCCAAGGTGTCCTGGATAAAAAAGGAAAGCTTATCTCGGAAATGACGGAAGCCCAGGGGCGGGTGAACATCCGTAATGGGACAATCAAAGGCGGTATGATCCCAAAAACGGAGACTTGTATTAAATCTGTTAGGGATGGTGTTGAGGCGGCTGTAATCCTCGATGGCCGAGTGCCGCACGCACTTATTTTGGAAATTTTTACGGAGCATGGCGCTGGTACGCTTATCCGGAAAGTCCCCAAGCGATATAGAAAGCGCCGGGTATAGATCTACGGCTAATGATGGAACACACTATAACTGCGTCGTGTCACGCTGTGATCTTCGACCTTGATGGTACGCTGGTCGATACGTTACCCGACCTCCATCATGCTATTAACCTTGTCTTGGAAGAGGAGGGTTTGAAAACATTAGCTCAAGAGGAAACTCGGCTAATGATTGGCGGCGGCGCCCGAAATTTAATTGAACTCGCTTTCGCCAAACGAGAGATAAATGCGGACCCTAGCCGTATTGACGCTGGCTTCGACCGGTTTCTCAAATATTACGGCGCTGAACCAACCGTTCGATCGAGTACCTTCCCGGGCGTTCTCAATGTTCTCGAGAACTTATCAGGAGAAGGGATTGCAATGGGTGTCTGCACAAACAAGCCACAAGAAATGGCCGAGCAGGTCCTCAAAGGGCTAAAAATTTCGCGTTTTTTTGGCGAGGCCGTCATTGGGGGGGATACTCTTTCAATCCGGAAACCTAATGCAAATCATTTGCTCGCTGTCATTAAAAAAACCGGTCGAGTACCGAAAAATGCCTTTATGGTCGGAGATAGTGAAACCGACGTTAGCGCGGCTCGAAATGCAGGCGTCCCAATTATAGTGGTTGATTTTGGTTATACCGCTATACCACCAGAAAAATTAAACGGAGACGCCCTAATTTCACATTTCGATGAGTTGATCCCTGCACTGGCATCTATTGGATTTGGCAACTAATCTTGCCTATATTTTAGGAATGCCAAAGACTATAAACATGGCCCCAATGACCAACTTTTATTGTTGTAATAACTAGAGTTTAGAACTTGAAACAGCGCGTTAGTAGGGTCTTGTCCTTAACTACTTCTATCCCGATCGCAATCAAACGAATTCGTACTGACCCCGAATACGCCTAGCAGGCCAAATATGAGAAAACACACTCTATTGCAAACTCAAGAAGTCGAAACATGGATTTTCGACTTAGATAACACACTTTATCCGGTAACAAAGCGCCTACTGGCCCATATAGATGAACATATGGGTAGCTTCGTCGCCAAATATCTTGGTATCAGCAGAAAAGAGGCCCATCAGGTCCAAAAATCCTACTTCAAAAAATACGGTCTGACACTTCGAGGACTGATGCTCAACGATGGGCTCGATCCCGCGCGATATTTTGAAGAAATGGGTCCAATGGATCTAGACGAAGTAGAACCCAACCCTCAACTTGGTGAATACATTGCCAGTCTGAAGGGTCGCAAGATCATTTATACAAATGCTTCAGTACGACATACCGAGCTAGTTTTAAATCAAATGGACTTTAAGAAAAATACTTTTGAAGCCATCTTCGATATTCAAGCTGCAAACTACGTCCCAAAACCGGCAATTGAAAGCTACCGGCTGCTCTGTGAAACCTATTCCATAGACCCAACTCGGGCGGCAATGATCGATGATATTGCCCGTAATCTAGAACCCGCCGCTCAACTCGGAATGATGACCGTTTGGAAAAAGACTAATGCCGAATGGGCAAAGAACATGGAAGCAGAAATCTATATCGATTACGTTGTCGATGACCTAAAAGACTGGCTTGGGTCTATTTGAAGCCCGCTAAAAAATAAACTGCTAAACGACGCACTAGTGTTGACAGAAACCAGCCTGCAACTATTGTGCGGGGTCCAAAATTAAAAAAGTTTCAAGTAAAAAATAGGCGTATATCAGATGAGCAGCAGCGAACTCCAAGCTACAATTGATCAGGCGTGGGAAGACCGGGATTCAATTTCTCCTGATACAACTGGTGTCGTGCGTGACGCGATAGAAGCAGCGCTTGATGGCCTCGATTCAGGCGACTATCGAGTTGCCGATATGGTCGGCGGCAACTGGAAAGTTGAACAATGGCTAAAAAAAGCGGTGCTGCTCTCTTTCCGTCTATTCGACAATGTTCCAATGCCTGGTGGCCCTGCCGATCCAATCCGTGGCGAAGCACCTTGGTTTGACAAAGTGGCACCAAAATTCGCGGGCTGGGATGATGCCCGGTTTCGAAACGCTGGTTTTCGGGCAGTGCCCAACTGCACTGTCCGACGAGGGTCATATATCGCACCAGGCGTAGTCCTGATGCCAAGCTTCATAAATATTGGTGCTTATGTTGATTCTGGGACAATGGTCGACACTTGGGCCACTATTGGCTCATGCGCACAAATTGGAAAAAATTGCCATATTTCTGGCGGGGTTGGTATCGGTGGTGTACTTGAACCACTGCAAGCTGAGCCTGTGATCATTGGTGATAACTGCTTTATCGGTGCACGTTCGGAAGTGGCTGAAGGTGTCGTTGTTGAACCTGGCGCCGTCCTATCAATGGGCGTATTCCTTGGCGCTTCGACAAAAATTATTGACCGAACAACCGGTGAAATTCATTTGGGAACCGTTCCCGCCTATTCGGTAGTTGTTCCAGGTTCGATCCCCGGCAAAGATCTAGCTGACGGCACGCCGGGTCCAAATCTGTATTGCGCGGTAATAGTTAAGCGAGTTGATGCAAAAACCCGCTCGCGCACCTCAATCAACGAACTGTTACGCGATTGAGTACCCCTATAAACGCGCTTGAACTAGCGCAATCGCTGATCCGTTGTCCGAGCGTCACGCCGGCCGATGAGGGAGCATTGGATGTATTACAATCGTCGCTCGAACCGCTGGGCTTTACCTGTCACCGGATGACCTTCTCCGAAGAGGGTACGGCTGATGTCGATAATTTGTATGCCCGCCTCGGGTCCCAAGGGCCAAATTTTTGTTACGCGGGGCACACCGATGTTGTACCCGTAGGCAACGAAGCCGGCTGGACGGTGGACCCCTTTGGAGGCACTGTGGTTGACGATGTTTTGTACGGGCGTGGCGCCACCGATATGAAGGGTGGCATTGCCTGTTTTATAGCCGGATTATCTAAATTCTTAGAGCGACGATCAGGTAAGTTTCAGGGTTCAATCAGCTTGCTCATCACAGGCGATGAAGAAGGACCGTCGATAAACGGAACCCGGAAGATTCTCGACTGGATGGAAGAACGTGGAGAAATTTTAGACGCGTGCATCGTCGGCGAGCCCACCAATCCAATGAAGCTTGGCGAAATGGTGAAGATTGGACGGCGCGGATCAATCTCAGGGTGGCTTACCGTGCACGGTACTCAGGGTCATACGGCCTATCCACATTTAGCCGACAATCCATTGCCACGCCTCATCGCGATGCTTGCAGCTATTACCGCTGAACCTCTCGACGAAGGCACCGATCATTTTCAACCTTCAAACCTTCAGCTCACAACGGTCGATGTCGAAAACACGGCGACCAATATCATCCCGGGTGAGGCACGCGCGGCATTTAATATTCGCTTTAATGACCTTCATACCAGCGAAACGCTTATCAATTGGTTGAAGGATAAGTTTGACGCTGTTGGCGGTGAATACGACATCAAATTCCAGATCACAGGCGAGGCATTTTTGACGCCGCCTGGAAAACTAAGCGATATCCTCTCCGGGGCAGTAGAAAAAGCGACAGGAATAAAGCCCGACCTCAGTACGACTGGCGGCACATCGGATGCCCGGTTCATAAAAGATTTCTGTCCAATCGCGGAATTCGGTCTAATCAGTCAGACCATGCATAAGGTTGACGAATGCGTGAGCCTCGCGGACTTAGAGAAACTTACGGAGATATACGATATAGTCTTGGATAACTATTTCGCTGAATGATAAGTTTCGCTGAATTAAAACGATCAATTTTTGGCGCATGGCTGCTGGCCCGTTTTGATCAAAACGGTCTTCTCTTTTTCGAAAATAGTGTAGGCGCCTTTTGGCGATCTTATTGGGCGGCACTTCTCGCGGCGCCAGCCTATGTCACACTTGTCATTATTCGAGCACAAGGTTCAACGTACGCCGTAGGGCCCCTAAGTGCGATAACAATCCAGACATCCAGCTACATAATAGGATGGTTCGCGATGCCATTCGTAATGCTATATGTCTGTCGTATTATCGATAAAGAGGACCGATTCTTAAAATATTTTATTGCTTATAATTGGGCGGCATTGCTTCAAGTTACCTTGATATTCGTCATTGCAATTCTGGCCAAATTCGGTGTTTTCCCTTCCGTGTTGAGCGGAATTCTGACCTTCATCGCGATAATAGGCATTTTGGTTTATCAGGGCTTTATAGCCCACGTGGCACTAATTATTCCCCGAGCGGGGGCCTTTGGTGTTGTTTTTCTGGACTTGATAATAAGTCTGTCAGTCGACAGTTGGACAGCCAAACTGTTGTTAGGTCATAGACTATTCGGCGGATAATTAACTTTAGTCAAAAATAGGCCGTCTGGCGGCGCCGTTGGGCCTCCCATTTTTCGATCACACGCCTCAAGAGCACTGCTAATATCATCTGCACACCACTTGCCTTCGCCAACCAATTTTAAAGTTCCAACAAAATTTCGCACCTGGTGATGTAGAAAAGATGGCGCAGTAACGGAAATATCTATGCTCTCTCCATTCCGTATCACCGCAAGAGAGGTAAGAGTTTTAACGGGTGATTTAGCCTGACAAAAGCTAGCCCGGAAGGTCGAGAAATCATGTTCACCTATGAGTCGCTGGGCTGCTGTATGCATTGAGTCAGAATCAAGGGGAACGGAAATGTGCCACGCCAAACGGCGTTGGGTCGCTAGCGGAGCCCGCCTATTTATAATGCGGTAGAGATAGGATCTCGCCTTTGCTGAAAACCGGGCATGAAACTCATCAGAAACTGCCTCTGCCTCCAACACTGCAATTGGGTGCGGCCTCAAATGTGCATTTAAAGCGTCCCTAACTGTCGCGGCGTTTGTTTCACGCGCTATATCGAAGTGTGCTACCTGGCCTAGGGCGTGAACTCCTGCATCAGTCCGTCCTGCGCCTTGAACAACAACAGTTTCTCCACAAAAGGCATGCACTGATGACTCGAGCTCCTGTTGAATTGATGGGCCATTGTCCTGCCGCTGCCAACCAACAAAATCCGTTCCATCATATTCAATTGTCAAGCGATAGCGTGTCATTGTTTTTCTGTCTTAGGAGACCCTAATACAGAACCGACGGGCAAATCATAACCCCGCAAAAATGATTTCACATCCATCGCCACCTTACCAGGCCTCTGCATCACGAGAGGGCGGATAGACCCATCATTACAGGCAATTCGAGCGTTTTCATCCAAAACCGTACCCGCCACTCCTGTCTTCAAAGAGACTTCGGCAGATAGAATTCTAATACACTCTTCACCACGCTCGAACCACGTTCCCGGCCAAGGATTTAAGGCTCGAATTCTGCGCTCAATATCGATGGCAGAGTGATGCCAATTGATTAGTCCCTCTTCTCGCTTAATTTTCTTTGCATAATTAGAACCTTCATCTTGCTGAGGCATGGGATCAATTTGACCGTCTTGCAATCCAACTAGTGCTTTATGTATAGATTTGGCACTTAATATCGCAAGTTCATCATGTAAGGCTTCCGCAGTTGTATGGGGTTGTATGGCCGCAATGTCCTGTCGCAAAATAGGACCTGTATCCAACCCTTCCTCCATTTGCATGATAGTGACACCTGTTTCCGGATCACCCGCCAAAATAGCCCTTTGTATCGGCGCGGCACCGCGCCAACGGGGCAGCAGGGATAGGTGAATATTCACGCAACCCAGACGCGGCGCCTCAAGAATAGCTTTTGGCAGGATAAGACCGTAAGCCATCACAACGGCAATATCAGCATTATATTCGGCGAAGGTCGTTATAGTTTCGACAGATTTAAAATTCTCAGGGGTTTGGACGTCGATACCATTCTCTTTAGCAAACTTATGTATCGGCGAGCGGGTCATCCGATGGCCGCGGCCAGATGGTCGCGGTGGCTGGCTATAGACGCACGCAATTTCGTATCCTTCATTAAGAAGCATGGAAAGCGCGGGCACCGAAATCTTTGGTGTGCCCATAAAAATTAAACGCATCGCCATCATAGCCGTTACGTCAGCGCCCCAGTTTTCTTTAACTTAGTCATTTTACGTAAGATCATATTCCGTTTCAGCATCGAAATATGATCAACAAATAGCCTACCATCAAGATGATCTATTTCATGTTGAATACAGGTAGATAAAAGGCCTTCGGCCTCAATTTCTTGCGGCGCATTATTATAATCAATATAGCGAACCCATACACTAGCCGGGCGCTCAACTTCTGCGTATTGATCGGGAAAAGACAAGCAACCTTCATCAAACGTCGCTATATCATCCGATTTCTTGACAATCTCCGGATTAGCTATTTGAAGAGGCGAAGGATCAGAGTCCCGATCAGACGCGTCAACGACGATGACCCGCTTGTGAATGGCTACCTGAGGTGCCGCCAAGCCGATGCCGGGTGCCGCGTACATTGTCTCAAGCATATCGTCCATCAACCTTCGTATTTCGTCATCGACAGCATCGACCGGTATACAACGCTTTTTTAAAATTGGGTCAGGTGCTTTTACAATCGATAGAATACTCATGTAACTCGCGTAACCTCGAACTAAACAAAGAGAAGTTTAGGTATGCCGAAGCGGCGGTTAGGTCAAGAACAGAGCTCTTAATTACG
>CAYZDH010000020.1:0-24852 GCA_964477025.1 uncultured Rhodospirillaceae bacterium | reverse complement strand
TTCTGACCCAGTAGCCATTATCGTCACAGATGCATCACCTTCAGCTTTGGATATTATATACCCACCCTTTGCACATTTATTTTCACTATTAGCATCTTCTCTTAATGTCGGAATACCTTGACGGGTGAGTGAGATCACTGATGGGGTAGTCGCCGTCGACACCGCAATTTCCCAACACTCCGCCACTTCAACGGCATCGCCGGGACGAAACACATTGAGGTTCGGAATTGCCCTTAGGCTCGCTAGCGTCTCGACCGGCTGATGGGTCGGGCCGTCTTCGCCGAGCCCGATTGAGTCATGGGTCAGCACCTGAATAACCCGCTGCCCCATGAGCGCCGACAAACGCAAGGCTGCGCGCATGTAATCCGCGAATACAAGAAATGTTCCGGCATAGGGTATTACCCCCCCGTGCTGCGCCATCCCGTTCATTGCTGCAGCCATCCCATGCTCACGGATACCGTAATGGAAATAGCGGCCACTGAAATCGTCCCTAGAGATAGCTGACATGTTGGATGTCCGAGTATTAACAGAGCCGGTCAGATCAGCAGACCCGCCTATTAGCTCCGGCACAGCACCAATCAGCTTCTCGAGCACAGCCCCCGATGAAACCCGCGTTGCCTGACCCGGCCTATCGGCTGTAAATTCGGCTTTAATCTTCTGAATGGCGCTTTCCCATCCAGCTGGCAGATCGCCGGATATTGCTCGATTAAATTCGTTGCGAACTTTACCATCAAGACCGGCCAGTCGAGCTTCCCAAGCCTGGCGAACTTCAGCTCCTTTAACACCCGCTGCTCGCCATGCACCAACAACATCCCCTGGTATTTCAAAGGGGGCATGAGACCAGCCAATGGCCTCGCGCGTCCCAGCAATCTCATCATCACCGAGCGGTGCCCCATGTGAACCGGAGGTACCAGCTTTGGTCGGCGCACCAAAGGCAATGGTAGTACGGCAAGCAATTAATGATGGTTTGTTTTGGCCTTGAGCTGATTCGATTGCTGCTATTACAGCGTCAGGGTCATGCCCATCTACTGCACTTATATCCCAGCCATAAGCTGCGAACCTTGCCAGCACATCATCAGACCATGACAGCGAGGTACTCCCATCAATAGAGATACAGTTATCGTCATACAAAACAATAAGACGTGACAAGCCTAGATGCCCAGCAAAGGATGCTGCTTCATGGCTGATCCCTTCCATCAAGTCACCGTCGCCAGCGATCACGTAGGTGTAATGGCTGACCACATCCTCGCCGAAACGGGCCGACAAAATGCGTTCCGCTATCGACATACCAACTGCTGTCGAGATACCTTGACCCAACGGTCCAGTTGTCGTTTCAATACCCGCTGCATGACCATATTCCGGATGTCCAGCGGTCTTGCTACCGAGTTTTCGGAAGTTTTTGATCTCCTCAATATCGATATCCGGATATCCGGTCAGATAAAGCAGCGCATATAGCAGCATTGATCCATGGCCGGCCGACAATACGAACCGATCACGGTCAGCCCAGTCAGGTGCCGAAGCGTCAAATTTTAAAAAGCGAGTAAATAGAACTGTAGCAACATCTGCCATACCCATGGGCATGCCAGGATGGCCAGAGTTTGCCGCCTGAACAGCATCCATCGCAAGAGCGCGAATAGCGTTGGCGAGGTCCTTATGTTCGATTGTCACGTTTTTTCCGGAAGTTAAGTTTATGGGAATGTCTTGTCGTTAATTACTCAATATATCGGTAGCAGTTTTTTTATAAAATTAATTTTATAAACCTACAGCGAATCGGCGGCAGGGTGGAGTCGCTGCGACAAAAGAATGGTAAATAATTTTGGTGTTTCCTTAATTGTCTTCGGTGAGCAGAGAAACACCTAACATTGCCCGACGTTTAAGCCAGGGGCTCGGTCTATAACGCGGATCACCATAAAATTCCTGCATTGCGTTTAGGACCTGCAATATCCTGCGTGGACCCACCGAATCGCCCAACGCAAGAGGCCCGCTCGGATACCCAAGACCTAACATTACCGCCTTGTCTATATCCGATGGGTTAGCGATACGCTGCTGCGCGATATCGCAGGCAATATTCACAACTATTGAGACAACACGTTGGTTCACAAAACCGGGGCTATCTCGAAGTGTGGTAATGGTGTGCCCGCCGACCGCCAACGTGGCGTGCACCATATCGCGGAGATCAGGGTCTGAAACTGGCGTACTCATAAGGGTGCGGCGTCCATCCAACCCAAACATTGTATCAACCCCGAATGAACGCTCCGCCTCTATGCTTTCAGCGACGGCAGCACTAGTGACATCCCAACCAATCGGCGAAAAAAGGCAAAGGCTACGTGTCGAGGGTTTCTTGCCATCATCAATTTCCACGACATCTGACAATGCTGATGTTAGGATTTCATTTCCAGCTGGCTCAGCCTTACTGATCCAAATCGCCTCCGGCAAAATATTGGGAGTTTCGATGACCGGCGGAATTACCTTCTTATTATCCTGATACGTATAGAACCCACGTCCTGTCTTTCGACCATACAGGCCAGCCGCCGCGCGTTGACGCGTCAAAGGATTCGGCCGGAAGCGGGGTTCCTCATAAAACTGCTGGTAGATTGATTCCATTACAGGATGAGACACATCCAGTCCGGTTGTATCCATCAACTCAAATGGCCCCATTCGGAATTTGGGACCACCTTCACGTAGCAGGTCATCGACCCCTGCAAAATCTGTGACACCTTCAGAAACAATTCGGACACCTTCCGTATTCAGCCCGCGCCCTGCGTGGTTAACCAAAAATCCTGGGGTGTCCTTGGCCCTTACAGGTTCATGCCCGGCACGGCGGGCAACAGCAACTAATGTGTCTATTGTCCTTAGTGTTGTTTCCAACCCGCTTACCACTTCGACAACTTTCATCAAAGGTACTGGGTTGAAGAAATGGAATCCAGCAAACCGACCCGGGTGTTTTAATGCAGCGGCGATTGCCCCAACGGATAGCGAAGATGTGTTCGTCGCTAAAATACAGCCCTCCGCAACGACTTCCTCCAACTCCAAAAAGACCTTACGTTTGATATCGAGGTCCTCAACTACCGCCTCAATGACGAGGTCAGAGTTTCCTAAGTCAGAGAGTTGGGTGGCCACTGAAAGGCGTGCGACGGCACCCTTTGCTTCTTCATCAGTAATCGTACCCTTCTCTCCAGCACGAAGAATCATCCGTTCCGCAAATTCCCGGCCAGCCGCGACGGCGACATCATTGTTATCAAACAACAAGACCCGCATACCGCCGGTCGCTATGATCTGAGCAATCCCCCGCCCCATCGCGCCGGCTCCGAGAATTCCTACTGTAAACTCCGAACTATTTGGGTTGTTGGTCATACGTTCTGATACCTTATCCCTTCTCTATCGCTAAACTGCTCAGCCGATCTTGCATTTCAATGGCATCACTTAAAATGTCGTCAAATATTTTCTCGACGCTAACGATCTCATTGGCAAAGGTACAGCTTTGGCCCATAGATAACGTACCCTGGTCAAAGTTGCCTGAAGCATAAGCTTCACGTTGATTAGGGCCCTGAACTAAGGGTTTATATTGTTCAAAATCTTTAACGCCCTGCTGTTCAAGCTCATTTACCGCCTTCGCCGTTGCATTGTCTAGCACCCGCGAGTTATCGTTAAAAGTCGACATGACGATGCGAGTATCACTTTCGACCGTTTCAGCAACACGCTGTTTGTATTTATCATCAGCCCAAATCTCTTCTGCCACCGTCATCCGTGACCCCATCAAAATCCCGTCCGTTCCAAGAGATAATGCCGCCAGAAGTTGTCGCCCGGTGCCGACCCCACCCGCGAGAACGACGGGAATATCTAAACCGTCAGGGACTACAGCACCCTGAACAATTCCACCAATCATATTCATGCCGGGGTGTCCGCCAGCCTCTGCGCCAAGGATCGTAATCGCATCTACGCCGGCTTTGGCCGCACTCTGCGCGTGACGAAGCGTCGTACATTTGTGGATGACTTTCATGCCGGCATCTTTTATCCGGGGCAAAAATGCCCTAGGGCTAAACCCAGCAGTTTCAACAAATTCGACCTTTTCCTCGATTGCCACATCGAGAAATATCCCAAGTTCCTCGTTGGTATCGGGTCGCGCTGAAACGTAGATGTTAACCCCGAAAGGCTTACCTTCCGTAATTTCACGGCATTTGCGCAGTTGTGTTCGATAGTCATTCAAGCTCGGAAAACTTCGCTGCGTAATAATACCCATACCACCTGCATTAACTACCGCACCAACAAAGTTGGCATCTGCTAGCCACATTAGCCCGCCGCACAGGATCGGGTGGTCTATGCCAAAGAGCTCCGTAATACGAGTTTTAAAAACAGGTGGCGTCATCGATCCTACGGCTCAACCAATTCGAACTTTGTACCATAGCGCAAAATGCCCTCCTGATCGTAGAGACGACGGACAATTGCCCCACCCTTGATGCCGATATATAGCTGCTCAGGGTCGACGTCGGCTAGACGGACCATCACTCTTGGACATTCCTTGAGTTCTACCACGCCACAAAGAACATCGCCGGTCATAGTCTGCTCATCATCAAATTCCGACGGGGCACCATTTCCGGCAACAACGCTATAGGAATAAAGCGTGCCCTCCCCGGAGAGTGGAGTATCATCAAATTGGTCTGCGCCACATTTGGTGCAGACTGGACGTTGGGGAAAAGCCAGGTAGCCACAGGATTGACACTTCCCAGCAATAAGGCGCATCCGTTCATCTATATTGGCGCCAAACATCGGCAGGGAAATATAAGAGGTCATCCATTCCTTCCAAACCGGCTGGACAGCATCCGCCGGTGTTTGAGATAGGTGATATAGTCAACCACTTTACCACCGGCGACGAGGTCTCTGGCCTTCAAACCTACACAGCGACTTTTAGATAAATTTTTGCCTGCTGTAAGTAATGCAGCGGTTGCACCAGACCCTATCCCTGCACATAAAATTCTTTCCCCATCGCACGCCACATCAAGTGCTGCCGCCAGGGCGAATGGTGCAGAGGCGGAACCGGCATCGCCAATCATGCTCCACAAGGCGTCTATCTCGGCCTGCGGAAGCTTCAGGGCTTTCCCTGCGCTACGCATCAATCCAGCGTCAGCACCCAAAGCCAAGTGTTTTACTTCACCAAGTTGTGATAACGACATCTTTATACCTAAAGCCTTAACACTCGCCAGATTATCACGCGTCCTTAACTCAAGATCAGACAGCGTGTCATCGCCATGACGCCGGAACCGTGAGCCAAAAGTCTCGCGGGTAACACTAAAACTATTTTCGAAACTAGCTACTCCTCCATTTGGCCCCACCACAAAAGCCGCAGCGGCAGCGCCAAGTGCGTGTTCAACGTTCGAATCGGCTGGACCACTGGGAGCGTCAGCCGCGATAGCAAGCCCGTAACGCCCCTGACCCGCCATACAATATTCAACAGTCGAGACCAGAGCATGAACGCCTGCCTGAGGGGACCCAGTGATTTCTGTGACCCTCATTGCCGAATTTTCAAATAGCGCTGTCGGCAAAGTCGCGGCTGATGGCTTCTCCTCAAAAGGCGGGGTAGTTACACCGAAAAACAGAGCCCCAATTTCAACGCTAGTTGGCAACCTAAGAAGTGCCTGGCGAGCAGCCCCTATACCGAGTGTTACAGGATCCTCGTCATAGGCACAAAATGCTTTTTGCTTCAGCCCTCTTGCCGCACAAGAGCCCCAGGCCTCCACATAGGCACTCGCAGGAAGGCGCAGTGTCGGTAGGGCAACACCATAACTTTCAATTCCTGTCATGCCATTACTCCGCCGCCTTCAAGACATGGACGGCAACCGCCGCCCCAGATCCACCGACATTTTGCGTTAGTCCGTAACGGATATTCTTAAGCTGGCGTTCTACAGTATCGGCTCGCCCACGAAGCTGATTGACAATTTCGTAAATCTGCCCGGTTCCCGTTGAGCCGATCGGATGTCCCTTCGCGATCAAGCCGCCAGAATTGTTTACTGGACGTTTTCCGTCACGAGCCGTAGCGCCACTTTGGATATATTTTCCGGCTTCGCCTATCTCGCAGAAACCTAAGTCCTCATAGGCGAGGAGTTCCGCAATCGCAAAACAATCATGCACTTCAGCAAAATCGATATCTTCCGCCGTAATCCCGGCCATTCTGTAGGCCTGTTTGGCGGCACGCTTTGTGCCCTCAAGCGTTGTCATGGAGGGACGGTCATGGATAGCGACGTAATCACTCGCTCCGCCGGACCCGACCACCAGCACCGGCTGATCTGTGAAACTACTTGCCATATCCGCGCGGCACAGAATGACCATCGATGCCCCGTCAGTAATACCGCAGGCATCGGAAAAGGTTAGAGGTGACGCCAGATTAGGTGCCTTAATTGCCCGATCTAGTTCAAGCGGCTTGCGAAACTGGGCCTTTGGATTGGCAAGAGCGTTATTGCGGTTCTTAACCGCCGCCATGGTTATATGCTTTTTTTCAGTACCGAATTCATGCATGTGACGCCGGGCCATCATCGCATAAATTCCCGCAAAGTTAGTACCGGCTAGACGTTCCCACTCGACGTCACCGGAAATTCCTAGCCACAAGCGGTTTTTCTCGCGGGGCAGGTCAGACATTTTTTCAATACCACCGGCGACCGCAATTTTTGCCTGTCCCGACGCAATTGCAGCAACTGCATCGCGCATTGCAAATCCCGATGAGGCACAGGCGTTTTCAATATGTCGGGCACTGGCACCAATCATTCCTGCGGCTTCCATCATCAAAGGAGCAAAATTGCCAAGCTGTGCGCCGCCGGTGGACAACGTTCCAATAAAGGCTTCCTCCACCTCCAGCGGATCTAGGCCTTTGTCAACGTCGCTCAGAGCATTGACCGCCGCCTCATGAAAAAGTTCCTTGAGTGTCCGCTCCGGAAACATTCCGTAGCGCGTCTGACCAACACCGATAACAGCAACATCCAACATGTGACAACTAACTCAACGGAATTCTGGTTTACGTTTTTCGAGAAAGGCAGAGCGCCCCTCCTCAAGTTCAGAACCAACAAACGCGAGTGACTGCGACATCGCTTCCATCTCGAGCGCCTTCTCAAGCGACTGTGGTTCCATCGCAAGGTGACGCTTGGTCAGCGCGAAAACGTGTGGTGGCATTGCGGCCATCTCCTGTGCGCGTTCAATAGCCCGCGCTTCGGCTTGTCCGTCAGGCACGAGTTCATCGGCGAGGCCAATATCTACAGCGTTTTGGCCTTTCCGCATCTCCGCATAAAGCAGTATCTGCCGCGCTTTGGCATGGCCGACCCGCCGCGCCAACGTAAACAAAATTCCGTAATCGGGCGTGAGTCCTATTCGAAAGAATGGAAATCCGAGCGCGCCGCTTTCGGCGAGCACGATACTATCGCATAACAACGCGATCCCGGCTCCGGCACCAACCGCGAACCCCTCAACACCAGCGACAATCGGTTTCTCTGCCTCGGCCAAAAGTCTTACCATCCGATGGTTTTCTTTCATCCTGACGCGACCAGAAGCGACGTCTAAATCAGCCATAGAGTCAATATCACCGCCGGCGCAAAAATGACCCCCGATGCTGCCAATTATAATTGCATGAACTTTTTCATCACCTAGCGCATTAGAAACGGCATCAATCAATGCGTTACGCGCTTCTGGACTAATAGCATTCCGTTTGTCAGGACGGTTGATCGCTATTTTTGCGATGCCTGGTGCTGTGATTTCATTTACAACAACTGACATTCTAAATTCCCCGTAAGGTTAGTCTCTAAAACTTAACAGGCGACTGATCACCCAGTGCGATTTGCATCGCCGCAGCTAGATCATCAGCGGTGACGCCCGCAAATTCAACGTCATCACGAGCTAAAAATGCTGCCGCACAACCGCGCAAACTATCAACATCACCAGCGCAACCGGTCAAACTATCCTCAAGCCAGGACACACTGTCCAGCGGACGAGGATGCCAGTCGCCATTTATAATGGCTTTCAATATCCTACCTTCGCGAAGCACAAGCGTTGCCCAGATTAGACCGCCTACGGCTTTCGCTCGCCCGCGCCCGATCGTGTCATTCTGCTGCAATAAATTGGCAAACCGCGCCTTCTCGCTTTTGGCAAAAAGCCAGTCATCGCTCTCATATTCAGCCCGGAATTCATTGGCATAACTGCGTTCGACATCCATTAAGGCGCCTTTCCCTAGCGCCACTTCACCAAATGCATCGGCCGTTGCTTCTCTGACCATCGCTTCAAGCTCCGCGGTATCAATAAACTTACCCGCTTCACGTTCAAGACATGTAAAGCGCGAGGTCATGTCCTTTAGCACCTTGTCCTTCACCTTTTCAGGCGGCATGGGCATTATTTTACCCGCGAGTTCTGTATCAATAGGCTTTACGTTAATAACGATCCGAAATGTCATCACTCCGTCCTCAATCTTGAGCGACGTCGGAACCAACTTGCGGCCTTCGACTTGAACATCGTTCAAAGGTCGATATTCGGCGTTAAAACCATAACGCTTTGTAAGCGTCTCAGCAAAGGCGGTCAAAACTTTGGGAAAGGCCTTAGTTGTTGTTTCCGGGACTTCCTGGTGGCTAGTCGGCAGATAAAACACCAGAAAGGCGGAGCCCGCCCCAGCATAAACCGGTCCACCCCCATTTGGGCGACGGCGAAACGATATTCCGTTTTCCCTACAAAACCCAAGATCCAGTGCCTGTTCGGGATCTTCATTCACGCCGATGGTAATGGAGTCTGCATTGAAAATATTGAGATAAACAGTGGGAGACGCCTCCCCTTTAACAACAGCCTTCTCGATGGCTGGTGACACCGAAACGGAAAAGTCGGCGTAAGAGTTTTCATCGACGATCAATCGCCAGTTACCATCGGCCATTCTTACTTTCCTCTTTTATCATTTAGCGATGGGCCATCACCAAGCTCTGCCACAATCTGAATTTCATCTACGGAAATGAGTGTCTGACTTTTAAAGCGCTGTGAAACGAGCGCTGCTGCTTCATCCCCTGCCATTCCCTTGAGGTCTAATGACAATTTATCGCCGCCACCCGTCTTAGCCGACACCGTAAGTCTGTAAGCCCCATCAAGACCATCAATACCAAGTAGGACTGCGCGTATCTCCGAGGGGTACAGCTTAACGCCCTTTACCTTGACCATCTCGTCTGTCCGGCCAAAGACTACATTGGGTAAACATACCGTCCGGCCAAAGACGGACGGCGTTGTAATTTTTACTGTAAGATCGCCCGTACGATACCGAACTAACGGCTGCGCTTCCTTTTGCAAATGGGTCAGTACTAATTCTCCGCGCCCGCCATCAGCGACCGGCTGCAATGTCTCAGGGTCAATAACTTCGGCATAAATCAATTCATCGAAGAGATGAACACCCTGACCACCCGGAAAGGTTCGCCCCACCGGCATAATTTCCGACAATGAGAAAGCGTCAACCAACATAGTTCCCGGCATCGCCTCGGCGACGGCATTGTAAAGGGAGGGATTGCCAGTGAAAGCCTCGCCACCGGCAAAGAAGACTTTTGGTGGTTTGACACCCGCCTCAAGAAGTCGAAGCGAGAAACTTGGGTTACCCGCCAGGACATTGATGTTGTGCGCGTTACAGATATCAACAGCGCGATCTGCTTCACCGGGTCCAAGTGGAATGCAGGTTACGCCATGCGCCTCCATCTGACTCTGATAAAATAATCCAGCGACAAATAGGTGATAGCCAAAGAATACGGCGCAGACATCACCTTCTTCGATACCACAGGCATCGAGATGAGTCCGGCACGCGCCGATCATACGGTCCAAATCCCGTCTGGTCTGCATCACCGGGACCAGTCCACCGCCCATCGGGCTCATATTCATTCGTACTGGTTTGGTACCGCCAAAGGCGCCATAGCCCGGCTTTTGCATTTCTGCGACTAAATCCGAGCGTGACATTAGAGGGATTGCGTTTGCAAAATCGGCAGCGTCGGTGACACCCTTCGGCAAATTGCCGTTGTAAAACGGATGACATGAGAGGCGGTCAATCACAGCGTTAAGAGAGTCTAGAGGAAAGGTCATAACTTATCTTTTAAGAGCCCCGTCCCAGCACGGCAAGTCCACGGGTTGTGAAACGTTGACTTATCGCGATGCCCGGTCTGCCATCCGGATTAGCCGTTCTTCGTTCAGCGGCATTTTATCACCAAGCCAAAATCCAAATATCAGATGATCATTGTAAGCGTTTTCGGTATGTGGATGCACAAGGACGTTCAACCCGTCTCGATTAACCGCAAGCCATTGAACCAATCGATCAAACTGCTCAACTTCAAAGGCAACCTGGTACATGGAGACAAGGTGCGGTCCGACAATTTCATCATGCCAGCGACCCATTGTCGTATCTGGAAACTCTTCTACGATTCTTTCGCGCAAGCCAGCAGCGATAACCTTGGTCTTCTCTGGGTCGTAATAAACATGGGCGTGCCAATGTTGAATTGCTTCAAGCGGACGATTTGGAAATACCATCTCTGCCTCATATATGCCGTGTTTCAAACATTCTACAACATCCCAATTAAGGTGGCACGGGCGGAATTAGAGCACCAAATATAGGCGCGGTGATCCTTGCCCTTTAGATCTCATTAGGCCACATTCACGCCCAACATTTACTTGATTTGGAGTGACGCTGATGAGCTATGCAATTCCCAGCTGGGATTTACCAAGTGTTCCGGTTTCAGGGAGTGAGGAACGGTTTCCCGTGCGCCGGATTTATTGTATTGGCCGGAACTACGCAGCCCATGCCCGCGAGATGGGTGCTGACGAACGCGAACCCCCGTTTTTCTTTCTTAAACCAGGCGACGCAATTGTCCAAAACGGCGCAACTATCCCATATCCTCCTGCCACGGAAAACTTCCATTACGAGGCCGAGCTAGTTGCCGCCATTGGTAAGGGTGGTACCAATATCTCTATCGATGATGCAAATGGTCATATTTTTGGCTATGGGGTCGGTATCGATTTAACCCGCCGCGATCTGCAAGAAGAAGCCAAAGGCATGAGACGCCCTTGGGATATGGGTAAAGGTTTCGACGCATCGGCGCCCTGCAGCGAAATTTATCCGGCAAACAAGATCGGCCATCCAACATCGGGTGCCATAACGCTGACGGTCAATGGTGAGGACCGGCAATCTGGCGATATTGGCGATATGATTTGGAATATACCGGAAAGCGTTGCATATCTCTCCAGTCTGGTAACGCTAGAACCTGGTGATCTCATCTATACCGGCACGCCGGAGGGTGTTGGTGCGGTAAATAGAGGCGAAGAGATTGTCGTCCATGTTGACGGCGTCTGCGACTTAACACTGAAGATTGCCTGAAACAGCAAGATACTGATGGCTGAAAATATGGACAAATCAGACCCTATAAATATGGCGTCGCTGCCTGATCTGATAGGATATAATCTGCGCTGTGCGCAGGTCACTGTTTTCCAGCATTTCAATAAAACCATCGGCGAAGCAGAGATTTCACCACCGCAATACGGGGCACTGGTTCTTATCAATGCTAATCCCGGTATCAGCCAGTCGGCAATCGCCAGTGCCTTGCGGTTTGATCGATCAACACTTGTTCAAATTATTGACCGTCTCGAAGATCGCAAACTAGTGGTTAGGGAGGTTTCCGCTACCGACCGCCGATCTCACGCTTTAAAGCTGACGGATTTAGGACATAGTCTACTGGCAAAATTAAATGTTTTAGTCAACAAGCACGAACAACATATGACGCGTCACCTGTCAGTCAACGAACGCCGCACGCTGATGGAACTACTTGCACAGGTTTATAAAGAGGCAGAAGATTAACTAACAAAAAAGTGGAGGTACCCATGGCTAAACGTAAAGAGGACCTAATCGTAGAGACACAGAAAAAAGCGCGCTCACCACAAATTTTCAATTACAAGAAACCCGAGGGGCTGGAGGCTGGCAAATCCATCGTCACACTGGGCACCTCCGGATTGCTCCGCGGTTCCGTTCAGATCGTTAAGAACGGTCAGGGCGACAACAACATGCACATCCATACTGGGATGGATGGAATGTGGATGTGCATGAAGGGCGAAGTAACTTTTTATGGACCCGGTGACGAGGTTCTTGGAGTCTTTGGCCCTCAGGAAGGCATCATCATGCCGCACGGAAATGCCTACTGGTTTGCCAGTACTGGCGACGTCGACCTTGAAATTTTACAGGTCGTGACCTGGGCCCCAGACATCAAAGACGAACGTCTTGATCTTGAAGATCAAAAAGAGGGTGTTGGCCCTGGTAAAGGCGAGTTCTTTGATGCCCGCGTCAGATAGGTGCCGCTTACCGGATAGAATAAGGCCGCTCAAATAGCAGCCCTTTTCTTTGTTCGGTATTTCTATCAGTGCGTAACGTTGCCGCGCCTCTCTCGATAAAGCCCTAATTTTTCGTGAACTGCTTTATCTGAAAAGCTGAACAGGAAAGCATCGGCATCATCACACTCATGATGATGCGGCAACCAGCCGGGCACTACAAAGACATCTCGGGGGCCCCATTCGTATGGTGTCCCATCAATCACGGTTCGACCGGTACCTTCAACCACAGAATAAATCCATGTTGCTGTGCATTGGAATTCCTGAGTTTCCATTTTCGCTGGCAATAATTCCATATAGCAATCCAAGGTCGGCATCACCGGTGCGCCCGTAGTCGGATTGATGTATTGCATTTTTATACCATGGAATGGATCAACCTCGTCTGCTTTCTTTAGGTCAACCAATGCGCCGCGCGTTTCATCATAAGGATAGTGAAATACCGGAGAGTGTAATTCCTCAGATTTATAATTCATCGGCCGCATATTGGCACCATAGCGTGCAACATTGTCAAATTGCGGCCGTCCCTCAGGATGAATGCCGCCGTCCTCATAAAGCTCAGTAAACATCGTGCCCAAGGTCCGGATCAGCGGTATATCGAGGCCATCAAGCCAAACCACCGGGGTCTCCCCGACATTACCATGATCATGCCAGACGCCGGATGGTGTTAGGATCAAGTCACCTGGTTTCATCGGCGCTTTTTCTCCATTAATTGCCGTATAGGCACCATCGCCTTCAACGATGAAGCGCAGGGCCGCTGGCGAATGTCGGTGGGTTGGCGCCACCTCACCTGGCATAATAAGCTGGAAGCCTGCAAACATAGAATCACTGGCAGCCGTTTCACCTTTTAGGGCGGGGTTCTCCAGAATAAGCACACGCCTTTCAGCTTCCTCTGCCGTTATGAGAGTTGCGGTCTCCATCAAGCTCGGACGAATATCGTCATACTTCCAGACATAAGGGTCAGCCCGCATCTCTGGTTCTTTTTTCATAAAGGTGAAAAGCCGTTCCCATAACGGCGCAACGGCAAGTGGATCAATCTTGTTATAAAACGCTTCACGCTCTGGCGTTACTTCTGGTCTTTCATGAAGGCTTCTAGCCATGTCTTCCTCCTTACCGGCGCACCGGTGAAATTATTTAAAACTATAATGATCCGCCATGCTGTTTCAGGCAACTGGCATATAACCGTCGCACTGCTATAGCGATCCGTCCGCTTAAACCCGACGCTCAACCACCCAATGTTCATGATGAGCCACTTCCGATCGCCCGTCCTGCGGGCGTTGAGCGTCAGCGGGGAACACCGCTTAACGATCCTCGCTTTGCGGCGAGTATTCTTTTTTCAGATCACGTTCACGTTTTGACTTGGCACCCAAATCACCGAGTGCCACAAAATTGAAAAATTTAGCCCGCGATAGAACGCGGGGCATATCATGAGAAATGAAAGTTGTCGTCTTAGGAACACACTTCAGTTTTTCCATGGGATATTTTCCCGTGTGCGGTTTGAAAAAAGGCGCATTTTTTTTCGCTAATTTATCATCGAATTGGGGAGGAAGAGGGCTATTTGAGGAAAAGCAACCAAAAGCGTCAAACAAACTCCCATCGCCAGCCAGAACGGCAAAATACCCATAAAGATATCACTCATTGGTATGTCACCTGCTATCCCTTTTACAACAAATACATTTACCCCCACGGGCGGGCTTATGAGACCCATTTCCAGGACGATAACCATAACGACGCCAAACCAGATCGGATCATAACCTAACGCTAGGATAAGCGGATGCACGATGGGCAGAGTTAGCACCAACATCGCAAACCCTTCTAAAAAAGTACCTAAGATAATATAGGTAAGTAAAATAATCAGGAGGGCGGAGATCCGCGGCATAGCTTGGTCGCCGAGCAATTCGGCCAGGTCTTCGGGTATATTTGTCAGTGCTATAAAAGGGCTGAAAATATGAGCACCAACAATGATCATGAATACTAGAGCTGTCGTTCGGACAGTCCGGAGCAAGACATCACTCATCGCTGATGTCGTCACTCGTCGGCGCGCCAAAGCAAGAATTAGGGACAAAAAGGCGCCAATACCGGCAGCTTCCGTCGGACTAAAGGCGCCGATATAAATTCCGCCGATAGTGATGATCACAATGCAAACCATCGCACTGGCCTTGCGCAACGCAGTAAACTTTTTGCGCATAGGTGTGACCGGGCCAGGCGGCCCGAGTTCGGGGTTAATACGGCATTGAATATAAATTGCCACCATAAACAGTGCCGTAAGCAACAAACCCGGTATAATCCCGGCCAGAAACAAGCGTCCGATAGATTCTTCCGTCAGGATTGCGTAGATCACAAACCCCGTACTAGGGGGAATGAGAATACCGAGAGTGCCGCCAGCCGCAATGCAACCAGTCGACAGACGGGCGCCATATTTATAGTGGCGCATTTCAGGAAGAGCGACCCGACCCATGGTCACGGCGGAAGCGACTGACGATCCAGATACAGCAGCAAATCCGGCACAGGCAGCAATCGTTGCCGATGCCAAGCCGCCTCGCCAGTGACCAAACCAGGAATAGGCAGCCTGATACAAATCGCGACTCATTCCTGAGATACTAGCCAAATTACCCATTAAAACAAAAAGTGGGATAACAATCAGCTCATAGGAAGACGCAATTACATAAGGTTCTCGCCCCAACTGGGCCATCGTCGCGGGCCAACTATTCAGAACACCGAAGCCAATTGTTCCAACTACCGCCATGGCAACGCCCACGGGCATCCGCAGTGCCAATAACCCGAATAATCCAACAAGTCCTAACAGGCCTACAACGGTCGGTGTCATGATTCACCATGATCATCGAGAGCGTCGCCACGCACAGCACGGGCAACCTGGATTATTAAAACAATACAATAGGCAACAGAACCAAATGCAACGACGGCAAAAAACGGAAATAATGGGATCTCGAGCTCATTGGTGCCCTCGCCCATTTCAATAGCATCAAGCCCCTGTTGCATCGCCTGCCACGCCATCAAGGCAATCAAAACGAAGCAGATAGAACGTATAACAACATCCGATAGTTGAACAATCCGCGGCGGCGCAAAGATGCCAAGAAAATCTACTGCGATGTGGCCACCTGTAAGGCCACAATAAGCCAGACCAAAAAAAACAAGAACAACAAGGCCCACTCGCGCAACATCTAAAGCCCAGAGAATGGGGGCATTGAAGACATAGCGCATGATAACCGCATAAACAGTCAAAAACATTAGAAAAAGAAGCGTCACCCCGGCTAATATGGCGAGGTGACGCACACTCTTACGAACTACGCTCTCAAACGGCCTGTTAGACTGCTCTGACACTGATAGTCAGGAACCCGCATTCATGGCGGCAAGAATAGCCTTTGCTGGTACACCGCCCTTTTCTAACTGCTCAATATAATTTGCACGTGCTTTGAGCAAAATTATTTTCATCTGTTTCTGCTCAGTCGCAGAGAACGCATAAATCTTGTGCTTACCTGTTTTGCGAACGCTGTTGAGACCGCCAGCACCGGCTTTTTCATAGATCGCCGTTGCCCGCGCGCTCCATTTAGCACCGGTCGTCTTATTTATCAGGGCCTTTTCAGCCTTATCCAGGCCCTTCCACGATTTTTTGTTCATGACGACGAAGAACGGTGACCGTCCAAATGCGGCATCAAGCCCTGTTGTAAAATGTTTCGCGACCTCACCAATCTTGAAGCTGCGAATAACACTTGGCGGTACCAATAATGCATCGACACGGCCAGTTTCAAGGGCGCGATAAACCTGAGTAATAGGCATCGATACCGGTGTCGCTCCGAGTGCCTTAAGCCAACGAGACTGATTAGCGGATGGTGTCCTGAGTTTCATGCCTTTAAGATCTGCGAGTGTGCGGATCGGCTTTTTACGGCTCATAAAGATTGGTGCTTCACCAACCCACATTGCCAGAAGCTTTACCCTTTTATATTCAGGTGCCAAAAGTTTGTGGGCCTTCCACATTTTGCTAACCAGCTCTCCAGAGTTTTTAGCTACGCCGGGAAGCTCGACCATGGCTGTTCGTTTGAAAATCTTAGACGTATATCCTTGCAGACCAAATGTTATATCCGCAACACCATCGACAGCCCGTTTAAATTGCGCGCGTGGGCCTTTCCCAAGTTTACCCCCTGGAAAAATCTTAACAGTCAACTTACCACCAGACATTTTACCAATCTGTTTAGTCCAAGGTCGCATAAACAGGCGGTCCATCGGATGTTTAGGAGATGTAAAATGCGCTAGCCGAAGCTCCGCCGCAGAAACATTCTGCGAACCGAGATATTGGACCCCACCGAGTGCAATGGCACCCACGAGGGCTGTAGAAATTAATTGATGTGTCTTAATCATTCCAAATCCTCCCTGAAAAGATTTCAAAATGTTAGGTTAATTTGTTTATCAGTTCTTTACCGAGGATATAGGCTAGCACCATTCTTCCGAATGAGTCTCGTTTCGTTGACACTGGAATGGAAAATTTTTAACAGCCTAAGATCATCAAGCTTGGTTAAAATTTTCAAAAAGATCTAAACCCGAAGTCAAAATGGTTTAGCAAAAAACGGGGCTCCAAATTTCACCGCTCCTATACAGGGTGGAGATCAAGACCCCTCATACGCTTTGAACCAATCAACAAATTTAGGTATTCCGATATCAATCGGTGTTTTTGGTTCATAACCTAGATCTGTCTTTATCGAGCCTATATCGGCAAAACTCTCTTTCAAATCACCCGGTTGCATCGGCTGAAAATCAATCTTCGCCTTCTTTCCTAATGTTTCTTCTATAAGACCGATTACCCTCATCAGGGGCTCGCTACAATGGTTGCCAATATTGTACAGACGGCAGGGTGCTTGGTTATTATTGGAGACAGGTGGCTTGTCGAGAGACGCAATAACACCTGAGACGATATCGTCGATAAACGTAAAGTCACGTTTCATATCACCGTTATTAAAAACAGGAATCGTACGCCCTTCAAAGATTGCCTTACAAAAAATATAGATGGCCATATCGGGACGGCCCCAAGGTCCATAGACAGTAAAAAATCTTAACCCGGTTTGCGAAAAACCATAGAGGTGACCATAACAATGGCTCATCAACTCATCCGCTTTCTTGGTCGCCGCATAGAGGGAAATAGGTAAATCAGTTCGATCATCAACAGAAAAAGGTAGCTTAGAATTGCCGCCATAGACTGAGCTTGAACTCGCATAGACGAGGTGCTTAAAATTAGGTTGGTCCCGACAAATCTCTAGAATAGACATATGGCCCAAGAGGTTTGCCTGTACATATTCAAAGGGATTGGTAATGGAATACCTCACCCCTACCTGCGCTGCGAGATGCACAACACTCTGCAGTTCTCCAGCGGCAGCAACGACTTTTTTCATCGCTTCGATATCAGTAATATCGACCTTATAAAAGGTAAAACCAGTTTGTTTTTGAAGCCTCTCAAGCCGAGCTTCCTTCAGCCTCACATCATAATAATCATTGACGATATCGACGCCTACAACCTCTTCACCACGCTCTAGCAAAGCGGCACTCACGTGGTATCCTATAAACCCGGCCGCACCAGTCACAAGAATAGGCATCTTCTTCTGGTCCTTATAAAATTGGGCCCCAAATGATCTAAACTCCAAATATTCGGCACTAAAATCTCCGACTCTAGCCCAATAAATTTTAAACCAGGTTCCAGTCAGGAAAAATGTGGGATAACTTTCTCACCAAACAGACGTACCGACTTTTCTGCGTCCTCTGCCGGCAAGGTTGTGAAGTTGACCTGAAGGGAGCCATCGTCAAATCCACCAACCTGATCATTATAGTCTGCGATCATCTCAATTAGTTCCTTAGGGGTTCCGACCCAAGCCGAACATTTCTCTATCTGGGTATCAAGGTTTTCCTGCCGCAACGTCTCCACAATTTTGTCGTAATGTGCGTAATCGTTTGATGATGAACCAGTTGTCCAGCCGCTGGCGGCATCACACAGAGAGACAAAGTAGTTATCAACGTGCGGACGGGCGATCCTTAGCGCTTCATCATGATCCTCATGACAAAACATAAAAAATGCTAGCATCACGCGCCCCCGCCCTGGATGACCCGCAGCCTTCCAAGCATCACGATAAATCTTCAACAATTCCTGCATCTTTCCTCCAGCAATCGGAATGCCCATAATCCAGGTTCCGTTGCGGCCCGCTTTTTCAAATGATGCTTCCGTGGCAACAGAAGCCGTCCAAAGCTTGGGGTGAGGCAACTGCGTGGGTCGGGGATAGGAAGTAACATTCTCAAAACTATGAAATTTACCTTCTGACGTTACTCTCTCTTCTGTGAGCAAACGGATGATTTGTTCTACGCCCTCATCAAAACGCGCAACACTTTCGTCAAGGCTGATCTTAAAGGCTTCAAATTCCTTGGGGATAAAGGCACGTGCCAGCCCAACTTCAAGCCGACCATTTGAAATGCCATCCAGCATCCCTATTTCGCCTGCAAGCTTGAGCGGGTTATTAAATACCGGAAGAACAGCGCCGGTAATAAGTCGAGCTTCCTTCGCTCTTTGGGCCGCAGCAGAAAGAAAGACAATAGGGTTAGGGCTATAACCGCCATAAGGATGAAAATAGTGCTCAACAATGCGAACATGGTTATAACCGCACTCATCCAAAATATCACAAAGCCCAAGACTTTCCTCGTAATATTGCGCTGCCGACTTTTCATCGGGCGTAACATTAGGGAAGAACTGAACACCAAACTCCATACTTGATCTCCACTTATCTTATGGTTTCTCGCCAGAAAAGGATCTGACAGCTTGATCTAAATCAACAACCAACAGAATAGTCGGTTTTATATCTCCTTGTCGAAGAACTCGAGATGAATTATCCACGAAAGCTGAATTTTCATTCAGCAACATTTCCTTTAGTCGCTTTAGAAATTTCCGCAAGAACATCGCTAAGCCGTGTTCCCTCTGGATCGCTTAAGGCTGCAGCGCGAGCATTGGCTAGAGCATCTGTTGCTATATCGATTGGCATTGTACCGTTCAACGCTGAGGCAACAACTTGCTCCCTGATCAAGCTGAAGTTTTTACTCCCGCGCCGATGCGTTTCACCATAGCCCTTTATTAATCGGGCACACTCGACGGTCTCAATAGCCAGCGGCCGGCTTAGAGCAAGTGCAGCCTTAACATCCTCCAACCAAGCGTCGATAGAGTTTTGCTCTTCGCTATAGCGATACGTTCCGCGGCGCCATCGCCGCAAACCAGTAAGAAACCGCAACCGCAAATGACCCGTGACCGTAGTGCTCTTGAGATGGAGGCCGAAATTACTGCGATCCCGCCAGCCTCGTCGCTCCGCTAGCAACATAAGCGAGCGCCCCAGCTTCGCCGGCAACACCGAACACAGCTCATCAATTCCTGGCTTGAGATAATCTACGACCACAACCGGCTCATCCGCCTTAGCACCAACCTCCTCCCGAATTCGATCCAATCGGTCTCCTGCCGATTTTAACTGCGCAACCCTGATAACGTCTTCGTATGACATTCGTAGGGCCAGCTGTCGCCCTGTTTCGGCGGTAATAGTACCGTCACCACCCACCGTATTTTCAATAGTAAAAACCTTAGACAACCGGGTGAGGTAAGATTCCGCATAGGAAATATCTTGGTAGGCCGTAAGTCGCGCGACCCCTTCAATTAAAATTTTATGGCAAGGCTCTGGGAACTCCGAATTAATCCGGCCCCCTAACACTTTCGGTGTCAGCGGCCCTGCGTCCTTTCTTTCTAGAAATTGTTCGGCTGTTTTTACTTCATGAGAAAAATTGTAGTTGAGACCAATTTCAAATCCCTCAATATTTGGTTCGACCGCAACCCCTGTTTCTTCAATTGCGGCTTTGTAGTCCGCGACAACCATAGGCAACTGGCCTATACCGGCCAAAACACCAAGCAAGATTGCATTTAAACTCACGCTATTTGTCTCAGCGACCTGACGCAAATCAGCGAGGTAAGCTCGTTTTGTTCTTTCTCGTGCTGACGCAAACAAAAGTTCAACATCATAGCGACCATCGGCCATATCGCTGCGTTCACCTATCGCAAAAACGCGATGTGTAGACGCAATCAGATGTGTCCTATTTGGTGTAACAAAACCATTAGAAATAGCACGTCCCGCTTCGGCAAACTCACTAGCTACCATGATATCAATGTCCCCAACCCCGGGGTACAGAGCCATTATCGGTCGCTTACCATCAAGGTCGGTTATAGATACTGGAAATACTTCAATATAGTAAGTCGTCGCGCCCGTTCGTTGAGCAACCCCGGGGATTGACGTGCTTTGGACAGGGTACCCGGCCCGCTGTGCGGCCTTCACAATCCACGTAGCAAGAACACCACCACCCTCTCCACCTATTGCAGAAACCTGCAGCGTCGTTGAACGCGTGTCTTTTAGATCTGACACAAGGAAGGAACCGTTGATGATTTAGCGGATGTTAACGCGATAATGCTACGACGAAGTTTCCAAAGTATTCGATCCCATAGATTTGGGTTTCTGATAATTCGTGCTTCAAAGAAAGAGGGACACTACACTGCAGCGTGCGAAACCTCACCGCAAACGCCGCACCCGACACAATCATTATTGACGTGGGCCACTGGATCCGTCCGCAACGGATCGGTGGAAGGCTTAATTGTCAGAGAAGGGCAACCAGAAAGACGAATACAGGAATGATCCCCAGTACAAATATCCTCGTCCACGCCGAAACGGGTCCGCACGTCACGTTTCCCATCCTTGAGACGCTTGGCTACCTCTGGTCGAATGCGACGCTGCCGCGCTAGCTGACATTCACCATCAGCAATTATTACCTTCAATCCGCCTTCAGCCGTGTTCATCGCCTTTCGTAAGGCCTTGACCATCCGAGCAATTGAATAAGAGCGAATTGTCTTCAGCCACCGAACACCAAAACTACGCAAAACCTTCTCAATCGACATTTCTCTTCGTTTGCCGTGACGATCGCGCAAACTTGATGGTAGAAGCTGCCAACCGGTTGCTGAGGTATAGCCATTCTTTACCACCAACAAAATCGCATCGTTGCCATTAGCCTGCGCCGCAGCAACGCCAGTACTCATGCCATTGTGCCAGAATCCGCCATCACCCATAATGCTGATGACCCGCTTGTGAAAACTTGGTGCCAGCCCCGCGGAGCTAGCAAGCCCCAACCCATAACCCATAACGGTGTTACCAACATTGAACGGCGGCAAGGCGGCAAATGTATGGCAACCTATATCGGCGCTGATATGCGCAGGGCCTAATTCTTTTTCCAAAATCTTGAGTGCACTAAAAATTGGCCGCTCTGGGCAACCCGTGCAGAAGCTCGGGGTCCTTAGGGGCAAACTATTCCCTAAATTCTTCCGTGCATCATTTCGATCTAAAAACATCTGATCAATAGTTTTCAACGCGGTATTTACATCCAATCCTTTAGGAGCGTATTTGTATAAAAACCCGTGCACTGCTCTAAGCATAACTTCAGAGGTATACTCACCTGCCATCGGAAAAACTTCCTTGCCAATGACTTTCGCTTGAATGTCTTTCTTCCTTAGGATCGCGTTGATCGCTTGCTCAATAAATTCCGGCTGGCCTTCTTCAATAACAAGCACAGCATCCTTACCAACACAAAAATCGGAAACTTCATCGGGTACCAATGGGTACGTAACATTCAGCACTAATGTGGAGAGCTGACAATCACCAAAACTATTTGCAAGCCCAAATTGATGGAGGGCCCGCATCAAGGTGTTGTAGATCCCACCCTGAACGATAATCCCAATCTCGGGGACGTCTCCGTCGAACCGTTCATTCAATTTATGATCAGCGATATATTTTATTGCCGCTGGCAGCCGGAATTCAATCTTGTGTTTTTCCTGCCCATATGTCGCGGGCGGCAAACAAACACGGGAGAAATCAAACTCGGCGGCGGGAATTTTATTGTTACGGGAATAATCTGGTTGGATGTTATCTTTAGCGTCAAAGTGGCCATAGACATGGCACGCTCGAATACGAAGTTCTAAAACGGCGGGCATATTTGACGCTTCGGATAATTTAAAGGCCTCTTCAACCATCCGTGTAATCGTGGGCAATTCGGGTCTTGGATCAAGCAAACACATTGTCGACTTCATCGCAAAAGCGTGCGTCCGTTCTTGTATAATGCTGGAACCTTCACCGTAATCTTCGCCAACTACAATCAAGGCGCCACCCTTCACGCCTGCGGAGGCAAGATTAGATAACCCATCGGAAGCCACGTTAGTTCCGACCACCGATTTCCAGGTTACCGCACCACGAATGGGATAATTAACCGATGCTGCCAGCATCGCGGCGGCGGATGCCTCATTGGCGCAGACTTCAAAATGAATTCCTAGTTCTTCAAGTAGCGGTTCCGCATCCGATAGAACATCCATCAGATGCGAAATCGGTGCGCCCTGGTAGCCTCCCACATAAGAGACGCCAGATTGCAGCAGCGCTTTGGTAACACCGAGGATGCCCTCGCCATGGAACCTATCCCCGTCGCCAAGCCGCAGTGTTGTTATTTCTTTTTTGAAGGAACGTTCCATCTTGAATTTTTTCCCCGCAACAACCTCAAAGATAAAAGCTGACGTTCTCTGCTCGGACTTTTGTGATCCCTAATACAACATTATACAGCACCATCTTGTTAGATTGTCGAGTGCAGAACAATTTATGATAAGATAGTATTCCAAAAGAATCTCATTAATAGGAGCCAAGACGACTTGCTGACCGGTGATATCCTGAGGCTAAGCGCTGAACGCCACCCCGATCGCACCGCCCTAATCTGCGGTGAAGAAAAAATCTCATATAAGGTTCTTAATGAAGCTGCTAATCGCTTTGGGCATGCCTTACTTCAAATGGGTATAGGCAAAGGGGCTAAATGGGCAATCATGTCCCGTAATATACCGGAATATGTCATTGCCCATTTTGGTGGCGCACAAACCGGATCCCTAATCGTGAATCTTTTACCAGCGTACGCACCCGATGAGTTAGTGACTATATTGGCCCAAACAAAAGTCAAACTTATTGTTATAGAGCAAATCTTTCAGGAAAAACTAGCCAAAATCATCGGTCAGCTACCCGAGCTTGAACATATAATTGTCATCGGTGAAACCGAGCAAAAAGGATGGGTCAACTTTGATCGATTTACTACAGACCACCTTAATACCCCCTGCAATATAGAGCTGTCCGAGACCGAACCATTTGCCATGACCTTCACAGGCGGCACAACAGGGTTACCCAAGGGCACAATGGTGAGTCATCAGGCGCGCTATACAAGCAGTTACACTACAGCAATCGAACACGGGATTACTGAAGCCGATATCGTCTCAATGGTTACACCTTTCTATCATACGATGGGCTCTTTGGTTTGGCTACCAGCGGCAATATTGGTTGGCGCAACCGCCGTACTTTTAACGGGGTGGGATCCTGATAACTTTATTGAGCAAACCGCCAAACATTCTATCACGAGCACATTTATGGTGCCGGTCCAGTTAAGGCAAATCCTATCAGATAAACACTTTAATGGTGGCCAACTTTTAAGTCTTAGTAACATCGCCTGCGGTGGCGCCGTAGTGCCTGTCGACCTAGTTACCGAGGTGAATCTTAAATTGCCGCATGCCCGATTTACTAACCATTACGGCCAGTCGGAAACTGGCCCCATTTGTATTTACCACTCATTTCATCCGCGCGAAAAAGCGAACACTATTGGACGGATTGCGCTAGGCGTTGATTTAAAGATTGTCAATCCATCCGGTCAGGAAGTGGGCGTTGAAGAAACCGGGGAAATAATTTGCCGCGGGCCATTTTTGATGTCTGGCTACTATAATAATGAACAAGAGACAATAACCTATTTTGCCAATGGTGATGGATGGGGCTGGACCGGGGACTTAGCGAAAAAGGTCGGTGACGGCTTCATAACCCTCGTGGGTAGATCGAAAGATATGATTATCTCTGGTGGTGTAAATATCTATCCTCGCGAAGTTGAAATTGTTTTGGAGAGGCTTGACGAAATTATAGATTGCACAGTTTTTGGGATTCCTGATGACAAGTGGGGCGAAGCATTAGTTACCTATGTTGTGCTAGATCAAAATTCGTTATTAGACAAAAAAACTATCATTAATCATTGCACCGCCCACCTTGCGCGTTTCAAACGACCTAAACATATCCGCATTGTTGACAACATCGAAAAAACGCCATCAGGCAAGGTACAAAAACCAATATTAAGAGAAAATTTTCTTAGGGAAAACAAGGCAGCTGATTGAAGTAACCAGAGCTTTGGCAAATTTTTTGCTATTGGTCTATGGGGCTAAAGGCGAAAAAAAAGGCCGGCATTTCTGTCGACCCTTTTATTCTGCTGTAAAACTTTATTTATAGCCCAGCATTTTCTTGGTAGCATTCACTACACCGTCAGGAGTAGAGACAATTCCGTCAACGATTTTTTGGACATATGCCCCTTTTG
>CAYZDH010000019.1:0-24906 GCA_964477025.1 uncultured Rhodospirillaceae bacterium | reverse complement strand
AACCTTTTTTTCAACTCTGGGCGCACTTTATTATAGGCGCCGTAAAGACTCGAAAATTTTGTATGGCCACCTTCGGTAGGTATCTCTATGCCATAAAGGAAAGAGGCACGATGCGGCCTCTCGTGATAACTTTTATCTGAGTGAAACCGCATCTCTCCATGGCCAAGCCCGCCGACTGGCTTGCCTTCATCATCCTTCTTATCGGTGACCATCATCAAGTTTACCCAGTCCGGCGCCTCTCCCACTGCGGTGACATTCGCGCCCGCTTTGGGCTTGTGCCTCTCAGCAATCGGACCAAAATTTTCAGCAAATCGTAACTGTTCGTCACCTGTGATATCCTGCCCGCGAAACAGCAGCACGCCATGGTCGTGCCAAGCATTACGAATTACTTCCACTGTCGTCGAATCTAGTTCCTGGCTAAGATCAACACCACTGACCTCTGCACCAATTACAGGATGTATCGGCGTTACGGTAATACTGTTCGTCTGGCTAAGTTGCGTTGCCATTATGAAGACCCTCCTAACCTCAAGACGTTAGCCTTAAATGATTTGCGTGTATTCTACTTTATTTCCTTATACATCGTAAACTAAAGGAATTAAGAACAATAACGAGTAGGTATCCAGGTTAAAAAAAACCCCGCTTCCGCGAGGTTTTTTGTTATTCCTTCGTCTAGAGTGTCTTAGTCTAAAATTTCATACTAGTAGCTAAATACCTTTGGAAATTTTGCACGCACTTCAGCAGCCAATTCCGGTGAGGTCTGTGCTACTGCCGGGAATGTCTCAATTCGTTCATACGGTCGGCAGGCATTTATAACCACACGTGTATTGAATAGCGTATCTTCCCCATGCATTGGATCAAGACGCGATGACTGACACTGATTTAAGTGAATAATGTCTTTTTCTGGATCAGAACGCGTGCCCATTGCCCAAACCACATCATGCAAATTATGAGCTTCAATATCCTCATCGACTACTACCGTATAACGCCCGCAATAGGTCGCTGGGTTGAGCTGTGATGCCATCAAACCTGCCTGTGTGGCATGGCCATAAAAGCGTTGCTTTATCGAAACGACAACAAATGTTCGACCAGAACCAGCTTCATGGTGCCAGACACCTCTAACATCTTGAACGCCAGCTTTTTGCAATCCTTCAAGCAACGTTACTGAGCGGGTAAAGCACCGTTCAAACAAATGCGAGTGGGGTGGTTTCTGACTAGCTGCGCAGGTTAAAATTGGATTATTTCGGTGATATATCTTTGTAATTTTAAAGACAGGGTCCTGCTCTGCGTCACCAGCATAGTATCCTGTCCATTCACCAAACGGCCCTTCAAGTCGGGTCTCGTCGGGATACTGATAACCCTCAATTACAATTTCGGAATGTGCAGGGAAAGGCAGACCATTATCACCCGTTATCAGATCAACTGGCTTACCTGCGAGTCCCCCCTGAAAGGCAAATTCTTCAACGTCATCTGGGATAGTCATCCGAGCAGCGAGAAAGTGAGTAGGATCAACACCAACCACAACTGTCACCGGGCATGGTTCACCCTTAGCGAAATATTTAGCCCTTTGTATGTTTCCCTGCTTACCATTAGACGCCATCACACCAAGTGTCTGTCCGTCGTGCACCATGCAACGATATGTACCCGAGTTAACCCGCCCGTTGTCAGGGTCACGGGTTATAACTCCGCAGGCTGTTCCGATATAACGGCCGCCGTCTAGTTCATGATGGATAGGTACAGGAATAGTTTTCTCAATATCAATGTCATCACCGGTTACAATATTTTCCATAACCGGTCCTTCATCTACGTAGCGAGGCGGAATCGGCTCATGGTTAAACATTTTTTCTCGATAGGCCTTTAATAAGGCAAATCGGTCATCCCGTAATTCAGTATCCATCCCGACGGCTAAAGCCAGACGATACGGCGACGCTAGCATCCCATAGAGGCAACGATAACCTTCTGGGTAGCCTGGAATATTATCGAACAAGACCGCCTTTGCTTTCTCAACTCGCTCACGATACAGCACCTCGACCACTGCACCCATTTCCTTATCCCAATGCGCGCCGTCTACTTTCTCAAGCTGGCCGTTTTCTTCGCACGCCGCGAGAAAATCGCGTAAATCAGTCTGCGGACTAAAATTTTCTCTTCCGCCATCCATTTTTTATCTCCTTCGTTATTAAACATAGTTTAGCAACCGACTAAATAGCCGATGTTTTCGTTAATCTCTGAGATGCCCCCATTTATCCCATGCCTCGCGGCGGGCTTCAGGGGTCGGGGCATTTACTTCCTGAAATTCATCTTTCCAGTGAAACGGCCGGCAAGCATCAATAATCGCCCTGCTGTTATACAACTTTCCAGCCTTGCGGTCATCTGGAGAAATTACCGGGTCAAGTGCTGACGACCACATGTTATTGATAATATCTATACCGGTAGCTGGGTCACATCTTGTACATACCGCCCAAATAACCTCTTCAAGGTTACTCACATCAACATCTTCATCAACTACAACCACAATTCTACCCAGATATGCGCCGGCATGACAGGTCGCGGCGATTTGTCCCGCTTGTGTAGCATGCCCAGGGTAACGCTGCTTGATTCCAATTGCTAAAAATAGACGTGATCCACCGACCTCATGAGCCCAAACCCCATCCACATCCGGCACACCGGCGCGTGCAATATTTTCTTTTAACACTGCAGATCGACTGATTGCCCGATAACGCGCATATTCATAGGGCATACGAATATGCGCGGCCCCTAAAATGATGGGGTCATTGCGGTGGTAGACCGCTGAGATATCAACCCAAGGCTCGGCTTCCATCTGCGCGCCCTGGTAGCCTAACCATTCTCCAAACGGTCCTTCAGGCGCAGTGTTACCGGGATGAATAAATCCTTCTATAACGATTTCCGAATTTGCTGGAAAGGGCAGCCCAGTATGTTTACCCGTAACGCATTCAATAGCCTTTCCTCGATAGGCGCCCATCATATCTAACTCACACATTCCCTCGGGGGCCTCAGTAGAAGAGGACAAGAAAGAAAGCGGGTCACTGCCGACAACGATGCAGACCGGCATCGGTTCACCCTTCGACATATACTTGTCTCGGTGGATACGCCCGTGCTTACCAGGAGAGATATAAAGCCCGACGCGTTTCTCGTCGTGAACCATCACCCGATAAGTGCCACAATTTATCCAATTTGTATCGGGGTCACGCGTAATATTAAAGCAGCCTGTCCCAATATAGCGTCCACCATCAGCAGGGTTCCACAGCGGAGATGGAAACTTAGTAATATCAATATTATCGTCTTCTAGAACATTCTCAAATATCGGGCCAGTTTCAACAATCTTATGTGGGATCGGGTCAAGGTCGCGAGTATGTTGGTGATAGGATTGGCTCAGCTCCAGTTTATTAAGGATAGAAGGAAACCCGAGTGTTAAGTTTTTTCGCGTGCCGGTAAACCAGTTAACTAAAATACGGAAGCCCTTTGGGCAGCCCTGAACCTCATCAAAAACGACGCTCGGCGTGCCCTCGTCATGACACATGACCTCAACGACCTGACCGATATCTTTTTCCCAGCTGGCGCCAGTTACCACTTTAAGATCACCACGTTTTTCGACCTCAGCCAACCAGTCACGCAGATCAACATATTCGAGAGCACATGCCGCGTTATCGCCGGAATCCACTGTTTGTCCTGTTGTGGATGGGTCACTCATTTAGCCGTCCCTAATTTTTTTAATATTAGGATTATTTTATAGCGTTTGTGCAAGTCAGGCCACCACCAGTATTTGTAATTCCACTAAAGGTTAAACGGCCACCGTGCAGAAACACGGTGACCGTTTTTTGAAACCATAACCTAAAGCGCGGTTATTTCTTTGTGACAACCTGCGTATCGGATGTAACCGGATCACAAAGATGACCCCATTCATCATAGGCTTGCTTTAAGACGGCAGGTTCTGGCGAATTCACTGCAGGAAACTCGTCCTTCCAATGGAATGGACGGCACGCATCGATAATTGCACGACTATTGGTCAGGTTCCCCTTTGCTTTCTCTTCCGGGGGTATTCTCGGATCAAGGGGCGTTGACCAGCAATTATGAATAATATCAATCGATGTTGCTGGATCAGAACGCGTGATAGTTGCCCACATTAACTCTTCGAGATTGGTGACATCAATATCGTCATCAACGACAACCACGTACTTTCCAGCGTAAGCGCCTGCGTGACACATTGCAGCAACGTGACCTGTCTGCATAGCGTGACCAGGATAGCGTTGCTTAATCGAAATTCCGAGCAACATACGCGCAGTACCACATTCGTGAGCCCAAACTCCCGTCACATCTGGCACACCAGCTTTTTCGATATTTTCTTTTAACGCAGCTGAACGAGTGACTGCGCGATAGCGGGCCAGTTCATCGGGCGGACGCAACGGAGGGCACCCTAGGATGATGGGATCATTACGATGATAAATTGCCTTGATATCAAGAATGGGCTCGGGTCGGACGTCAGAACCGTAATATCCGGTCCACTCTCCAAAGGGGCCTTCGATCCGTCGATTATCGGGCTTAATAAAGCCTTCGATGACAACCTCGGCATTCGCTGGAAAAGGGAGCCCAGTATGTTTACCTTCAACGCATTCCAAAGCATGGCCGCGATATCCTCCCAGAATATCATATTCACACTCTCCCGGGGGTAATTCGGTGCAACCCATAAGGAAGCCCATTGGGTCGCCACCAAGAACGATACAGGCCGGCATAGATTCGCCTTTAGCTTCATACTTATCTCGATGGATCCTGCCGTGTTTACCCGGGGATATATAGAAACCTACTTCTGTCTTACTTTGGATCATTACGCGGTAGGTACCAAGGTTAATCCACCCGGAGTCCGGATCACGCGTAACATTATAGGAACCAGTCCCAATGTAACGGCCTCCGTCCTTGTCATGCCACATCGGGGCGGGAAACTTTTCAATGTCGATATCGTCGCCTTCAAGGATATTTTCGAACACCGTACCAGTCTCGACGATCTTGTGCGGAATTGAATCGACAGATTTCATATGCTGATGCACACCATCGGTAAGCTCAAGTTTGTTCCATTCCGGCGGGAAGCCCATTGTCATGCATTTACGCTTACCAGCAAAGAAGTTGATCAACATCCGAAAACCCGGTGGGCAGCCAGGTACATCATCAAATACAATACAAGGCGCATTCTCGTCATGCTGAACCACCTCAGCCGCAAGTCCGATATCTTCTTCCCAGCTAGCACCTTTCACCACTCGGAGTTCGCCGAGTTTTTCAGCCTCAACAATCCATTCTCTCATGTCCTCGTAGGTCATGCGTGCGCCAACATTTGAACCCGATTTAACGGCTTTGGCGGTAGTTTCTGCCATATTAAAAGTCTCCCTATGAGAGGTTTCCGTATCCACGGCGCGAACTTTACGCGCCTCCAATTTTTAGTAACTATATATAATCTAAAGAGTCAGTGCCTCTTGATGCAAGTACCGTCTCGGCATTATGTTTATCTCAAATTGAGATAAACATACAACTTTTAGACAAATTTTGACCTAATTAATACATAAATTTCTGATGGACCTTCGCCAATTGAGATATTTTGCAGCTGTCGCCGAATATGGCAGCTTTAGTGAGGCGTCTAACCGACTTAGGGTCGCCCAATCTGCGCTTAGCCGCCATACGTTATCCCTAGAAACAGAGCTAGGGGTTAAACTCTTTGTAAGACATTCTCGGGGAATAGATGTAACACCTTCAGGCTCATTACTTTTAGCCCGTACAAAACGAATCATGTCCGAACTTGAAGAAGCCCGGACCGAAGTGATGGCTCAAGCAGCATTACCCGCTGGTGAGGTCGTTATCGGCACAACATCTACGACAAGTCGAATTTTATACGGACCCCTAGCTGCACGGTTCGCAAGAGATTACCCAAATGTTCGGCCCCGTTTTGTTGAGGGTGTGCCATACCTCTTGCTTGAAGGTCTAGACACGGGTGACATTGATCTCGCGGTAATGGTAGACCCAGAACCTCGCGCCAGCCTGACATTGGAGCCCTTGGTAACGGAACAGGAATATTTGATTGGCAATAATAAATTAAATATGCCGTCTCAATCTTGCTCCATTAAAAATCTCGGTGGGCTGCCTCTGATCTTATTGCCTCGACCAGCCGGCAGCAGGGTCAAGCTTGACCGGATGGCCGCAGATGCCGGGATAACGTTTGATGTTACGCATGAAGTCACAAATGTTGATGTGGTAAAGGACTTCGTCGAACGCGAGCTTGGCTATGGTATATTGCCCTACTCCTCGATAATGCCCGGTTTTGATGAAGGGCGATTTCAAGCAACACCAGTGGAAGGTCTCACTATTACGCGTACCCTCGTGCATCGCGCCGATCACACACCAAGCCTTGCCGTCATTGAACTTTCCCGTCTCGTACATGACGAAATAAATAAAATGGTCAGACTAGGTAGGTTTGGGATTGCCTCAACCTGAAATCTTTACTCGCTGCCAAGTAACCGTGGCAAAATCAGAGTTATCGCCGGAAAGAAAATAATAAAGGCGACACGAATTCCATCGGAAACAAAGAAAGGTACAACGCCCTTAAAAGTTTCTATCATCGGAACATCCTTCGCCATCGAATTGATAACAAAGACATTTAGACCAACCGGCGGAGTTATCAGCCCGACCTCCACCACGATCAGCGTAATAATCCCAAACCAAAGTTTGAGGTCTTCGGGCTGAAGTCCAAAATCGAGGACCGCGATGATCGGCCAAAAGATCGGTACTGTCAGCAGGATCATCGACAGTGAATCCATCACAAAACCAAGCATAATGAAGAGTACCACCATCATAAGCAGAACACTCATCGGCGGCAGGCCAGACTCTTTAAAGAAAGTCGCCGCCGCCAAGGGCAGCTGAGAGAAGCCGAGGAAGGCATTAAACACCGCCGCACCTAGTAGTATCAGGAATATTAGTGCTGTAGTCGTCGCCGTACTCATCAATGCGTCGATGAAATCTTTAAACTTCATACCACCGCGCGACAGGGCGATTAGGAAGGTCCCAACAGACCCGACCCCTGCCCCTTCGGTCGGGGTAAAGAAGCCGAGATAAATACCCCCCATCACCAGGAGGAATATGACGAGAACCGGCCAGATATCAAGCAAAGCGAGAAACTGTTCGCTCCGGCTTGCCTTCGGACCTGCCGGACCAGCCTCCGGGTTGATCCGCACGACAATAGCAATTGCCGCCATGTAGCCAAGTGCCGCAAGAATTCCGGGAATAAAAGCCGCTTGGAACAACGTGACGATATTGGCTTCGACCATAATCGCATAAATGATTAGTACCACCGACGGCGGTATCAGGATACCAAGCGTGCCGCCAGCGGCCAAGGCGCCGGTCGCTAATGACCCAGCATAGTTGTAGCGCTTGAGCTCCGGTAGCGCGACCTGGCCCATTGTAGCCGCTGTCGCCAACGATGACCCACTAATTGCCCCAAAACCGCCACATCCGCCAACCGCGGCCATCGCTATACCGCCCCGATAATGGCCCAGCCACACATTCGCTGCCTTAAAAAGCGCCTGGCTCAGCCCCGCCTTAGCAGCAAACTGCCCCATTAAAACAAAGAGTGGCACTACGGACAGATCAAAAGTCGTAAAGCGCCAATACATTTCCCCCTTAAGATAACTGAGGAGAGCAGCGGGTCCGGCTATAATGAAATACCCTACAAGCCCAACGGTGAGCATCGCCACAGCGATTGGGATACGTACCGCCAACAGAAACAAAAGAATTACAAACCCAAGAACACCAATTTCCAGACCTGACATTATAGGTTCCTATAGTGTCCGGTTCTCACGGAATTCGCGATAACTCCGCACGGTGGTGTAAATATTTACGACAAACAGCAAAATCAGACACAGTATCGCTAGAGGAAAGGTCCACCATTGTGGTACTTCCAAAACTAATGTCATTTGGTCGTTATCATAAAGATCAATCCCGCCAAGCGGCAGTCGCCACAGCATAAGAAGGATAATCACGACATAAAAGAAATTACCGATAAAGTCACAAAAAGTCCGTGCCTTGAACGGGGTTTTGCTCATAAAAATATCAACGATGACATTTTCCCGGACCAGCTGACAGTATGGCAGAAACGCAAACACCGCGACCCCGGTACCTATCGCGATCAATTCAAAGTCGCCCGTAACCGGCATACTAATCGCCGACCGACCGATGACACTGATGGTCGTCAGCAGCGCCATCGCACACAAAACTAAACCACCGAATATCGCAAATGTACGCGATATTTGAAACAAAACCCGACCCACTGGATCAGTGGGTCGGGTATGCTGTTCTAACAATTCAGCCATTGCAAAATACTAGATTACAGGGGCAATCCTACTTGTTGTATTTCGCAATCATGGCACGCGCATCAGAGATCAGCTGATCTCCATCTATGCCCTTTTTCTTCATAATCTTTATCCAACGCGCGATCGCAGGTTTTGCCGCCTCCTTCATCTTGGCGACTTCACTAGCAGGAATGGTAAGAAAGCTATTCTTCTTCTTTGACCGCATAACTTTTTCACCAGGCGCTTCGATATCATCCCAGTTTTGGCCCGCCCATTTAGCAATGTTTTTGCCTGAGAACTGGTCGATGACTTTCTTATGAGCGTTCGAAAGCTTCTTGTAGCTGTTCTTATTCATCAGAAAGGCAAAGGTAGAGGTATTCATCCGCGGCTGATCACCTGCAAGCTGAATGAAATTGCTCGCCAATTCCTGCATCTTGATAGCCGGTGCAATTTCAAACGGGAGCATTGCGCCTTCGATAACACCTTTGGACAGCATCTGAGGAATTTTAGGCAGCGGGGCGCCAATTGGCACAGCACCGAGTGATTTTAGATACCAGCCTCCGGCGCGAGTTGCGGTCCGGATTTTGAGACCCTTGAGATCGCTGACCTTTTGGATTTTGACCTTCTTCGTCATAAACATCGAGCCAGCATGATTATGCAAAAGAATGACATGATAATCCTTGAACTCGTCTTTTAAATGCTTCGCCTGATAATCTTGAATAGCCAGTGCAGTAGAAAGAGCATTTTTGTGGATGAAAGGCAGTTCGAAGACTTCCAACATTGGGAACCGTCCGGCGGTATACCCTGGAAGCGTATAAATCATATCAACAACGCCGTCCTTAACTTGATCGGCAAGCTGAGGTGGCTTACCACCTAACTGCATAGATGGGTAATACTGAACCTTCAGAGTCCCCTTAGATGCTTTGGCAACCTTGGAAATCCACGGCTTCAGAAACGTCTTAACCGGATTAGCCGGTGGCGGTAGGAACGAATGGAGCTTCATCGTAACCTGCTGAGCGACATCCTGTCCGCCGTACACCAACCCGATGGCAACGGCACCTGCCGTTACGGGCAAAGTTAAGTTCTTAATCATTGAAATTTCTCCCTCTCGAATACGGCACGAATATTTCATGCGGTGAGACGTAGACTGACACCCTCACACGAGACAATCAACTGCCTTGACAGAGGGTCGATGAGAAAAATTTAGCTTCAAATCTTATTGCTATCGGCAATCCGTTTCGCGACATATTCTCCCGCCGTCGTGTCAGGATACTTATGCGGGTTTTCATCGTTGATACAGCTCGGAAATGTTCTCACCGGCGTATCCACATCGGGATCAACAAAAAAAGCTATTGAGTACCGGTCTCTCTCGCTGAGCATTGGTTTTACTCGGTGGGGTGTTGAGCAATAACGGTCGTTAGTCCAAGTCGCCACAAGGTCCGCGGTATTCACAATAATGGTATCCGGAATATAGACCGCATCACGCCAAACACCGTCCCGCTCCCTTACCTGCAACCCCCCTACATCATCTTGAAAGAGTAAGGTAATCGTTCCGAAATCTGTATGGGTACCGCAGCCAAGCTGATCTTTATTAAGTTCTTCTTTAATGACTGGATAGTGCAGATAACGCAGCGCAGTATTATCACCCCTATGACATTTGCGGAAAAAATCAATCGGCAAATCTAATGCAATTGCAAAGGCTTCCATTACAATATTAGCGCCGCGCAAAAACTCTTTAAACGTTTTTCCTGCCGTTCGCGCAAACTCAACTGACGGCCACATATCTGCCTTACCGATATTTTTTTGGACATCACGCATCGTAAATGCTTCCTTAAGATCAGGCGCCACAGAAGGATCCAGTCTTTGTAAACCCGAAGGCTGATACCCATGATTAATCTCTTGGCTGTAACCGGATAGATTTTTTATATTCTGCGGTTGGGCATAAAATCTTTTACTTGATGCAAAAGCCTCGGCCAAAATATTTGAATCAATCCCAAGGTTTTTTACATACATGAAACCAACTTCGGAGGCCGCCCAATCAAGCTCGGTAGCAACCTGCCGTCTCTTTTTTTCACTAGAATTTTCGAAGTTTTCGAAATTAATAATCGGAATATCGCTCATGACAGGTCTTGCCTCAAAAGATTATAGCGAAACTTGAGATTGCCAAAGTTTTCCCTAGTTGGCAAAGTTCATAACCAGGTTAAACCCATGAACCCCTAATTTACCAATCAATAGTCTTGGCGTGGTTATCTTCATAATGTGTCAGAATTTCACTTCGGTCGAGTTTGCCACGCGAATTCTTAGGAAGTTCCTCGAGGACGTATACTGCTTTTGGTCGCTTAGCTTCGGGTAGGTGGTCCTCACAATGCGCAAGGATTTCTGCATATGAAACAGCTTTACCCGGCAGACAAGTTACATAGGCCACGACCTCTTCTCCATAGATCGGATGCGGAACGCCAATAGTGCCAGCGTCTGTAACATCCGGATGCATAATCAACACCGCATCAATCTCCAAGGGTGCGATATTCATACCACCACGAATAATTAACTCCTTAACCCGCCCGGTTATATGGAGATGACTATCAACATCAAAAAACCCGAGATCACCAGAATGGTGTCCGTCTTCGGGTAGCCGCTCGATACTACCGTCGAGTAATAGATACCCAAAGGCTTGCTGCTTACCTCCACCAACAATTATTTCTCCGGTCTCGCCTTGTGCCATGCTATTGCCCGCGCCATCAACGATCCGGATATGCTGATATTTTTGCGCTGGGCCGATAGTGCCAACCTTGCGGGCAGCACCTAAATGTGCCGCAGTATTCCCCCCCTCGCTAGACCCGCAGCTCTGTGCAAGCCTAATGCCATACAACTCCTCAAATTTACGCCATTGTTCCTCAAGTAAGGGAGCTGAACTTGAAGTAAGAAAGCGCAGATGTGGTAGATCTCTTCCACGTATCTCGTGTGGACGATTGATTAGCATGTTTACGATTGTCGGCACTACAAAGCCGACATTCACCTCATAAGTCTTGAGGCACTCGAAATACCGGCTTTGTGAAAAATGTTTAGTAATGATCGTAGTTGCGCCTGCAACCAGAGGTGCGCCGAGGCTCATATGTTGCGCCGACAACCAGCTATAAGAACGGCAATCAAAGGTTTTGTCGCCAGGTGCGAGCTGCAAATAATCAGCGGTAGCATCGTAATTAAAATAAGCCGTTGCGTGTGTCTGAATTACACCCTTTGGCTTTGCGACCGTACCCGAAGTGTAAAAAATAACACCATGGTCATCTGGGCTAGCAACAGTCTTAATATTATCTTCATCTGAAAGAGCCGCAATCTCTGCAAACCAACCTGTCGCCTTTCGGTTGTCATCCTCCCATTCACCCAGTGCAAGCCACACGCCCGGCGCATTTTCTTGCAAGCACTCGAGCCCGAGCCCCCCTTGATAGAGAACAATTTTAGGTGCGATTGCCTTAATGATTTCTGATAAATGGGATTGATTCATTTCAACGTGGACGGTCGCTAATGTGGCTCCGTAACGGAGAACGCTAATAAAAACCGCTAAATTTTCAACAGAGTTTTCCGCAAGCAAAAGTACCCGATCGTTCGCTTGGATATCATATGCCTTTAGAAACTGTGCGGCTTGATTAGAGAGGCTATAAAGGTCCCCATAGGTCAGCGACTTATTTTGATCTATACAGTGAACGTAGGTCCGCTTGGGCCATTGCATAGCGTTTTCAAAAACGATTTGCTGGAATGATTTAGCGGGTAATTCCGACATGAGGATGGTTTAGCATTGTAGGAACTGGGCAGCAATGTGGAGAAGCTACTTTTAATCTTTTAAGCCTGCTTGTATTTGGTTGTGGGTTTCTTCAACTTCTTCTTCAGGGAACTTACGTATCTTCAACGTTGTGCCAACAAGCGGACGCCTCAATGAAGCCGGCTTAATCCCAGCTTTCAGAGCTGTCATAACACCAACTGCTTCCCAGTAATTTTCAACAATAATAAGCTGCCCCGGTGCCCAGGGCAAAGCGTTGAGATCATTATCCATAAGATTATTATTTTCACGGACAGCAATAACGGGGATACCCTGCTCCAAGGCAGCCAATGTCGGCAATCCTATACATTTGTCAGGCATAATCAGACAGGAAACATCAGCCGCAGTGAGTACGCCATGCTCACGCATCGCACCTGTATCCGTGATTATCCGCGGACTTCGCTGTAACCCCTTCAGCATACATTGCAAAAAAGTTAGTGACACAGCTTCGGCAGCAAGACGGGGGTCAACAATACCGAGATCAAAGTTCGCTACCGTATAATTTTCTAACATTGGTGAATGGGCCGTTGGTATATCGTTTAGTAGCGACATACTGTGAGTCAGCATCGCTTCAACCCCACCCCAGGGGTTAGTCATCTTGCCGTCACTATGAAAGTAAGCCTCGTGATATTTTTCCGACGCCTCGATGACTGAAGCGACAGCGACAGCATCATATGTGCCTGCAAATTCTTTAAGCACTTCCCGTATACGCTCGAGCCCTTTGACAGATCCCACAGCCCTCCCCGATTTTGTAAACTGAGCAGTCATTTTAAGAGGCGGATCTAATTTCACTACAGCGGGACAGTCTAAACCATATGTTGCGCGTGCCGCGCTGATAGCATTAACAGTATCATTGGAAAATACTTCAACTTCATGCTCGTCGATGATAACTAAAACTCTGTTGGACCTTACCGGTTGCAGTCCCACTGTTCCCATCAACAATCTTGCTATCGTGCTACCTTCGACATAGAGAGAGTTTTCCGGCATCTCATTGAGATCGGACGCGTTGACAACATTGGGATGCAGTATCAGTCGGTCGCAAGCTTCCGCGATTACGCGTGCGGCTGGCGTTGAATCACCAGCATGGCCTCCAACTTCGGATCCAATGCCTGTCGGCACAATAAAAACAGTATTAAATTCATCGCTCCGATTAATTTTGCGTTGTATAAAATCAAATAGAGAAAACTTCGGTCGCTCTGCGTAAGCGTCCATACCCTCAAGAACACCAAGTTCACACTGATAATGGACATCGTCTAGGCGTGAAATAGCGAACCGAACCGGGAGAGCTGTAGCATCTATAAACTTAAATGCATTTTGAAAATGCTCAATTAAATTTCTATGACCAGGTGACGCTGGAATCAACGTTTCTTTTTCAAAGATTCTCACGCCTGGAATCATAGCCTTTCTATAAACCTTGCGGAACAATCTCCAGCAGCGAACCACTTAACAGAAAATTCTTCCGCAACTTTAGGGTCAAAGTCCTTACAAGAAAAAACATTAATGTATACTGATTTAAGTTGATCGAGTGCATGGATCACTATTGAACTGGTTAGGATAAACTGCACTGCAGACGTCCCTTGAGTATGAGGTGAAGTTTGTTTTTCTTCCTCCGGCAAGCCGATATCATCCCAAAAATGTAAATCTTCACGCTGCATATCAATCAGCACACAAAGCTTTTCAAAATAAGTGCGGATGCTCTCTCGGCTGAAGGTTTCGGGATCACACTCATGCATATCCAGAATTAGTTCGATACCATATTTTTCCATTGTTACTCCGGAAATTATTTTTCAGCGAAAGCCGTCGAGAATCGCACCGGCATTGCCGTCCGTCAATCAAGTATAAGATGCGGAACAAAGTTAGCCTCAGCACCAGTGATCAACCCTCCATCTTCCCGAATACCCATGCCCACAGCCTTGCTAGCAATCAACCAACACCCAACAAGTGGATAGCGTTCGGAAAAATTTGGTAGAGGATGAAAGGCCTGCAAGATATAACCTTCTTGGCCATAAGGCCCCCCTTTGGAACTAAGTAAATCACCGTCACAATAAATTTCAACATTTGAGCCCTGCCGTCCCAACAAGGGTTTGCGAACGTAATCTTCGCCTAGTGAATCAGCTGCTGGGTCATCCTCGAAAAATGTAGGAAGCAAATTAGGATGCCCTTCAAACATTTCCCATAAAATCGGCAATAGACCTTTGTTGGATAAAATACTACGCCAAGCGGGTTCAATGAATCGTGTGCCGCTAGACGCAATCTTTGTGCCGAATTCTTCGGCGAAAATCCACTCCCAGGGGTATAGTTTAAATAATGTGGTTATTAAATTCTCTTCTAAATCAGTAAAGCGGCCCTCATCATCGATCCCAATATCTTCCATTGCGAGAACCTGGGTCATTATTCCCGCCTCCTTCGAACAATCGGATACATACTCCAGCGTACCCATATCGTCTTCGATATCCCGGTTAGCTCCAAGATGAAGTATCTCTTGGACACCTATATTCGATAACGCTTCAACGATTTTTTCATGGATATCATTAAATTGATCACAGCCCGCTGGTAGCAAACCATTCTTCTCCGCTTCCTCCAGCCATTCCCACTGAAAAACCGATGATTCATATAGTGTCGTTGGAGTGTCAGCGTTATATTCTAAAAGTTTTGCGGGTCCCTTTCCATCATAGGAAAAGTCCATACGACCATATAAATTTCGTTCTTGGTTTTGCCAGCTATCCGCGATTAAGTCCCAAAATTGTCTCGCAACGCCCAGCCGCTGAAAAACTGTTTCATCCTCCATCGCACGAGTGACCACCTCAAAGCATAGACTTTCGATTTCTTCTGCCGGCTTGACTAAATCCTCATCTATTTGTTTTTCGGTGAACTGGTAATAATTAGTTTCATCCCAAAACGGTATGCCTATACCTTCTTGGAACTCAAATTCATGCCGGGCAGCAGCTTCTGCCAACGCCGGCCGCTCTTCGACGGAAATTCGTTTCATAAAACGATATTACTTTGATTGAGATTAAGTCGCCGCGGAACCAAATCGGCGACCCGATGAGCCAAAACCGCCGCGCGAACGTGAAGAACGTTTTGCGGTTGGCCGAGCTGTTGAGGATTTTGCGACCTGAGTACGCCCAACTGAACGACCAGCGCTCTTATTATCAGCTGTACGAAATGTCCCTGGATCTTTTCTTGTTCGATAAAGTGGCTGGGCATTACCATAACCGCGGCCACCAATCATTGAGCCCATCATGTAACCCATCATGAGAGGCATAAACATAGATCCACCGCTTGAGGTTGTCTGAGGCGCCTTTTCACAGCGTGCTCTGCCAAACTCTTCTTCGCACTCCCTCGCCGAAGCGAACTTTGGAGCGACGCTAGCATGCTGTTGTCGAGCGGCGGCGTGGTTTTTTTCGCAGTCTGAGCGAACCATATTAATATCAGCAAGGCATTGCTGAAGCGTTTGATACGTAGCGACATCAACCTTTGGCTCTTCGCAGGCGGACACGCACAGAACACCTGCGGCTATCAACGCTACCCTTGAGACTGAATTCCACCGCTTCATTTAATATTCTCCAATTCAGATTTTATCTAGAAACTGATAGGCCCGCTTAGCTTGTCATGCATGCAGCATTAAGAATACCGCCAGTCAAGGATGCACCACCCAGCCAAAGGCCGCTAGCCGTCTCGCCTTTCTCAATCCGTTCGGAGATTTTCGGGACTGGCAAACGAACCATGAAAAATACAACAACCTGCACAATAATCGCGATTACTCCCCAGATAGCGCAGTCATCTAAATCTGCTGAATGCGCTATCGCACTCGCTAGAGGTAAGGAAAAACCAATGAGGCTTCCGACCGATGCCAACGACGCCGCCAAGTTATTTTCTCGAATTAATTTGATTTCATCATGCGGAGTAACCCACATATAGACGACCATATAGACTAGCGTCAGGATAAGTGCTGTACCAAAATAAGCTAGAAACCAAGGTATTTCATTTAGTGATGCGCCAACCGTTTCCAAAATATTGAATTCCCTAAAGATTTATATAATTTCCAGAAATAGTATAACACAACTCATAACCGTTCAAAAGCAGGAACAAACACTAGACGCACTGCAGTCACCAAGCGGCTACAGGAAAGAAATAGAAAAATTAATGAAAGGTGAGTGGCGTTTTGAAAAAAAATATTCTCGTTACGGGTGCGGCAAGCGGAATCGGTCACGCCTGCGCTAAACTGCTTTTGGAACGAGGAGCACGTGTTGCTGCTTTTGATCCACAGTTAGGCAAAATGCAGGAAAAGTTTGAGAAATCAGATAATCTGCTTCTTACCCATGGGGATGTTTCTGTTGAGAAGGACTGCATCGATGCAGTCAGCGCAACGGTTGACCTTTTCGGCCAGATAGATGGCTTGATTCATTGTGGCGCCAGTCATTCAAGTGCCCGTTGGGATGAGCTTGATCCCGTCGAAATGAATGATGTTTTAGCCATCAACGTCACTGGGTCATTCCAAGTTGCCCGCGCCGCCGCACGTCGTATGAAAGAACATGGCAAAGGGTCAATTGTTTTGACAACTTCAGCCTCGGTCTTGTTCGGTGTCACCGGTGGCAATGGACAAGGTGGACCAGCCTACGTCAGCTCAAAGGGAGCAGTGCTCGCGTTAATGCGCTCGCTTGCTAGAGCGCTCGGACCTGATGGCATTCGCGTAAATGCTATCAGTCCAGGTATTACCGAAACACCAATGGTTGCCGGCTACACCCAAGAACAAAAAGCCGCGATGAAAAAACGTTTTCCGCTAGGGCGCTTTGCAAAACCTGAAGAGGTTGCTGAAGGCGCCATCTATCTTGTTTCTGATAAGGCCAGCTTTATGACAGGGGAGAATATGCACATCAACGGTGGTTCAAATTTTGGTGGCTAGAAGGTTTAAAAGTGTATGCCAACTTGTCCATCACAAAATTTTTAACAGCCGCCACAGCAAATAAGAGCTAGGCCACCCTAAGTACCTAGGACTTCTTCCCTTATCGTACAAACGGTATCTGCAAGTTTATCCATGGCCCGTCTCACCAAGCCAACGGAAGTAGGGATCTTGCATATTCTTAAGCTCGGCAATTTCGTCCTCGCTTAGCCACTTAGAAAAGTCCATTTCATCAACTGGGTATTTGGAACGCTCGTAAACTTGAACGCCAAGCGGAGCGGTAGCGTCAATACCCATTCCGCCATCTGAGACAGAGATATTACCGATCTTTAATTCTGAGGGTTGGAAAGCTTGGCCGCGGCCATACTCATTATAAACTATATAATCCTTTTGTGCTGAGGCCCGTGACTGGATCGCCCACATGACGTCTTCGGGCTGCCAAGGGTCTATATCCTCATCCACAACCACAACCAACCGCATGCCACGATAAAGACCCATAATTGCAGTTAGAAGATTTCGTTGCATACCCTCGTCCGAACGTCGGCGTTTTTTCACTTGGATAACCAACCCGCCCCACAACGTAAGTCCAAGCCAGCTGGCAACGTCCTTAACAAAGCCCGGCGCCATACGTTCGCATAGCTCATACACACTGGCACACATAAACGGGGCCTCATACCAGAAGGCGCCAAAGTGTGGAGTATAAACAATCGGATTATTCTTTCGCCTTGTGACCGCTGTGAGCTCAAATGCACGCGGCGTACGGTAGGCATGGCCCATGGATCGCGCCCACTCCGGGTGTAACAAGGCTACACCTTGTTTACCTAGACGTTCCGCTTCTTCCGTTTCCCAAACCCGCTCTCCTTCTAAGACATAGCCTTCGAGTGACCACTCTGCATTGGCAATTGTATAAGCGTCAACGGTTCGGGCCTTAACAACGTCAACCGGAAAACCCTGGATTGCTCCGGCAAATCCCAGCTTATCAGTCTGACCTGGGAAGATTACAGGATTCATCGTTGAAACTGAAACCAATTCAGGACCAACTGGAGGACAAACATTTACAGTGCAGGGAACTTTTTTGCCTGGGTGATGAGAACAGATCACATCGCCTGCGCCACCTGGCACCATGTTTATGGAAGCATATTTTTGTCCTTCACGAAAAGACATACGATACATCGATATCTGACTGCCACCCCCCGGCACCCAGGGCTCTCCCATAAATACATGTGATCCGGCTCCAAAAATCTGCCCCCCATCATCGAAAGTATGTGTGGCAACGGGAATAATATCGTGAATATGATCAAAATCCTTTCCGGGGATAAGTACCTCCTCATGCACGGGTGCGTCATCAACTATCCGCGGCGGGATTGGATTTGTGACTTGGTTAAGGAGTTGATGTTTTATATCCCGGAAGTCCTCTACTCCGTGAAATTTGTTCACTCGTTCTTTTCGCGAATAGAGGTTGGAGATCATCCGGACGCCAGGGTAGCCCTTAATATTATTTGCAACGATAACTTTTGAATTATCAAATGCCTTAGTGATCGTGCACATTTCAACTATTGAATCGACTTCGCCATCAATGTATTGAACGTCATCGCCGAGCCAGTCGAGCGTGGTCCGCAGATCGACCAGAGCTTCCTCACGCGTCAATCCGTTAGCCCCCTTCTCCTCAAGCTTTACAGCCATCCGATCTGCCATGATAACTCCTCCTACCCCATCAATTAGCCGCATTCAGACAAGTAATTATTGTATGTGTACATACAATTATGGTTTCTCGTCAACGTCAACTCAATTGTAACCAAAGACTCGATTACAACTACAAAACTACTGTATAACTCTGGTCAATGACTTTTTTTAATAAGGAAATCATTATGCTTGATGCACCAGAATTTACTGCCCCCGCACTAACTAACAAAGATATGAGGGATCAGGAACTCGCTCTCTCGGAGAAAAAAACGCCTTATGTGTTTTCACTAAAGGGGCAGTTACTAGACCAAGGTCGCACAGACAGCGTCCTTGCTGCAACAGATGACCTGACCATTAGGCTCAAAGTTTATGCTTCTGGGGGTGAAAATGAGCTGCACTCTCACCCTTATGAAGACCATAGCTTCATGATTTTACAGGGCTCAGCACGTTTTTTCGGACCCGAAGACGAAGCGATTGACCTCGGGCAATGGGAAGGAATTATGCTTCCGCGCGGAAACCTCTATAAATTCTTTGCTACCAGCAAAGAACCTTTAGTCATGATCCGGGTCGGTAACCCTAACCACAAGAAACAACCTGAACCAACGCGCCTCAATGAAGACGGTGAAGAAATGCGAGGGGATTCAAAGGAAAATAAATCTGTCCCAGTAATTTTCCGCGACGGTACGTTTTTTGGCGATTAAAAAATCAAGAGGTTTTATTTAATTTTAGGACTGCGGGGTTACCCCTCCTAGTCCTAAAATTTCAAGAATTCCGGCTTTTAGTCCCGAATATCCTGCAGGAACCACTCGGTCGGCATTTGGCGCCCTACTTTAGCTTTTAGCGCCTTTTCATAAACTAGCCCGCCAACGGAAGAGAACTGCAGCCCCTGATTGCCCATGTTATGATAAAAAGTGATCTGTTCGTCGTCTGTCCGTCCAATCGTCGGATCATTAATCAAATCCCCAAAGGTCGGAAAATCAACAATAAAGTTAAAGTTCTCCTGCTTCTCAGGAAGACGTTTACGCTCCTCCTTCGAGCCAGCCACCCAAGCCAGCGGGCTATGACCGACACCTTTTTCTGTGTCTTTAGTATCTATATTCAGGCCACCACTCCCTTGCGAAATCTTTACATCGACCCGTTCGAGTACCTCGTTAGAAATCTCCATGGGCCCCAGCATCGTGACGTGCTGCCCCGGCGATAGCCATTCTGCGTCAAAAGTCGGTGCCATAGAGTCTGTGCAACTTGAAACAATGTCCGAACCACGCACCGCTTCTTCTGCGCTATTAACGGCTTGCACTTCAATGTTGAGACGACGACCCATCTCTGAAGCATATGCCTCGCGGTTTGCTTTGGTGGGGCTGAAGACTTTCACCTTTGTGATACCGCGGACCGCACAGTAAGCTTGCGCATAAGTACGGGCCATACCACCAGATCCTAGCATACCAACCGTGGCAGCATTTGCTCGGGCGAGGTATTTAGCACCAATACCGCCACCCCCGCCTACTCTCATATGTTGCAACACACCGTCATTAATAAAGGCCAGAGGTTCACCATTCATCGCCGAGAACAACATGATCAACCCACAATAAGTCCCGGGTTCAATACAAAATTTATCCTCTGTCCAACTACCATCTTCAGCACGCGGCCAAGTCATGATGTCTGATTTCATACGGATCGCGAGATACCCACCCGAACAGCCTTCCATTGTGCCCCAACGGTAATATCCATCCTCACGTTCACATGGAGCATAAATGTCGGAACGGGGGCGGTGCGTTGCCTTTCCTTCAGCAAGGTCACGAAATGCCTGTTCCTGCGCCGCTATGCAATCCTCCATATTGAGAATTTCCTCAACGACCTCGTTATGAATAAACAACATTAAATGGCCTCCCCTTTTTGTGTATTTATATTTAAAAAAGTTTAGTGAGCCCTTCTAAATTCTGCAACGTTAGGAAACTAAAATATGTCTTCCATCTCGCCCCTCAGAGAATTTGTCAAAGAGATGACAAAACTCATCGACGTTGAAAGCGCTGAGTCTACCCTTCTCCAAGAAGGACAGCTATTACTTGAAAGATTAATATCCGATGACGGCTGGCTCCCAGACGAATTTGCAAGACCAGGCTCAGGTAGTTATCGACAAAATTTGCTTTGGTGCGATCCTCTAGAGAGATTTTCAATTGTTAGCTTTGTTTGGGGACCGGGCCAAACAACCCCGATCCATAATCATACTATTTGGGGCCTAATCGGTATGCTACGTGGCAGTGAGATAGGAAAAAACTACTCGATCGGTTCCGATGGAACACTCGAAGAAACAGGCCAAGAATTGTTAACGCCTGGAATGGTGAGTGCTGTCTCCCCATCCATAGGCGATATTCATAAAGTATCGAACGCTTTGGCCGACGAACCCTCGATTAGCATCCACCTTTATGGGGCAAATATTGGTGCTGTAAACCGTCATTTATTTGATTCAGAGACCCACGCGGTTCAAGAATTTATTTCAGGATACTCAAATGAAAGTACTCCAAACTTGTTCAACCACTCCGTCTCTAACCCCATACCGCATTAATATTCTATCTTACGTGAGCCTTTCAGCCTCTGAACGTTTATATAGATCATCAAGCATCCAGCTGTCTGATGAGGGCAAAACACCCTCATTTGATAGCCGTTTGCATATTGAAAAGCCTCTCGCCCACCAGCCTTGATTAGGGCTCACCTCTCCAAGCTTTGCTAAACTCACAATCAAGTCTCGCTGCGCTTGTACATTCTTAGGATTCAAATCGGCCAGACGTTGTGCAATCTGAAGTCCGGCTTCAAAGAAAGTCACAGCAGACAACATATTACCTTTTTCAACCCTCATATCGCCTATTCGATTTAGGCTGAACCATACATCCCGTTGTGCTTGGACGTTGTTAGGGTCTTGCTCGACCAATTTCTGAGAAAAATTCAAACCCATGTCAAATTGTTTATTGGCGGCTTCAATGTCACCATTTTTTAACAGTGCGTCGCCTAGCCGGTTAAGACTAACGACCGTATCGCGAAATGCATCCAGATTTGTAGGTTCACGCTGGGCCAACCTTTCTGATATCACGAGACTTTTTTCAAAAAGGTTTATCGCACCGGATAAATCGCCAACTTCAATCAAGATTTCAGCCAGCTGGCTCATGCTGATAGCTACATTGCGTTGCGCCGCAATGCTTGCAGGATCTTTTTCAGACAACTGTTCTTGGATTTTTAAGTTCTCTTCTAGACCAACCAAATTCTCATAAATTGACGCGGGTATCTCAGGTGATTCACTTCCCATAACCCTGTGATTTTCTATTAACGTTTCTCCTAAACTAGTTGAAAAAAGGGATTTTTTTTCTCTCAGTTCACCCTTTATATCAACCTTGTCGCTAGAGTGGTTTTTAAGCCTCACTAAAACCTGCTGAAGCTTTTTCAAGCTATCTAAAACCTCACTTTGCGCGTCTAGCTCTAAAAGATGATTTTCAGTTAACCTTGATCTGGAAAATTCAAATCTCCCCGCGACATCATTTATAACTTTGTCGACCCCAAGTTTCTTACGAATTCGGTTTTCTAATTTTTCAAGTTTTGTGCCCGTGGGTAATGGAAGCCTTTCTTTCTCGGCAATCCCCATCTTCCCATATACATTGTTTGCACCAGGCAAAGTAAATCCTGGTTCGAGCCTCTCTTTGATACCAGTTTTATCCCCATCGATTTTATTCTGAATTACGACAAGTTCATGAACCCTTGGATCCGATGTTGCTGTGCCCTCAAAAGATTTTTCCTTTTTGCTGGAAACTCCAAAAATCATTCTATGAAAATACGTAAAAATTCGGAGAACCAAAAGCGCTAGAATTATTAGTAATAACCAGTCAGGTATTACCTCAAGAATAGGCAAAACCGAGTCTGGAAAAAATTCCGGAAACTGTGACCTTACCCCTTTGGATAACTCCGCGAATGCCTTAATCCAACCCCCTATAAGGGCCTGGAGATTTTCCCAGATTTGTTGAGCGTGAGAAACGATAAGTCCGATCCATTTATATCAAGTTCTATTGTACCTTCATCCAGTCAATAATCGAGGCAAAAACAATTTCATCCGAAATCAGCGTTACACCTTGAATTCGCTCTGTACTTCCTTCGGAAACATGTCCTCCGGGGCCATGTGTTTGTGAAATAAACCCTGCTCGTAACCGTAAAGTAGAAATGCTTCTAGGGTCGTACGGTTAGGTTCAATCCCGTAGGGATAAAAGTCGTCGCCGAAAAGCTCCCTGGCTTCCTCCGCAATATCGTAAATCCACCCGATAGGCGCGCGGCATGCCGTGATGTCGAGCATCCTATTTAAGGATCGATCTTTTGCTTCAGTTAACGCTTTGCACATACTCTGTGCGACCCACGGATGGGCCTCGAAGACTTCGCGACGAATTGCATAGAGGTGCATAATTGGCCAAATACCGGTATCACGATAGTATTCCTTCTCAATTTCTCGATAGTTTGGATATAGCCTTACAATCCGAGGGTCACGTTTTTCGACTATTTCCGGAGCATGTGCGGTCAGAATTGCATCGATTTCGCCATCAAGTAACATCCCGCTCAACGATTTATTTGGCTGCGGCTTAAGTACAATACCATCAGGCAAATTCAGCGCGACTTTTTCTTTGCGCCCAGGCTGATTAACACCGGCTTGGTACCACTCGATTTCAGTTAAGGGTATGCCCACTTCATGCTGAATCCAACCCCTTGAATAAACAGAAGCCGACTGCCCCCATTCCGGAACCCCAATTCGTTTACCACGTAAATCCTCTGCCTTCTTGATAGGTCCACCAGGCAAAATATAAACGGAAGACTGGCGTGCTACTCGGGATGGGAATATCGGTAAACCCACAAACCGGTTGTCACCCTGGCTAATCATGGAGGTATATTTTCCGCTAGAAATTTCTGAAATATCGAATTCCTCGAAATTTATAAAGCGGTAAAACATCTCTTCAATCTGCAATGTTATTGGAACTAGCTCGATACCTTCTGGCTCGACCGGCCCCATAGTGAGATCACGTACATGTTCGTAGTCACTGCTAGCAAAGGTTAGTTTAAGTCGGGAATTGGCCATAGCACTTACTCCAAAAATTATTTACTCGGTAGCCCAAAAACAGCTAGTCGAACGAGTCGCCCAAATGGCAGATACCATTAAAGTAATTTTCCCAGACTACAAGGTTACGGCGGCAGGCCTCAACGACCTCACCTTCTAAATTTAGATCCTCGGCATACGTTGCAACATTGCGCCAGCCAAGTTCTGAATGCTCAAGATCGGCATCGGTATGTAATTTAAAAAAATTAACATCTTCATCCGATAAATCCCACATATCTTGCCAAACTCCACGCACATGGCCGAACCAGCCAAGTTCTTTAATTCTGCCAGTCCCATAGCCTGGGACGTTTACACGCTCAGAACAGGTATTACCGATCAGCCCAATTAACCAGTGGGCATTGGTCATTAAGCCTGACCATGCATCCCAACTAAGCTGGGTGCTATCCGATGGTGTAGCGCTCTGAATATCACTTCTATCCATGCCAATGCGGACCCCAAGGTCCGCTAAAATCTGCCAGTGGGGCTTACCGTTGCCATATTCATTATCGGCAATAATTTCCTGCGAACAGGCTTCGATAATATCTATCTTTATATCCCAGATCGGGCAGTTAGTAGCTACCTTCAGTTTAAGAACAGAGTTGCGGTGCCGCGTGTTTTGACGGTGCTGCAAAACAAACGCCCGACACCGGTTCTTAGTCCACGCATCATCCTTAAATATCAACGTTCGGTTCACAAATTCATTAACAGCAATGTCAAGGCCATCTATCACGGCTTTTTGCGCCATCAACTCACTCCACATATTTTATTTTTTCTGCCCATATTGTTAGGGAACTATAATGGTAGGTCAAACTCATCCTGCCAGCGCAAACCACCCCAAGTTTGTAACGCCTACAGGGCCGCCAGACGGTAAATCAAAGCTATATTAATAATCTGCGCTAGCCTATCGCTTGAGAATATTGGATTATTACACTCCATTAAAGGCATAGACATGGCTACAGACCAAAATTCAACCTTTTCAAATTCTAGTCTTCCACCCGACGTGCTTGAAGAAATGGATCGCCTCAATCAGGAGGCAGCGCCTTTACAC